>CAIOHT010000119.1 GCA_903858185.1 uncultured Caulobacterales bacterium
AAAGGGCCAATTCGCCGCGGAAAGATGACGGCAAACGGCCGCCAACGGCGGTTGGGCCGGGAATAGCTGCGACTTTAGCGGGGCTTGTGGGCGCCAGCGCAGGGTGGAGCCAAGTGCGCGGGGTTAGTGGCGGAGAGGGTGGGATTCGAACCCACGGTGCCCTTCCAGGCACGCCGCATTTCGAGTGCGGTACATTCGACCACTCTGCCACCTCTCCGTAGACGCCGGGTGTGAGGGTCGTGAACCCCCTGAGTGCGAAGGCGCGGAACCTAGCGACGCCGCCGGGGGAACGCAAGCGGCGGATTGAGCTTCCGCTAGAACCGGCCGCCCCGGCCCTGGCCGTCGGTGAACCGGGCGGCGCCGGCGGCGGTCTCTCCGGAGTTCAGCGTCTCGTAGCCCAGCGCGATCTCGCGGGCCGTCGCCGAGTCCCAGTCGAGGCTCCATTGTTCGAGCGCCGATTGACGGTCATTGCGCATGCAGCCCTGCGGGAAGGCCGCGATCTGCCTGGCCAGCGCGATGGCGGCCTCCAGCGCCTGACCGTCCGGGACGACGCGGTTGGCGAGGCCCATCGCCAGAGCCTCGTCAGCGGCCACAGGCCGTCCGGTCAGGATCAGGTCCATCGCCCGCGACTGGCCAATCAGGCGTGGCAGGCGCACGGTGCCGAGATCGATCAACGGCACCCCGAACCGGCGGCAGAAGACGCCGAAGGTCGCGCCGACCGCCGCGACGCGCAGGTCGCACCACAGGGCCAGCTCCAGCCCGCCGGCGACGGCGAAGCCTTCGACCGCGGCGATGACCGGCTTGCCGAGCTGCAGTCGGGTCGGCCCCATCGGACCGAAGTCGCCGGTGCGTTCGACCCGGTTGCCGCCGCCTCCGGCGATCGCCTTGAGGTCGGCGCCGGCGCAGAAATTACCGCCCGTCCCCGTGAGGATCGCGACCGAGGCGGCTTCGTCGGCATCGAAGGCCTTGAAGGCGTCGTACAGCAGCCGAGCCGTCGGGCCATCCACCGCATTGCGACGATCAGGCCGCGCGATGGCGACGATCGTGACGGGCCCCTCGCGGGTGATCGTGATGCTCATCCCGGACGTCTCACGTGTCAGACGTCCTTCGAGGACTTGTAGACCTCGACATCGATCTCGTTCTCCCAACGGGCGACCACGGTCGCCACGGCCAGGTCGCTGGTGTTGTTGGGGACCGTCCGGATCATGTCGAGGATCCGGTCAAAGGGCAGGATGAAGCCGACGAGAATGGCGGTCTGCTCAGGCGTGATGCCAAAGGTCGTCAGCACCCCGGCCAGCATGAACAGGGACGCCGAGGGAACCGGGGCTGTGCCGACGGCGACCATCACGGTGGTGACGCCGATAAGCAGGTATTGATCGAGGCTGAGCTGAACGCCGAACGCCTGTGCGGCGAACATGGCGAGCAGGCCGATGTAGAGGGCCGTGCCATCCATGCTGACCGTTGTGCCGAGCGGTAGGGCCGTCGAGACCACAGCAGGCTTGATGCCGAGGTTCTCCTCCGCGACCCGCATCGCCACAGGCAGGGTGGCCGAGCTGGACGAGGTGGAAAAGGCCACCAGCATGGCGTCGGTGATGCCCCGGAAGAATGGCACGACCGGCAGCCAGGCCAGGAGCCGTACGACCAGTCCGTGAACGACGAAGGTCTGGAACAGCGACCCGGCGAGGACGCAGAGGGCAAGCACGCCGACGCTGGCAAAGACCTTCAGGCCGACCGTCCCCATGACCGTTGCGATCAGGGCGAAGACGCCGAAGGGGGCCAGCTCCATGATGATGGCGACGACCTTCAGCATGACCTCGGAGGCGGACTCGAACAGCGCGGCCATTGGCTTGCCCTTCTCGCCGGTGGCCAGGATCGCCGACCCCAGCAGCAGCGAGAAGAAGATGGTCGGCAGCAGCGCCCCGTCGGCCAACGCCTTGAAGACGTTGGCGGGCACGACGTCGGCGATCTTCAGGCCCACGGACTCGGTGGCGTTCAGCACCTGCGGCGTCGCGGCCGAGAAGTCGGCGCCCAGGCCGGGCTGGGCATATGTGCCCAGCGTGAGGCCGACAACCACGGCGATGGAGGTGGTGAACAGATAGAGTAGGAGCGTCTTGACCCCGATGGAGCCAAGGCGCCGGGCGTCTCCCAGGGCTGCAACGCCTGCGACAATGGTCACCATGACCAGCGGGATCACGGCCATGCGGATCAGCAGCACGAACAGGTCGCCGATCCATTTGATCGAGGCGGCGTTGGGTCCCCAGAGATAGCCCACGATCCCGCCGGCAAGCAGTGACAGAAGAATGCGCTGCCACAGCGGCACGCGGAACCAAAGCCCGGCCAGCCGACCCAGGGGACCAGCCTTCTTCGGCGGGTCTGCGGGAGGATTTGAGACTTCAGCCATGCAGGGCCTCCGATTGAGATGGTCGTGACGGCGCCGGCCCACGCCGGCGAGCAACCGAGTCGGGATCCATCTTCCGTCGTCGGGCGGCCGTTGGCGAGAGCCCATCGGAGGTGGGGGGTAGAGACCATTCGGGAGCCCCCACTACGCTCGGACGGCGCTATAGTGGGTGCTCCCGAATACAGACATGCGCTTGCGGCATGCAGGCGCGCCTCTGATGGAGACCGGACGATGAGCGGCGATCTCGATGGCGTG
Organism: uncultured Caulobacterales bacterium; assembly: GCA_903858185.1. Classification (GTDB taxonomy): domain Bacteria; phylum Pseudomonadota; class Alphaproteobacteria; order Caulobacterales; family Caulobacteraceae; genus Caulobacter; species Caulobacter lacus. The sequence goes on from CAIOHT010000119.1 coordinate 2,654, forward strand.
GCGAGCAGCCTTTCAGCGCTCATGCGCCGCGCGGCTCCAGCCATGGCGGTGCAGGCCGATAGCGCCTGGCTGCAGCTGGTGACGCCCTGGGACAATCCGGCCAGGCCGGGCGAGCGGATGTGGTTCGGCGGCGTCCGTCGGGGGAAGGCCTATGTGAGTTACCACCTCATGCCGGTCTACACACACGCCGATCTGGCGGCGAAGATACCGCCGGCGTTGAAGAAACGCATGCAGGGCAAGAGCTGCTTCAACTTCAAGGCCGAGGACCTGGCACAGTTCGACCAGCTCGAGGCCCTGACCCGGGACGCGGCGGCGGTCTATGCGACGCCGTTCACTCTGAAGTGCTGATCAGCTCCAGGGACCCGCCCGGCGGGTCGGCGGCACCGAGGTTCCGGTCCGGCGCGTCCGGCCGGACAGTTTCAGCAGCGCCTCGACACGGTTGGCCGTGGCCGGATGGGTCGAGAACAGGTTGTCGGCGCCCTTTCCGGTCAGGGGGTTGATGATGAACATCTGGCCGGTCGCCGGATTGCGCTCGGCCGCCTCGTTGACTGTGCCACGGGCGAAGGCTTCCATCTTGCGCAGGGCGCTGGCCAGCGCTTCAGGATCGCCGCTGATCTCGGCGCCCGCCCGATCAGCCTCGTACTCGCGGCCGCGGCTGATGGCGAACTGGACGAGCGCTGCAGCGATCGGCGCGAGGATGGCGATCAGGATCGTGCCGATCATGCCCGCCGGACGATCACGATCACCGCCGAAGAAGAAGGCGATATTGGCCAGACCCGAGATGGCGCCGGCGATGGTCGCGGTGATCGTCATGGTCAGGGTGTCCCGGTTCTTCACGTGCGCGAGTTCGTGCGCCATCACGCCGCGGATCTCGCGCCGGTCGAGCATGCGCAGCAGGCCGGCGGTGGCGGCCACGGCCGCATTCTCCGGATTGCGACCCGTCGCGAACGCGTTCGGCTGGTCGGTTTCGATGACGTAGACGCGGGGCCTTGGAATGCCCGCTCCATCCGCCAGCGCCAGAGTGTCGTCGACATAGTTGCGGATCAACGCGTCCGGATGTGACCCGTCGACCTCGACCGCGCCGTACATGCGCAGGACGATCTTGTCGGCGTTCCAGTAGCTGAACAGATTCATGCCGACCGCGAGTGCAAGGGCGATCAGCATCCCGGCCGTCCCCCCGATCAGGAACCCGGCGACGACAAAGATGGCCGTAAGCGCGGCCAGGAGCATGAAGGTGCGGAGCGAGTTGTTCATGTCCGGAGATGTGGTTCCGGATTCCCGCTCCGCAAGCCCCGTCAGCCCTGCACGACCTTCATTGGCAGGAAGCGGCTGTTGCGCAGCAGGCCCGCCGAGACCAGCGAAACCAGGAGGCCGACCGGGAATATCTCGATGGTCGTCATCGGCATGCGCAGCAACGGGTTGCGATACCAGGTCATCATCGACTGCATGTCGGCGGTCAGTTTGGCGATCTCGGCGCTCGACTTGCCCTTGGCGCGGGCGGCCTCGATGGCCTGGGCAGGATAGGTCTCGAGGAAGGCGTAGTTGGTCAGCGCCAGTGTGATCTCCCAGCTGACGATGTAGACCAGGGTGGCTACGGCGCTGATGCCGAGCCCGAGCAGGAAGGCCGGGACAAAGCGGATCACGCCGCCCAGCGCCCGGTCGCGGAACCGCTTCACGCCCACGAAGATCAGACTGAAGCCCAGAAACATGAAGCTGAAGCCGATGATCTCGGCGTGTCCGAGCGAGCCGGGGTCGCTGATGAACAGCAGGGTGAACATCGGCACGACGATGATGAGGCCGGCGACGAGGCCGAAGGCGATGATGATGCGAGACATGATCTGGTTCCCCCAGGGTTGGATCGACGCCGGCCAACAGGGGCGCCGGCACCCGGCAGGACAATCGCCCAAAAGGGTGATTTCGTGAAATTCACCCGAAAGGTCAGGGTATCAGCCGCAACTCGCGGGCCCGCAGGATCGCTTCGGTGCGGCGCGCGGCCTCCAGCTTATCGAACAGGCGCGCGACGTGGGTCTTCACCGTGTTCGGCGACAGCTCGAGCTGCCTGGCGATCTCCTTGTTGGATCGTCCGGACGCCAGCAGGCCCAGCACCTCATGTTCGCGCGGCGTGATCCCGAGGGAGGCCAGGGCCTCGGCGTTGGGCGCAAACGGGCCGGTGAGAGTCTGTGGACGGAACAGCCGGGCGCCGACCCAGACGCCGAGCCCGAGGAAGGCGACGGCGATCAGTCCGATCCAGATCTCGACGGCGTGGGACTGAGTCCAGATGCGGTACTCCAGCCACTGCAGGAGCGCAGCCCCCGCCGCCAGCGCCAGTCCGTAGATCAGAACAGTCCGAAACATGGATTGAAGCTTAGGCGTGCTCCCGGCGCCTCGCCAAGATCGCATGCGGTCGCTATAAGCAGCCATGACACATGAGAAAGAAGCAGCCGCCATCGTCGAGCGGCTTATCGAAGAATACGAACGGTCCGTCTCCGCCCTGAGGGGCGCCCTGAAGACCTTCCTGACAACCGGCCAACGCCCCGACCCCGCGCTGCGGGCCGATGGCGCGTTTGTGTATCCCGAACTTCGGATGCACTGGAGCGGCGAGAACGGCTATCCACCGATCAGCCGCGCCTACGCCCGGATCGGCCTGCCTGGGGACTACGCCACGACGGTCACGCGTCCGGCCATGTTCAAGGACTATCTGATCGAGCAGCTGGCTCTGATGATCCAGGATTTCGGCGTCCAGCTCGACGTCGGCCGGTCCATGCAGGAGATTCCGTTCCCCTACGTACTGGATGGCGGCGACATCGCCATGGCCGACGTCAGTGCGAGCGAGATCGCCCGCTGGTTCCCGACCACTGAGCTGGCGCACATCGGCGACGAAGTGGCGGACGGTCTGTGGGACCCCATTCTGGAAGCCTCCCGCCCGCTGGCGCTGTTCGACGGCCTGCGGACGGACTTCTCGCTGGCCCGACTGAAGCACTACAGCGGCGCTCCGGCCGAGGACGTGCAGCAGTACATCCTGTTCACCAACTACCACCGCTACGTCGATGAGTTCGTCCGCTGGGGCTGCGAGCAACTCAAGGAGCCGGGCACGCGATTCACGGCCCTGTCGGCGCCCGGCAACATCACGGTGACGAAGGATTCGCCGAACCCGGAAATGACCATCGCCAACGGCCCGTGGCGGCGGCACCAGATGCCGGCCTATCACCTGATAGCGCCGGGCGGGCAGGGCGTGACCCTGGTCAACATCGGCGTCGGCCCGTCGAACGCCAAGACGATCACCGACCACCTGGCGGTTCTGCGACCCCAGGCCTGGCTCATGATCGGCCACTGCGGCGGCCTACGCGGCAGCCAGACCATCGGCGACTATGTGCTGGCCCATGCCTATCTGCGCGATGACCATGTGCTGGACGAGGTCCTGCCGCCCGACATTCCCATCCCCTCGATCGCCGAGATCCAGCGGGCGCTGTATGACGCCGCCAAGCTGGTCAGCGGCGAAAGCGGCGAGAGCCTTAAGCGCCGTCTGCGGACTGGCACGGTGGTGACCACGGACGACCGGAACTGGGAGCTGAGGTACACCTCCAGCGCCCTGCGGTTCAACCAGAGCCGGGCAGTCGCCATCGACATGGAAAGCGCCACGATCGCCGCCCAGGGCTATCGCTTCCGGGTGCCCTACGGGACGCTGCTGTGTGTGTCGGACAAGCCGTTGCACGGCGAGATCAAGCTGCCTGGCCAGGCCAATGCCTTCTACGAACGGGCCATCAGTCAGCACCTGCAGATCGGCATCGCGACCGTAGACCTGCTGCGGGCAGAGGGACCGAACCTGCACTCGCGCAAGTTGCGCGCCTTCGACGAGCCGCCGTTTAGATAGAGCCGGGCATGGGCGGCCGGTCAGCATAAGTTGGATCCATGACCGGCCGACGAAAGTCCCCGGAAGAAGAGACGCCACTCATGGCGGAACAGCCCGGCGTGGCGGAGACCGGCGCACAGGCGAGACAATCTCGATTGAGGAGGCCATGGCCGAGCTTGATCGACTCATCGCCGAGCGCAGGGCCGCCAAAGGTTGAGGCGCGTGAGGTCACGGTCCTCCGCGTCTTTCACAGCCTCGAAGAGCGGTGACACCGCGCCGCCCATCCGCTATCGACCCGCACGACGATACGGGAGCTCAGCGCCTTGACCGACACGACCGAGGAAGCCGGCTGGGCGACCGCGAAGACCCTCGCCGAAGCCCTGCCCTACATCCAGATCTACGACCGGGAGACGGTCGTGATCAAATACGGCGGCCACGCCATGGGCGAGGACTCTGTGGCGAAACTGTTCGCCGCCGACGCCGTGCTGCTCAAGCTCATGGGCGTCCATCCGGTCGTCGTGCACGGCGGTGGGCCGCAGATCTCGCGCATGCTCGACCGGGCAGGGGTCAAGTCGACCTTTGTCGACGGCCTGCGCGTGACCGACGAGGCGACGATGGAAGTCGCCGAAATGGTCCTGTCGGGCGCTATCAACAAGGAAATCGCCAACTGGATCACTCTGGCGGGCCGCGAGGCGGACGTACGGGGCGTCGGTCTGTCCGGCAAGGACGCGCGGCTGATCACGGTCACACGCGCCCGCCGCACGAAGAAGGATCCGGACAGCAACATCGAACAGGTTGTCGATCTGGGCTTCGTTGGTGAGCCGCAGAAGATCGATCCGACCCTGATCGAGGTGCTGATCAAGTCCGACCATGACTACATCCCGGTCGTCGCCCCGATCGGCGTGTCCGAGTCCGGCCAGACCTTCAACATCAACGCAGACACCGTTGCCGGCGCCCTGGCGGGCGCACTGAAGGCCAAGCGGATGCTGCTGCTGACCGATGTGGCGGGGGTGAAGGACGCCAATGGCGAGCTGATCCGTCAGATGACCGTCGCCGAGGCCTTCGAACTGATCCGCACCGGCGTCGCCACCGGGGGCATGATCCCCAAGCTGGAAACCGCCATCGCCGCCGTCGACGCGGGGGTCGAGGCGGTGGTCATCCTCGACGGCCGGCGGCCGCATGCGATGCTGGTCGAGCTGTTCACCCAGCACGGCGCAGGCACCCTGGTGAAGGCGTGACAGACCTCACCCACATCGACACCTGGCTGTTCGACCTCGACAACACCCTCTACCCGATCGAGAGCGAAGTCATGACGCTGGTTTCGGGGCGGATGACCGACTTCATGGAGCGGGTCACGGGCCTGCCCCGGGAAGAGGCCAGGGCGATCCAGAAGCGCTACTACCACGAGCACGGCACCACGCTTGCGGGCCTGATGGCCAACAACCACGGCATCGATCCGGAAGACTTCCTGACCGCGGTCCATGACGTCTCGCTGGACGCCCTGACGCCCGATCCTGCCCTCACCGCGGGCCTCGAGCGGTTGCCGGGCCGGAGGCTGGTCTTCACCAACGGGTCGGCCACCCACGCTGAACGCGTGCTCGATCGCCTCGGCATCGCCCACGTCTTCGAGGACATCTTCCACATCGCGGCGGCGGGCTACATTCCCAAGCCGTCGCCCGTGACCTTCGGCATGATGATCGCCCGGCATGGCGTCACGGCTGCCGGGTCGGCCTTCTTCGAAGACAGCGAGCACAACCTCGCCCCGGCCGCCGCCCTGGGCATGACCACGGTCCTGGTCGGTGCGCACGCCGCCGAGTCGACCGCCTCCTTTGTCCACCACCGCGCAAGACACCTGGCCGAGTTTCTCAACGACATCCGGGTGAAGGAAACCGACGCATGACCGCCGTGACGCTCGCCGACCTGGAAACCGAGATCGAAGCCGCCTGGGAAGGCCGTGACGCCGTGTCCCCGGCGACCACCGGTCCGGTCCGCACGGCTATCGAGGAAACCCTCTCGCTGCTCGACAGCGGCAAGATCCGGGTGGCCGAAAAGATCGATGGCGAGTGGGTCGTTCGCCAATGGGCCAAGAAGGCCGTGCTGCTGTCCTTCCGCCTGAACCCCAACGCCGTCATGCGCGCCGGGGCCATGGGCGGCGCGGTCGGTCCCTGGTGGGACAAAGTGGCCAACAAGTTCGATGGCTGGGAAGCGCCGCAGTTCGAGGAGGCCGGCTTCCGCGCCGTGCCGGGCGCGATCGTGCGCCGGGGCGCCTATGTGGCGAAGAACGTGATCCTGATGCCCTCGTTCGTGAACATCGGCGGTTTCGTTGACGAGGGGACCATGGTCGACACCTGGGTGACGGTCGGCTCCTGCGCCCAGATCGGCAAGCGGGTCCACCTTTCGGGCGGCGTCGGCATCGGCGGGGTGCTCGAGCCGCTGCAGGCCAATCCGACCATCATCGAGGACGACTGCTTCATCGGCGCGCGCTCCGAAGTGGTCGAAGGGGTCATCGTAGGCCAGGGCAGCGTGCTCAGCATGGGCGTGTTCCTGACCGCGACGACCAAGATCGTCGATCGCAAGACCGGCGAGGTCCACCGCGGCTACGTCCCGCCCTACAGCGTGGTGGTGCCCGGCAGTCTGCCCGATCCGCACGGCGGCCCGAGCCTTTCCTGCGCGGTGATCGTCAAGACGGTCGACGCCCAGACCCGCTCCAAAACCTCGATCAACGACCTGCTGCGGGACTGACCGTGATCGACGTTCTCGACCTTGCCCGCGACCTGATCCGCCGTCCGTCGGTGACGCCGGCCGACCTCGGCGCGATGGATATCGTCCAGCAGGCCCTGGAAGGTCTGGGCTTCGTCTGCCGCCGGATGAAGTTCGGCGAGATCGAAAACCTCTACGCCCGGCGAGGGACGACGAGCCCCAACCTCTGCTTCGCCGGGCACACCGATGTCGTGCCCGTGGGTGACGCCGACGCCTGGACCAGCCCGCCGTTCGAGGCGGCGCTCGCGGATGGCGTTCTGGTGGGGCGCGGCGCAGTGGACATGAAGGGCGGCATCGCGGCCTTCATTGCCGCCGTCTCCGCCTATCTCGCCGACAATGATCCCAAAGGCTCGCTGAGCTTCCTGATCACCGGCGACGAGGAAGGCATGGCCTTCGACGGGACAAAGCGGGTGGTCGAGGTGCTGGCCGCTGAAGGCGAGGTCATCGACCACTGCGTCGTCGGCGAGCCGTCCAGCTCGGCCCGGCTGGGCGACATGATCAAGATCGGACGCCGCGGCAGCATCAACAGCTGGATCACGGTCGAGGGCGTGCAGGGCCACGTGGCCTATCCCCAGCGTGCAGCCAACCCCGTGCCCGTGCTGATCGACCTGCTGTCGCGGCTGCAGGCGCGCGTGCTGGACGACGGTTTCGAGGGTTTCCAGCCATCGAACCTCGAAGTCACCACCATCGACGTCGGCAATACCGCCACCAACATCATCCCGCGCGAGGCCAGGGCCCGGATCAACATCCGCTTCAACCCGGCGCACAAGGGCGCGGAGCTGGAGGCCTGGATCGCCGAAACGGCGGCCGCGGCGGGCGCGAACTTCAGCGGCAAGGTCGAGGTCAGATCGATCGTCAGCGGTGAGGCTTTCCTCACCCGCCGCGGCCCGTTCACGGACCTGGTCGCCTCGGCGATCAAGGAAACGACTGGCGAGGACACCGATCTCTCGACGACCGGCGGCACCTCCGACGCGCGGTTCATCCGCGACCTCTGCCCGGTGCTGGAGTTCGGTCTGGTGGGGGCCACAATGCACGCCGTCGACGAGCGCGTGCCGGTCAGCCAACTGTACGACCTTCAGGCCGCCTACCAGCGGATCATCGAGCGCTATTTCGAGCGTTTCGGCGACGCCTCGGCGTAGCCTCGCACGAGCCGCACCAGCGCCTCCTCGAGCTCCGGCGTTCCCAGCAGGGGCGAGTCTTCCAGTACTGCCGCACGCACCACGCCCATGATCGCGCGGGACAGGACGAAGGCGTGGACGGGGCGCTCGCCGTCGCGGACGAAGGGCGCCACGCCGGCATCGACCTTGTCTGCCATACCCGGGACCGCCGGGTCCCGCAGGATGGCTTCCAGCACCGCTCGCCGCGCTGCGTGCCGGCCGTCAAAGGCGGCGAGCTGGGCGCGGATCGCGGCCCGTGCGGGATCGACGCCGGCGGCTATCGCGGTCCGGGTCGCCGCCGCCATCCCGGCGCGTTCCCGCGCGGCCAGCGCGTGGAGGATCGCCGCCTTGTCCGGGAAGTACTGGTAGAGGGTGCCGACGCTGACCCCGGCGCGTTCCGCAACATGGTTGGTCGTGAAGCGCCCGTCCGTCTCCAGAATGCGAGTAGCGGCTTCCAGAATGGCTTCCACGGTGGCGATCGACCGGCCCTGGCGCGGACGTCGACGGACACTGGCGGCGGCGTCTGACATGCGAGTCCCCCTGAACCCGAGCAAGCTTCACATTGCCGGTTCCGGAAACGAAGAGGCTTTCTATGACCTGGGCTACCGACCGACTGGACGCTCTCGTTGCAGGCACCGTGGAGCCGCCGCCGGTGGTCGCCGTTCTGCGGCTGGGCCTTCTTGAGGCCTGGGGCGAGGGTTGGGCGCGCAAGCGCTGGGAGCCGCACGCTGACCTGATGAATGCGGACGGCTCGATGTTCGGCGGCTACCTGGCGGCGTTGGCGGACCAGATGATGGCGTTCGCCGCCATGACCGTGATCGACGCACCGTCAGCCTTCCGGACCACCGATCTGCAGGTCCGTTTCTTCAAGCCGGGTCGCGCCCATCCGCTGCTGATCGACGCCCGGGTCGTGGCCCGGTCGCGCCAACTGATCTCGGTCGAGGTCGAGTTTCGTCGCGAGGACGGCGAGCTGCTGGCCAAGGCGACCGGGCAGGAGTTCGTGACGCCCTATCCGGCGTAGCCGACCCCGGTCAGATACAGCCCGTCCGCAGGCGCGACCTGGCCGCAGGCCGTCCGGTCGCGGGCCTCGAGCGCAGCCTTCAGGTCGGCGGCCGTCCAGCGCCCGAGGCCGACCTCCACAATCGAGCCGACCATCGAGCGCACCTGCCGGTGCAGGAACGATCGCGAGGCGAAGACGAGATGCACCTCCTCGCCCTCGCGATGGACCGCCGCGACATCCAGCGTCTTCATCGGCGACTTCGCCTGGCATTGCATGTCGCGGAAGGTCGTGAAGTCGTGGTGGCCGGTCAGCGCCTGGGCGGCCTCATGCATCTTCGCCGCGTCCAGCGGCTTGCGCACATGCCAGACCCGTCCCTTGTCCAGAGCGGCCGGCGCCGGGCGGTTGAGTACGCGATAGAGGTAGCGCCGCTCTATCGCCGAGAAACGGGCGTGCCAGTCGCCGGAGACGTCCTCGACCTCCAGAACAGCGATCGGCTCGGGCCGCAGGTAGGCGTTGAGGGCGTCGCGCACCACATCGGCCGGCCAGGCCTTGCCAAGGTCGACGTGGATGACCTGGCCGGTCGCATGGACGCCGGTGTCGGTCCGGCCGGCAGCATGGATCCGAAGGGTTTCGCCGGTGAAGCCCAGTACCGCCGCCTCGATCGCGCCCTGCACGCTGGGCAGCCCGCCCTGGGCCTGAAAGCCGCGATAGGGCCGGCCGTCATACTCGATGGTCAGGCGATAGCGGGGCATCAGGCCAGCACGGTCCCCGCGACGACTGGAAAACCGCGCAGGAAATCGGCCGCGTCCTGCGCCGACTTGCCTTCACGCTGGGCGCGCAGGAGGCGCACCGCGCCGGTCCCACAGGCAATCAGCAGGCTATCATCGAGCGTCTGGCCCGGCGTTCCAGCCCCCTCCTCAACCCGCGACAGCAGAGCCTTCACACGTACCGGCCCCTTGTCGGACGGCGCCTCGAACCAGGCGCCGGGGAATGGCGACAGGCCCCGGATGTGCAGGTCCAGCTCGGTCGCCGAACGGGTCCAGTCAATCCGGGCCTCCGCCGGCTTGATCTTTTTCGCATAGGTGACGCCCGCTGCGGTCTGGGGCGTCTCGACGGCCGTCCCCGCCGAGATGGCCGCCAGCGTCGGCGGCAGCAGGCGCGCGCCGGCCTCCGCCAGCCGGTCGTGCAGCGTTCCCGCCGTGTCGAGCGGACCGATGCGCACCGTCTCCGTCGCCAGAATGGCGCCTTCATCGAGGCCGAGGCTCATCCGCATCACCTGGACGCCGGTGACGCTGTCTCCCGCCATCAGCGACCGTTGTATCGGGGCGGCGCCGCGCCAACGGGGCAGCAGTGAGGCGTGGACGTTGAAACAGCCGAGGCGGGGCGCATCGAGGACCTCGGCCACAAGGATCTGGCCGAACGCCACGACGACGGCGATGTCGAGGTCCAGCGCCTGGAATGCCGAGATCTCTTCCGGCGCCTTCATCGAGACGGGCGTCCGGACCGTCAGGCCGTGCGACTCTGCGAAGGCCTGCACCGGCGAGGGTTGCAGCGTTTGACCGCGACCGCGTGGCGCGGGCGGTTGGGAATAGACGCAGACGACCTCGTGGCCGGCCGCAAGAATGGCGGCGAGGCTCTGGACGGCGAAGTCGGGCGTTCCGAGAAAGGCGAGGCGCATGGGCGGGGTTTAGCCGTGCCGGCGGTCCGGCGGAAGGCGCCGGGAACCTGGCGCTTCACGGATCGTTGGTCCCTGGAACGAAACCTTCAAACGGAATTCTTCCATGCGCTCAATCGTCATTGTCACTCTCGCAGCTGCAGGCCTCACCCTGGGCGCCTGTTCGAAGGAAGACCGGGCGGATGTCGGCCAAGGCGCGGCTGCCGTGGGCGGCGAGGTCAAGGAAGCGGCGAAGGAAATTGCCGCCAATCCTGAAGTGAAGGAGGCCGGAGCAGCGATCGGCAACGTCGGCGCCGAGGCCGCCGATGCGGTCAAGGATACGGCGGTTGATGTCCATGACGGCGTCGCCGATGCATCCGCCGACGCAAAGCGGGAGGCTGAAGAACAACGGGCGGCGAGCGGCGACACAAGCCGGAAGTAGGGATTACGCCGCCCGGGCGGCCTTCTCGACCTTCTTGATCGCCCGCTCGCGCTTCAGGCGCGACAGGTGGTCGATGAACAGGACGCCCTTGAGGTGATCCATCTCGTGCTGGATGCAGACGGCGAACAGCCCGCTCGCATCCTCCTCGACCGCCTCGCCGGCGTAGTTGAGGTAGCGGATCTTCACCCGGGCGGGGCGCTGGACGTCGTCGTAGATTTCCGGCACCGACAGGCAGCCCTCCTCGTAGGAGGCAAGCTCCTCGGACGACCAGACGATCTCCGGGTTGATGAGGTAACGCGGATTGCGGCGTCCCTCGTCATCCCCGTCCTCGGCGCCCTCCCGGTCGCCAAGGTCCATGACGATGATCTGCTTCGGCTCACCGACCTGTACGGCCGCCAGCCCGATGCCGGGGGCGGCGTACATCGTCTCCAGCATGTCATCCATCAGCCGGCGCAGATCATCGGTAACCCCGCCTTCGACAGGCGTGGAAATCTGCTTGAGCACGGCCATATCGGCGGCGTTGTCGACGGTGAGAATACGGCGGAGGGACATGGTGGTCAGGAGGTAGGGGCGGCGTCCGGAGCCGTCAAGGCGGCGGCGTCCGCCGCGCCGAGCTTGCTGAGGGACCGGACCGCGGTCTCGACCTGTTCGATCTGCGGGATTTCCTTGCCCTCATGGTCGACCTTGAGGTCCTCGAAGCGGCGGGCCTGGGTCAGAACCTGGGTCTCGAGCGAGCCGACAAACTGGTTGTACCGGGCCACCGCCGTCTCCAGCGCCTTGCCGAGGCCCGCGGCGTGGCCACCCATCACGGAAAGCCGCTTGTAGAGCTCGCGGCCGAGAACCGCGATCTTGTCGGCGTTGGCCGCCTGCTCCTCGACCCGCCAGCCATAGGAGACGGCCTTGCACAGGGCGAACAGGGTCGTCGGCGTCACGATCACCACCCGTGAGGCCATCGCCTGGTTCATCAACTCCGGCTCATGGTCGAGCGCGGCGGCCAGGAAGGCGTCGCCGGGCACGAACATCGCCACGAAGTCGGGGCTCGGCTTGAACTGGTCCTGATAGGCCTTGGACGACAGCTGCCGGACATGGGTCTTCATGCTGACGGCGGTCCGCAGCGACGCCGCCTGGCGCTGGGCGTCCTCGTCGCCATCGGACGGCTCGCCGAAGGCCAGCGAGACCTTGGCGTCGATGACGAACTTTCCGCCGCCCGGCAGGTGGATGATGAAGTCCGGCCGGTTCTGCCGGCCATCGTCGCCGGCCTCGGACTGCTGTTCCTCGAAGTCGAACCGCCCCGCCATGCCTGCGGCTTCCAGCACGTTCCGGCAGGTCTGTTCTCCCCACCGGCCCCGGCGGCCCGTATTGCCCTTGAGGGCTTCGGTCAGGCGGCGGGCTTCGTCGCGCGTCGCCGTCGACGCCGTCATCAGCTGCGCCAGCTGTTCGCGCAGACCACCGGTCTCCTCGGCGCGGGTCTTTTCCACGGCTGTGACATGGGCTTCGAACTTGGCCAGGCTGTCAGCCACAGGCTTCAGCTGCGCGGCCAGGCGCTCCTGATGCAGCATCTCGCGATTGCGGAAGGTCTCGTCGGTACGCTTCAGCAGCGCTTCGGCCGTTGCGGTGGCGGTCTGCTCGGCCTGGGCGCGCAGATAGTCGCCCATGGTCACCCGCGCATCTTCCTGCAAACGGGCCCGCTCGACGGCCCCGGCCAGCTCGGTCGCCAGCTTCACCGACTGCCCCCGCTCTCGCAGCCACAGGACCAGTACGCCCAGGAAGGCGATGGCGAATACAGCGGCGGCCAGAACGGCGATGGTCACAGGATCGTTCATGCTCCGTTCCTAGCGTGAAAACCCGACACGGCCAATCCTCTCCCGCGAGGGAGAGGGGGACCATGCGGAGCATGGTGGAGAGGGAGACGCCGAGGGGAGCGACCACATCCTGAATTCCGGTCTACCTCGTGAATCCGGCGCTGCCCCTCCACCATGCTCCGCATGGTCCCCCTCCCCGCTTCGCGGAGAGGAACTTCGCTTAAGCCGGCCGTCGGGCCCTAAGCGCCTGGGCGATGGTGCCGTCGTCCAGCCAGTCGAGGTCTCCGCCGACGGGCACGCCGCGCGCCAGCATGGTCACGGGCACCTGGGAGGGGACCAGCCGCTCGGCCAGGTAATGGGCGGTCGTCTGGCCGTCGACGGTGGCGGGCAGGGCGAGAATCACTTCCCGCACCTCGCCCTGTGAAACGCGGTTCAAAAGCTCGGCGACGCGCAGCTTGTCCGGCCCCATGCCGTCGAGCGCCGAGAGCAGGCCGCCCAGCACGTGGTAGCGGCCGCGGAAGGCGCTGGCGCGCTCCAGCGCCCAGACCGATCCGACCTCCTCGACCACGCACAGCAGCCCGCCGTCCCGGGCGGCGTCCGCGCAGATGGCGCAGGGATCAGCCGTGTCGAGCGAGCCACAGGTGGTGCAGGTCCGGACCTTGGCCCGGGCGTCGACCATCGCATCGGTCAGGGGATCGAGCAGTTGCTCGCGCCGCTTCAGCAACGCCAGCGCGGCCCGACGCGCCGACCGGGGCCCCAGCCCCGGCAGCTTGCCCAGCAGGGCGATCAGTCGCTCGATCTCGGGTCCGGCGGTGGCGGCCATGGACCTGTCTTAGCAGGCTGTCGCAGCGGGGAAAGGGTGCGTGGTTCGAGACGCGATCCTGAGGGATCGCTCCTCACCATGA
>CAIOHT010000120.1 GCA_903858185.1 uncultured Caulobacterales bacterium
AGGCCCCGGCCCGGTTCCTCGTCGGCTACGGCATGGACGTGGCCGGGGGCATGCGGGGATTGCCGTACATCGGGGCGATGGACTGAGCCTCCGCGCCGCTCACCCCTCCCACTGAAACACCTCCTCCACCCCCACGCCGAATACGCGCGAGATGCGGAACGCCGCTTCGAGCGACGGCGAGTACTTGCCCTGCTCGATGGCGACGATGGTCTGGCGGGTCATGCCGATGGCGTCGGCGAGGGCCTGCTGGGTCATCTCGCCCCGGTCAAATCGCAGGCGGCGGATGGTGTTGCGGATTGGCGGCGGGCCGGCCACGGTCAGACGCCCCGGCGATAGCTGACGATGATCCAGGCCGACCGGACCACCTCGCCCACGACCATGGCGGCCAGGATGCCATTGGCCATGATCAGGGGGCTGACCTTCAGCAGCCACAGCGCCGAGACGCATAACACCGCGCCATTCAGCGCGGAGAAGCCGGCGCGCGCGCCCTTCAGATCGATCAGCTGTTCGCGCTCGTCCATCGGCGCGTCGGCGGCCTTGCCCGAGGTCAGGGCCATGGTGATCGCCAGCACGATCTGGATGATCGTAAGCACCACGACCCCGCCGATGAACAGGCCAACGGCCGAGGGGTTCAGCGACCGGTCCAGCAGGTCCGGCCACAGGATCCAGAAGTAGGTTCCCCAGACGCCGGAGGTGGCGAGCAGCGAAATCCAGGCGGACTTTTCGCGGAAGGGCATGACGGGCTCCAGTCGTGGAATGTCTTAAATGTCCGACGTCATGTAAAAAATATCGGACACAAAGTCCAGTATGTTTTTCATCCAGGTCCCGCAGGCCTGCCGCAACGTCATACTTGCCGCCGCCCGGCGTGGCCTGACAGGCTGGCGCAAATGCCCCGGGAGGAGACGGCCATGGCCTTCGAAGCGATCACCACCGACCTGCGGGACGGGATCCTGACGATCACCCTCAACCGGCCGGATGCGCTGAACGCCTACACCGCCCGCATGGGCGCGGAACTGGCGCAGGCCTTCGTCGAGGCGGACGCCGACGACGCGGTGCGGGTGGTGATCGTTACCGGCGCCGGGCGCGGCTTTTGCGCCGGGGCGGACATGTCGGCCGGGGCAGACGCCTTCGGGGGCGATGGCGCAAAACTGTTCGGCGAGGGCCGGCCAACGACCGGCGCGCCGAAGGGTGGGTTCGTCGAGGCGATCTACACCTGCCGCAAGCCGTCGATCGCCGCGATCAACGGCGGGGCGGTCGGGGTCGGGATCACCATGACCCTCCCGATGGACATCCGTATCGCCTCGACGAAGGCGAAGATCGGCTTTGTCTTCGCCCGCCGGGGCCTCGCCCCCGAGGCCGGGGCGGCGTCTTTCCTGCCGCGCATCGTCGGCCTGCCGCAGGCGCTGCGGTGGTGCTACTCGGGCAAGGTCTTCGGCGCGGACGAGGCGCTCGCCGGCGGTCTGGTCAGCGAGGTGCTCGAGCCCGAGGCCCTGCTCGACCGGGCCCGCGAGCTTGCCCGCGAGATCGTCGAGGAGACCGCGCCGGTCTCGATCGCCATCACCCGCGCCCTGTTCCAGCGCTTCGCCGAGGAGCCCGACCCGCTCAAGGTGCTGGCCGTCGACGGCCCGCTGGCCATGGCCATGGGCGCATCAGCAGACGTCCGCGAAGGCGTTTCGGCGTTCCTGGAAAAGCGTAAGCCGAGCTTCCCAGGAAAGGTGTCCAAGGACATGCCCAGGCCGTATCCGTGGTGGGAAGTGTAGGGGACATGTACCGAAGGTACGTGTCCCCTTCTACCGCCGCTCTCCGGCCGTCTTCGCCCGCAACGCCTTGAACTCCGAGCCGTCGTTCCAGTCGGGCCACTGCCGCGAGTTCATCAGCTCGCCGCCGGCGAACAGGATCAGGTCCACGTCGGCCGCCGCGCCGCGCAGGTCCCAGGCCGGGCTCCAGTTGTCGCAGGGCTGGTGGTAGCAGCGGGTGGTGTAGTCGGTCACCCACCGGTCGCCGGCCTCGCGACCGCCGACCACCAGGTCGGGCCCGCCGCCGATGCCCATCAGCAGCAGCACAGGCACGCCACGCTTGGCGACGCTGAAATGGTCGGCGCGATAGAACAGCGCGCGCTCGGGATGCGCGTCCGGCGTCACGACCCGGCCCTGCAGGGCCGCGCCCTTCGCCAGCAGCGCCTCGAGGCTGTTCTGCCCGGCGCCGACCAGCACCACGTCGCGGCTGGGGCCGGCGGTCTGCAGCACATCAAGGGTGAAGTTGGCGACCATCTTCGCCAGCGGGAAGCCCGGATGCTCGGCGTAGTATTCCGACCCCAGCAGGCCCCGTTCCTCGGCGGTCCACAGGGCGAACACCAGCGTCCGTTGCGGCTTTGGCCCCTTGGCGAAGGCGCGGGCCAGTTCGATCACTCCGGCCACGCCGATGGCGTCGTCGGCCGCCCCGTGCCGCACGGTGTCGCCGCTGGCGTCGGCCGGGCCGATTCCGAAGGCGTCCCAGTGGGCGCTGAACATGATGCTCTCGTCCGGATGGGTCGTTCCCGGGATCTTCGCCAGCACGTTCTGGCTGACCAGCCGGTCGACCTTGAGCGGATAGTCGGCGGAGAAGCTCGCCCCGCTGAGGGCGACGGGGCGGAACGCGGCGGTCCGGGCGCGCAGCTTCTCGGCCTCGAAGTCCAGCCCGGCCTTGCGGAACAGATCGACGGCCACGTCGCGTTGCAGCCAGCCCTGCAGCAGCAGCTTCGCCCGCTCCGGATGCTCGCGCACGACATCGAAGCTCTCGCCGTTCGAGGCGACCACCGTGGTCCAGGGATAGGCCGCGCCGGCCGTCTCGTGGACGATCAGGGCGCCGATGGCCCCGCGCCGCACGGCTTCCTCGTACTTGTAGCTCCAGCGCGCGTAGTAGGTCGCCGCCTTGCCGCCGAACTTGCCGGCGACGGGATCAGCCGCCGTGGCCTCGAAGTCCGGATCGTTGATCAGGAAGACCGCGATCTTGCCCTTCAGGTCGACGCCCTTGAAGTCGTCCCAGCCGCGCTCCGGCGCGCTGACGCCATAGCCGACGAACACCAGCGGGGCCTTGTCGATGGTCACCCGGTCCACGGGCCGCTGGCTGGCGGCCATGATGTCGCGGGTCTGGACCAGCGGCCGGGTCGCGCCGTTGATGGTCAGGGACAGGCCGGCATCGCCAGGCACGACGAAGCGGTTCAGCGCCACTTCCTGGGTCCAGCCGCCGTTGTCACCGGCGGGCTCCAGGTCCAGGGCCCGGAACTGGTCCACCAGGTATTTGATCGTCAGCGGCTCGCCCGGACCGCCCGGCGCGCGGCCGGCGAAGTCGTCGGCGGCCAGCACTTTCACATGCTCCGCCAGCCGGTCGGGCGAGATGATCCCCGGCGACTGGGCGAGCGCCGGCGCAGCGAGCAGGGCGGCCAGGGCCAGGGCGGCGAACGGTCGAAAAGTCATGGGTCTACTGCCAATCCGTGGGCGTTTCTGTCGCCAGCATCTCGTCATAGGTCGGTCGACGGCGGATCACCGCGAACCGGTCGCCGTCGACCAGCACCTCGGGAACCAGCGGGCGGGAATTATACTCGCTGGCCATGGCCGCGCCGTAGGCGCCTGCGCTCATGAAGGCGACCACGTCGCCCGGCCCCATTGGCGGCAGCTGGCGCTCGCGGGTGAAGGTGTCACCGGTCTCGCAGACCGGGCCGACCACGTCGCAGGTGACCGGCGTCGCGTCGGTCTCGACCACCGGGCGGATATCGTGGAAGGCGTCGTACATCGCCGGGCGGATCAGGTCGTTCATCGCCGCGTCGAGCACCAGGAACCGTCGCCCCTCGGGCCGCTCGTGCAGATGGATCACGCTGGCCAGCAGCACGCCCGCATTGGCGGCGATCACCCGGCCGGGCTCGAAGGCGAACCGGACGCCCTCCAGTCCCGCCATCACCCGGCCGATCATCGCGGCGTACTCGGCCGGACCCGGCGGGTCGGGCATGTCGAAATAGGGCACGCCCAGGCCGCCGCCCAGGTCCAGACGCTCGACGCTCAGGCCCTCGGCCCGCAACGACTCGACCAGCCCGCGCATGCGGGTGAAGGCCGCTTCGAACGGGGCGAGATCGGTGATCTGGCTGCCGATGTGACAGGCCACGCCCAGCGGGTTCAGGTGCGGGTGGTTGGACGCGTTGGCATAGAGCCGCGCCGCCTCGTTGAACGAGACGCCGAACTTGTTCTCGGCCTTTCCGGTGGCGATCTTGGCGTGCCCGCCGGCCGCGACGTCCGGATTGACCCGGAACACGATGGGCGCGCGCAAGCCAAGCGCCCCGGCAACCTCGGCCACCAGCTTCAGCTCGGGCTCGGATTCGACGTTGATCTCCGAAACCCCGACCTTCAGCGCGAACTCGATCTCGCGCCGAGCCTTGCCGACGCCGGAGAAGACAATCCGCTCAGCCGGAATGCCGGCCGCCAGCGCCCGCCGGATCTCGCCTTCGGACACGGTGTCCGCCCCGGCGCCCAGATCGCCTAGCGTACGCAGGACCGAGACATTGCCGTTGGCCTTGACCGCGTAGGCGATCAGCGGATCGCCCAGACCGGCGACGATCAGCGCGTCGCGGAACACGGTGAAATGCCGCTCCAGCGTGGCGCGGGAATAGACGTAGACGGGCGTGCCGACCGCCTCCGCGATCCGGGAGAGGGGCGTATCCTCGCACTGGAGCTCGCCGCCCCGGACCTCGAAGTGGTTCACGGCTTGCCGGATCTACTTGGGATTGGAGCCGGGGATCGGTGCGTCGCGCGCGGTCCGGCCGTCGACGGCCGGATCCATCACGGTGTCTTTGGAGCCGCTCCTCGACGGCTCGGCGCCGGGCCGTTCCAGTTCGCCCAGCCGGCCGCAGCCGCCGAGCGCCAGACCCGCGAGGGTTATCGAGAGGATCAGGGCCTTGGTTTTCATCGCAGGGTATCCTTCCAGCGCTTGATCTGTGACCGCACCTGGTCCGGCGCCGTTCCGCCGTAGCTTACGCGGCTCGCCGACGAGGCGGCAGGGGTCAGGACCTTGAAAACGTCCCCGCCGATGCCCTGGTTCAATGCCTGCAGCTCGGCCAGCGGCAGATCGGCCAGATCGACCCCCAACTGCTCGGCCCGCTTCACCGCTGCGCCAGTCACATGGTGGGCGTCGCGGAACGGCAGGTCGAGCTCCCGCACCAGCCAGTCGGCCAGGTCCGTGGCGGTTGAGAAGCCCGCGCCGGCGGCGGCGGCCATACGCTCCAGGTTCGGCTCCAGGTCGGCGACCATTCCGGTCATCGCCAGCAGGCTCAGTTCCAGGGCGTCGAACGCCTCGAAGGTCGGGACCTTGTCCTCCTGCATGTCCTTGGAATAGGCCAGCGGCAGCCCCTTCATGACCACCGTCAGGCTGGTCAGCGAGCCGAGAATGCGCCCGACCTTGGCCCGGATCAGCTCGGCCGCATCCGGGTTCTTCTTCTGCGGCATGATCGAGCTGCCGGTGGTGAAGGCGTCGCTCAGCCGGATGAAGCCGAATTGCGGCGTCATCCAGATCACGATCTCCTCGGCCAGCCGTGACAGGTGCGTCGCCGCGATGCTGGCGGCCGACAGGCCCTCCAGCGCGAAGTCGCGGGCCGAGACGCTGTCCAGCGAATTTGCCGTCGGCCGGTCGAAGCCCAGCGCCCTGGCCGTCATCTCCCGGTCGATAGGGAAGGGCGAACCGGCCAGGGCCGCCGCGCCCAGCGGGCACTCGTTCATCCGCGCGCGGGCGTCGCGGAACCGGCTGGCGTCGCGCCCGAACATCTCGACATAGGCCATCAGGTGGTGACCGAAGGTCACCGGCTGGGCCGGCTGGAGGTGGGTGAAGCCCGGCATCAGGGTGTCGGTGTGCGCCTCGGCCTTGGCGATCAGCGCCGACTGCAGCGCTTCGAGCTGGGCCGCCGACCGGTCGCAGGCCTCGCGCACCCAAAGGCGGAAATCGAGCGCCACCTGGTCGTTGCGCGAGCGGGCGGTGTGCAGCCGTCCGGCCACGGGGCCGATCAGCTCGCGCAGCCGCGCCTCCACATTCATGTGGATGTCCTCGAACTCGTCGCGGAACGGGAACGTCCCGGCCTCCATCTCCGCGGCGATCTCCGAAAGCCCGCGCTGGATTTCGGCGGCGTCGCCGCTAGATATGACCCCTGTCTTCGCCAGCATGGCGGCGTGGGCCTGCGACCCGGCGATATCCTGGGCCGCCAGGCGCTTGTCGAAGCTGATCGAGACGTTAATCGCCTGCATCAGGGCATTGGGGCTCGCCGAGAACCGCCCGCCCCACATTGCCTGCCCGGCATCGGGCTTATTCGAGGGTTTGTCAGTCATATGAGCGAAGTCCAGCCGGCGAAACCCAGGCCCGATCTGTTGACCTGGGCCATCCGGGGCGCCGCCCTGATCGGCGTCGCGGCGGTTCTATACGTCATCGCCAGCGCTTCCATCAAACCCGCTGAAGTCCTTGATCTGAATGCCTTCAAAAGGGGCGATCTGGCCAAGCTCGAGGTTCCGGATTCTCCCCCCGCCCCGACGACTGCCGGCTTCACCGACGCGGACGGCAAACCCATGACCCTGGCCGACTTCAAGGGGCAGATCGTGGTGGTGAATTTATGGGCCACCTGGTGCGCGCCCTGCCGTGTCGAGATGCCGACCCTGGCCGCGCTGCAGGCCGCTTACCAGACCCAGCCGGTCCAGGTGCTCGCGCTCAGCGTCGACCGCGACACTGACCTTGAGCTGGCGAAATCCGACATCGCGAAGAACGCTCCGCTGAAGCTCTATCGCGATCCCGGCTACAAGTTCTCCTTCGCCATCGAGCCCCGCGCACGGGGCTTTCCCACCACGATCATCTACGACCGCCAGGGCCGCGAGCGCGCCCGGCTCAGCGGCGAGGCCGACTGGAACAGCAAGGAAGCCCGCGCGATGATCGAGGCGCTGCTGAAGGAGTGACGGTCCCCCTCATCCGTCATCGTCGGACTTGTTCCGACGACCCGAGGGTGGACTGTTTACGGCGTGGAGCGGGGCGTCAAACGCGCCTACCCGTTTGAGATCGGTATTCTTGGGTCGTCGGAACAAGTCCGACGATGACGGAGGTGGGTTCTGATCGCTGAAACTGACCCCGCCGCGCTAGAACGCATCGCAGACCGGTCCTGGCCGGCCGCCGGGCGGGGCCGGCTGGGCGACTGGATCGTCAACACTGATCGCGGGTTTTCCGGCCGGCTGAATGCCTGCTGGCCGCTGGGCGACCCCGGCCTGCCGATCGCTGACGCGGTGGACGCGGTCGAGGCGCGCTACGCGGCAGCCGGCCTGCCTACGCTGTTCAAGCCAGTGGATGGTCTGTCGCCGGCGCTTGAATCCGAACTGGCCCGGCGCGGCTATGCGCCCCGGACGGAAACCCTGATGATGACCGGCCCGCTGCTCGGCGAGGGCGGTCGCGCGGAGGTCACCGCGGACCCCGACGCGCGCTTCGAGGCCGTCTTCAACGGCGCCCAGGACAATCCCGCCGACGCCGCCGAGCGGATGGGCGCGTTCCATAGGATCCCCGCCCCGCGCGGGTTCGCGGTTGTCGAGATCGACGGCGCGCCGGTGGCCATCGGCGGCACGGCCATCGAGGGCGACTGGGCCGGCGTGTTCGGCATGCGCACTCTGGCCGCACACCGCCGCAAGGGACTGGCGCGGGACATTCTCGAGGCCCTGTTCGCCACCGCGCGGCAGGCCGGCGCCAGCCGGGGCTATCTGCAGGTCGAGGCCGACAACGCGCCGGCGGTGACGCTTTACGAAGGCTTCGGCTTCCGCGAGGCCTACCGCTACCGCTACTGGGCGCGCTGAAGCGGAACGGCCGCCACCGGCGCCCGCTGGGCCACCACGACGCCGATCAGGGTCACAAGCCCGCCGACCATCTGGAGCGGCGTCAGGATCTCGCGGAACAGGAAGAAGGCCACGATCGCGGCCACGACCGGCTGGGCCAGCACCACCACCGAGGCGATCGAGGCCGGCAGCCGGCCCAGCGCCCAGGCGATCGAGCCCTGGCCGGCTACATGGGCGACCGCCAGGCCGACACAGGCCAGCCAGCCGACGGTGGACGCGGGCATGATCGATTCCCCCATCGCCAGGGCGACGACCAGCATCACCGGCGCTGTGACCAGGCTGGACCAGAACATCGCCCGCGAGGCGCCTTCGCCCTGCCGCGCCTGCCGCATGGCGATGAAGTAGAGCGCATACCAGAAGGCTGTGGTCACGGAGAGCATGTCGCCCAGCAGGGCGCCCGGACGTCCCGCGCCGGCGCCCGCCGCCATGGTCCAGGCCCCGGCCAGCGCCAGGGCGAGGCCGGCGAGAAAGATGCGCCCCGGCCGTTCGCGAAAGGCAAACCAGGCCACCGCCGTCACCACCACCGGCGAGAGATTGGCCAGCACCGTCGCGTTGGCCACCGATGTGTAGCCGATACCGTAGTGCCAGAAGGCCAGGTCGCCGGCGAAGAACAGTCCGGCCAGCAGGCTGGCGTTTGACGGGCGCAGGGTCGCGCCCCTGCCGTCGCGCAGCATCATCGGCAGCAGGATCGGCAGGGCCAGGGCCATCCGCCAGAATCCGGCCGCTGCCGGACCGGTATCGGCCAGCCGCACCAGGTTGGGGACGAAGCCGATCGCGCAGGCGCCCAGGATCAGGGCGATGAACGGCAGGGCCCGGGGGTTCACCAGTCGAATCCCAGCTGCGCGCGCAGCTCGGCGCCGGTCATCCCCGCATCGCGCAGCGTGCCCAGGGTCTCGCCGCCCTTGCGCTTGGCCATGCGTTCGCCGGTCGTCTTGTCGAGGATCAGGCGGTGATGGCGATAGACCGGCGTCGGCAGCTCGAGCAGGGCCTGCAGCAGCCGCTGGATATGGCAGGCCTCGAACAGGTCAGAGCCCCGCACGACGTCGGTCACGCCCTGCAGCGCGTCATCGACGACACAGGCCAGGTGGTATGCGACGCCCACATCCTTGCGCGCCAGCACGACATCGCCGGCCAGCTCCGGCCGGGCCTGGATCCTGCCGTGCTCGCCGCCCGGACCCTCGCCCTTCTCGTCAAACCGCAGCTTGTGGAAACCGCGCAGCGCCTCGTGGGCTGCATCGATCGACAGCCGCCAGGCGAAGGGCTTGCCCTCGTCCAGCCAGCGGTCTTCCTCATTAGGATGGATCGGTCCGCCGCGGAAGGCCTCGACCTCGCCGTGCGGCGCGCTGAGGGCGGCCTCGGCCAGGTCCTTGCGAGTCTTGAAGCAGCGATAGACCAGGCCCTGCGCCCGCAGGCGCTCCAGCGCCTGATCATAGTCGGCGAGATGTTCGGACTGCCGCCGCACCGGCTGTTCCCAGCTCAGGCCCAGCCAGGCGAGATCATCCAGGATCGCCGCCTCATGCTCGGGGCGGCAGCGCGTGGTGTCGATGTCCTCGATACGCACGAGGAAGCGCCCGCCCTGCTTCCGGGCAGCGGCGAAGCCCTTGATCGCCGAATAGGCATGGCCGCGATGCAGCCGGCCGGTCGGGGAGGGGGCGAAACGTGTAACGAAGGAAGTGCTCACCGGCCGTCTGTAGACCGGCGAGCGTCTCTCTGCATCGTCAGTTGTTGGCGGGCGCTTCGGAAATCTCTTCCAGTACGGCGCCGGACTTGCGGGCGGAGGCCTCCTGGGCGACGTCGCCGAGTGAGACAATGCCGGTCAGTTTGTCGGCGCCGTCGACGATCAGGATGCGGCGCACCTGCTTGTCGGTCATCTGGAAGATCACGTCGGCGATCGAGGAGTCCTCGCGGCAGGTCTGGACGTCGGTGGTCATCACCTCGTCGACGCGCGTGTCGAAGCTGCGCTGCTCGCCGACGACGCGCAGCACGATGTCACGGTCGGTGATGATGCCGCGGATCTGACCGTCCTCGACCACGGGAATGGCGCCGGCGTCCAGGTGGGTCATGCGACGGGCCACGTCGGCGACGGTGTCGTAGGGTTTGGCGACCTGCGGATTGGCGGTCATGACGTCGGAGATCAGCATGGGAGGGACTTTCGGCGGTTGAGGGTCAGCAGCCCTAACGGCCAGGGGCTTTGGCCGTTCCGCTACAACCCGCTTCCCGGGCGAAGGCCGGGGAAGCGGATCGGGGCCTAACCCGGCCCGTTCGCCTTGGCCCGCGCCGCCGGGAACATGCCCAGGTGGCTCAGCACGGCGCGCAGGAAGCCTTCCTCGCCGCCGAGCCCCTGTTTGAGCGGGTCGAACTGCTTGAAGCTGTTCATCTCGGCGAGGCCATGGGCCGCGCACCAGGCGGCGATCGTGGCCAGCTCGATGTCGACGTCGGCGACCTCGGGGCCCGCAAAGGCCCTGAACGTCTCGCGCACCTGACAATAGGCGCTGTCTTCCTTGTCCTGCAGCCCCTCGGGCAGCTCGTCCTTGTCGCGCGAGCAGTCGTACATCACGCGATAGAGCGCTGGATGCGCCTGCGAGAACTGCACGTAGGCCACGCCGATCTCGGTCATCCGGGCGCCGAGGTCCGGCGTCCGCTCCTTGGCCGCGGTCATGGCCTCGCCCAGCGCGTCCCAGCCCACAAACGCGACCGCTTCGAGCAGCTCGCCCTTGTCCTTGAAGTGGTGATAAGGCGCAGCCGGGCTGACGCCGGCCTCACGCGCCACTGCACGGAGCGACAGGGCGCTCGGACCCTCGTTCTCCAGAATCCGGCGCGCGGCGTCCACGAGGGCGCGTCGCAGGTCGCCGTGGTGGTAGGGCCGGTTCTCGACGGTTGCAGCTTCTCTCATGGGCCTCACGATAAAACTCTATCCGAACGCTGTAAAGATCATCTTGACGCCGTTCAGATCGGTGTTATTTAAGCATCGTTCAGATCGAACAACCCCTCGCTCCCCCGAGGGGGCAAACCAGGGTTCCAGGCAAAAAAGGGGCCCAAACTGAAAGGACTGTGTGTCATGTCGATTTCCAAGCTCATCGCCTTCGAACGCTTCTTCGACCGTTCGGCGGTTGTCTTCCTTCTGGTCCTCGGCGCCGCTGCCGGAGCGACCGCCTTCATCGGCGCGTAACACCCGAACAAGACCATTCGATCCCGTCGCGTCCCCCCGATCCCCCGGGGCGGACGGCGGGATCGAGCCGACAAGGGCCGCATCACGCGGCCCTTTTTGTTTGCCCGGCCGGGGTCAGCCCCGCGCCGCAGCCCCGCCACCGCCGGCCCAGGCGCTCACGCCGAGCAGAAAGCCGAAGTCGTACCAGCCCCCGCTGTTGGGGGCGGCGTAGATGCGAATCTCCGGGTCGAAGATGTGGCCGACCAGGGAGAACCAGGCGATGAACCCGTGCAGCAGCCCGGAGAAGAAGCCCGGATGGTCGCCGACGGACGGGGCGATGGCCTGGGTGGCGCATCCGGCCAGGGTCAGACCGAGCAAGGCCAGGATGGCGACGGTGCGGCGCTTCATGGTGGATCCCTCCTGAAAGGATCGATCCTAGCAGCTCCTGCGCCCTGTCCGGTGGCGCTGGAGGACAATTTTCCACACCAGCTGTCTGCCGAGGGCGTGACGAGCCCGCATTGTCACCCCTGGCCCGGCCCGGCATTATCGACCCGGGGGGGGCTTCTGTGAGGGGCCGCTCTGGCCGCAATTCCTTCCGGAGCCAGGAGATATGGCCGCAATCCATGACGCGCTGGACGAAACGCTGATCAGCTTCATCCGCCGCCAGAAGCTGTTCTTTGTCGCCACCGCGCCCCTGTCCGC
>CAIOHT010000121.1 GCA_903858185.1 uncultured Caulobacterales bacterium
CCTGCAGCCGCAGATGGGCGCCCTCTTCGCCAAGATGGCCTAAGGGTCAGTCAGTGACCGACACAGCGCCTCTGGTATCCATCCCCGAGGCGCCCGTTCCGGCCAACGGAACGGCGGAGTGGTTCAGCGGCGCGGGGGCTTATCGCCTCCGCGCCGCTTTGTTTTTGCCGGAAGGAACGCCGAAGGGTTCGGTGGTCCTGAGCGGCGGCCGCACCGAACCGATCGAGAAGTATTTCGAGGTCATCGGCGAGCTGCAGGGCAGGGGCTTCGTCGTTCTGGCCCACGACTGGCGCGGCCAGGGTCTGTCGCAGCGCCTGCTGCCGGACCCCCTCAAGGGCCACGCCCACGGTTTCGCCGACTTCGTCGAGGACTACCGCTGTCTGCTGGCGCATTTCGAGACGCGCCTGCCCAAGCCCTGGATCGCCATCGGCCATTCGATGGGCGGCTGCCTGACCCTGCTGGCGCTGGCGCACGGGGTCGGGGACTTCAGGGCGGCGGTGCTGTCGGCGCCGATGCTCGGCCTGCAGACCGGCAACCGGCCCAAGCGCGCGGCCCGTGCGCTGGCCTGGATCATGGCCCGCACGAAGCCCACGGAGTACATCCTCGGGGACTCCGGCGACGCGCACGTCAGCACCTTCGAGACCAATATTCTCACCCATGACCCTCGGCGTTGGGCCCGCAACCAGGCCCAGGTCGTCGCCGAGCCGGGCCTGAAGCTGAACGCCGGCACCTGGGGCTGGCTCGACTTCGCCTTCGCCGCCTCTGCCTGGATGAAGCGTGCGCCGGGGGTGGCGGCGATTACCATCCCGGTGCTGGTGCTGGGCGCGGAAGAGGAACGGCTCGTCGACAACGCCGACCAGCGCGAGATCACCGCCCGCATCCCGAAAGGCCGCTGGCTGCAGGTCGACGGCAGCTACCACGAGATCCTGCAGGAAACCGACGCCATCCGCGCGGTCTTCTGGCGCGAGTTTGATGGGGTGGTTGCTGGGCTCTAATCCACCGCCGCCTGCTTCAGCGTCATCAGCGCGTCTTCCAGACAGCCACGATCCCCGACGAACGCGAACTTGCCGCCGTCTGACCGCGCCTCCGAGCCGTCCCAGTGGGTGACGAACCCGCCGGCGCCCTCGATCACGGCAATGGGCGCTTCGGCGTCCCAGACCTTCAGGCCGGTGTCGAGCGCCAGATCCATCGTCCCGGCCGCCACCATGGCATAGCCGTAGGCGTCCAGCCCCAGCCGGGCCAGTTTCGCGGCGGCCCGCACCCGGGTCCAGGCGCCCAGTTCCGGGCTGGTCAGGATCGCGGGATCGGTGGTGCAGATGATGGCGTCGGTCAGTCTGGGACAGGCGCGCACGCGCAACGGCGTCTCGCCGCCACGGCTGATCAGGCGCGAGCCGGTCTGGCGGCCGCCGATATAAAGCTCGCCGATGTAGGGTTGGCCGATGGACCCGAGCACCGGGCGGCCTTCATGGCGCAGTCCGATCAGGGTGGTCCACAGCGGCAGGCCAGCGATGAAGGCCCGCGTGCC
>CAIOHT010000122.1 GCA_903858185.1 uncultured Caulobacterales bacterium
CTGACGGCCCTGCTGTACTTCCAGGGCTACCGCGTCGAAGACTTCGCGGCCTAGTCCGTCGGGGACATGTACCGCAGGTACGTGTCCCCCAATCGAGCCGCGGGTTCAGGGGACACGTACCGAAGACGGTACATGTCCCAATCCACTACTGCCCGTTCGGGCCCTTGGTGAAGTAGCGGAAGAAGGCGCTGTCTGGCGACAGGACCATCGTCGTGCCCTGGCCGAGCGACGCCTCGTAGGCCTGCAGCGAACGGTAGTAGGCCGCGAAGGACGGGTCCTGGCCGAAGCTGGACGCGAAGATCTTCGCCCGCTCAGCGTCGGCTTCACCGCGGATGGTTTCGGCTTCCTGCGTGGCGGTCGCGACGATTTCGCGCTGGCGCTGGGCGCCCTCGGCGCGAATGCGCGCGGCTTCCTGTTGCCTGGCGGTCTTCATCCGGTCGAACACGGCTTCCTGGTTCGCTTCCGGAAGGTCGGCGCTGCGAATGCGGACGTCGATGACCTGCAGGCCGAGACGTGAGCGGGTGGTCCGGTCCGAGAGGTTTTCGCGAACCTGACGCGTCAGCGCGGCGCGGCGGCCGGAGATGATGTCCTCCGAGCTCACCGAACCCAGAACCTGGCGCAGCGACGCGTTGACCACCGAGTTCAGCCGGTCCTTGGCCGTCCGGTCATCGCCCAGGCCCGTGTAGAAGCGGACAGGGTCGTTTATGCGGTAGCGCACGAAGGCGTCGACCATCAGGCGCTCCTGGTTCGCGGTCAGGATTTCCTGCCGGATGACCTGAATCGGCTGGTTCCGCTTGTCGAACAGCAGGCGGGTTTCAAGGAACGGGACCTTCATCTTCAGGCCGGGGCCGTCATCGGGCGCGGCGTTTACGGTGCGGACAACCTCACCCAGCCGGATCACCAGGGCCTGGTGGGTCTGATCGACCACATAGAAGGTCTGGCTCAGCACGATCACCACGACGGCGGCGATGATGCCAAAGAACGTAAGGCGTGGATTGTTCATTGGGCGCCTCCCGAGACGCGTTGGGGCAGCGCCGGGATCGCCGTCGCGGGCGCGCCGGAGGTCGCCGCCGCAGCGCGGGGTCGGAACACATCGGGCGGCAGGATGATCGGGGCGCTGGCGCCCTTGCTGTCGATGATCACCTTGTTGGTCTTGGACAGCACCCGTTCCATCGTCTCGATGTACAGGCGGTCGCGGGTCACGCCGGGCGCCAGTCGATACTGGGCGTAGACCTGGTTGAAGCGCGCGGCCTCACCGGCGGCCTCGCGGACCACCTGCGAGCGGTAGCCGATCGCCTGGTTCCGCACCTGGGCCGCGGTGCCGCGCGCCTGGTTGGCGAGCGAGGCGGCGTTCTGGCTGGCGTTGTTCACGTCCCGGAAGGCGTCGACGACTTCCTTGGGCGGGTTGGCGTCGCTGATCTGGACGCCGTCGATGATGATGCCCGCGCCGTAGCTGTCGAGGACGCGCTGCATCAGCGAGGCGACCTCGATCTGGATCTGGCCGCGGCTGCGGCTGATGATCGCGTCCAGCTCGCTGCGGCCGATGACCTCGCGCATGGCGCTTTCGGCCACCGCCGACAGGGTCGCCTCGGGATCGCTGATGTTGAACAGGAAGCGGCCCGGACTGGACACCCGCCAGGTCACCGAGAAGCTCAGGTCGACGATGTTCTCGTCGCCCGTCAGCATCAGGGTGTCGCCTTCACCCGTACCGCCGCCGACGCTCTGGGTGCGGAGGGTGGTGACGTCCAGCTTCTGGGCCCGCTCGACGAGCGGAAGGTGGTAGCCGATGCCGGGACCGTAGCTGCGGGTCCAGGCGCCGAACGTCGTGACGACGGCCTCCTCGCGCGGACCGACCACGATGATGCCGGCCAGCACGTACAGCGCCAGCAGGCCGCCACCGGCGAGGGGGGCGAGCCGGCGAAGCGGGATCTGGCCACCGCCACCGCCACCTCCGGTCAGACCGCCGAGGAAGGCCTCGACGCGACGCAACAGGTCGTTGAGGTCGGGCGGGGCGCCGCCCGGGCCGCGCCCGGGGCCGCGGGGCGCCGGGCCTCCGCGCTCGGGGCGCTCAGGATCGTTCTTGCCGCCTGACGGGGGCGGAGCCCCCCAGGGTCCGGGATTGCCGTTCTCATTCCAGGGCATAGTCGTTGCGTCGCTTTTCCGTCGTGGTTCGGCGGGCTTGCAAGCCGGCGCGGTGCAGCGGATATGTGACGCCGCGCCCGCCATGGCAAGCTGTCCGACATGAGCTTTCATACATCCGCTGACCGAGACGCCGCCCTGGCGGCCCTGGACAAGATCATCGACCCCCGTTCCGGCAAGGGTCTGGCTGCCGCTGGACTGGTCCAGGGACTGGTTCTGCGCGAGGGCAGGGCGGGCTTCATGCTCGAGGTTCCAGCCGCCGACGCGGCCCGCTACGGCTACATTCGAGAGGCCGCCGAGAAGGCGCTGGCCGGTCTGCCGGGAATCGAGAAGGCGCAGGTGGTGCTGACCGCTTCCGCCCCCGAAGGCGTAACCCGTCAGCGGAAAGGCGCCAGGGTCGCCGGTGATCCCAAGGCCGAGCTTCGCCCGCGCAAGGAAGTCAGCCGGCCGGAGAACGTGAAACGCGTGATCGCCGTTGCCAGCGGCAAGGGTGGGGTGGGCAAGTCCACCGTCGCCGTGAACCTCGCCTGCGCCTTCGCCGGTCTGGGCCTGAGGGTCGGGCTGCTCGACGCCGACGTCTACGGCCCCTCTGCGCCGCGGATGATGGGTGTCGACGGCGAGCCGTTGTTCATCGACGGCAAACTTCAGCCGCTGCAGGCCCATGGCGTCACGGTGATGTCGATCGGCTTCCTGGTCGACGAGGGCTCGCCGATGATCTGGCGCGGGCCGATGGCCTCGTCTGCCGTGCGCCAGATGGTCAATGACGTGCGCTGGGCCACGCCCGAGGCGCCGCTGGATATCCTGGTCATCGACATGCCGCCGGGCACCGGCGACATCCACCTGACCCTGGTCGAGAATTTCGCGGTCGATGGCGTGGTGATCGTGTCGACACCGCAGGAGATCGCTCTGATCGACGCCCGGCGGGCCGTCGGCATGTTCCAGAAGACCGGCGCGAAGATCCTCGGCGTGATCGAGAACATGGCCTTCTTCGCCGATCCCTCGACCGGCGCGCCGATCCCGATCTTCGGGACCGGCGGCGCGCGGGCCGAGGCCGAGACGCTTGGCGTCCCGCTCCTGGCCGAGATCCCGATCGAGATCGCCCTGCGCCAGGCCGGCGACGACGGCGCGCCGTTGACCGCCGGAGACGGCCAGAGCGCCGCCGCCCAGGCGTTCAGGGCCGCCGCGAAGGCCCTGCTCTAGGCGCCTGCCGCCGGTGTCGGGGCTGCGGCGACCGCTTCAGCCGCCGACTGTCCGGCGATGGCGGCGGCGTCACGCGCATCCAGGTCCGCCCGGATGCTGTCATGCCGTTCGCGGCTCAGGCTGTAGCCCCGGACGGCGAACGCGCCGGCCATGACCAGCACCACCGGCGCGATGGCATAGGTCAGCACCAGGCCGTTCATCGCTCCACTCGTGTTCACCGCGCCCGGCGCGGCGTTGAATCCGACCCAGTCGAGAATGGCGAAGGTGACCAGCACCGCCGAGGCCGTCCCGATCTTCGAGGTGCTGGAGACCAGCGCATAGAGCAGGCCGACCCGGTCCTTGCCGGTCTGGTGCCGCACTTCGTCGCCGACGTCCGCGACCATGGCCCTGATCAGGAAGCCCAGCGAGGCGAGGATCCCGCCGGCGAGGAACATAGCCGGGGCCATCAGCCAGAAGGTCTTGCTCGGAATGAAGAAGATCAGGGCCTGGGCGACCGAGTAGGCGGCCGCGCCGGCCATCAGCGTGCGGTGCTTGCCGAAGCGGTAGGCGGCCATCGCCCACAGCGGCGCGCCGAAGATGCCCGCCACGATGAAGAACAGCAGCATGACGTTGGCTTCCGTCAGGGTGTAGCCGCGCGCCTGGATGAAGAAGAACAGATACAGCGGCGAGGTGATTGCCGGGCCGAGGGTGAACAGCAGGTCCGCACCCAGCAGCCGGGCCATGGTCGGCCGCGCGATCAGCGCCGGGAAGTCGCGCCAGGAGAGGCGGTCCTCGGCCTCGCGGCGAGGGACGACTGGTTCCTTGACCCCGAAGGCGACGATCAGGGTCGTGATCGGGATCGACAGGACGATCATCCAGCCCATGAACGGGACCACCTCGTTGTCGGGCAGCTTGAGGATCAGAGGCAGGATCAGCACCGCGATCGCGCCGAAGGTGCCGCTGGCCGAAGCCCAGGCATAGACCCGCGAGCGCTCGTCGTAGTTGGTCGCCAGCACTGCGCCCCAGGCCGATTGCGACAGCACCAGAAGCGAAAAGCCGACATAGAGCACCGCGAGCCAGATCAGCAGGTACAGCTGGCTGACGCCGGGCTTCGCAAGGAACAGCTGCCAGACGCCGAGCATCAGGATCGGCGCGGCGGCGATCAGCCAGAACCGGTAGCGGCCGATAGGGGTCCGGGTGCGGTCCATCAGCAGGCCGAACGCCGGGTCGAAGATCAGGTCCAGAACCTTGACGAGAAAGAAGATTCCGCCGACCGCCGCCAGCGGCAGCCCGAGCAGGCCCGCGTAGTGCGGTGGCAGGTGGACCAGCAGCGGTGTGGTCAGGGCCCCGACAGGAATGGTCGCCATCGAGAACGCGGCGATGGTTCCCGCCTTGATCCGGCCGGACGAAGTGCTGTTGCTCAAGGCGGTCTCCCCTGACGCATCTGCGTGCGTCGGGGGGAGGATCGGATCATGCCGCTGGGGAAGAGCAAACGAATTCGTAGCGGTGGACAGGGCCATCGGCCGGTCGCAAGCTCCCCTGGGGCGAAGGGGGGGCTTCGATGCGAACTGGGATCATCCTGGCGATGGCCGGCGCGACGATTTTGTTGGGCGCCGTGCAGGCGGAGGCTTTCGGCACCATCGGCAGTCTCGGTCAGAACGTCGAGCACGAGCGGGTCACCCGGCAGGGACTCGCCGGCTTTGGCATGGGTCCGATGACCATGGACGAAATTGCCGGCAAGCGCGGGACGTTCGGCGCTGTCGGGGCGCCGGACCGCCCGGATCGCGGCCTGATGTCGGCCAGCGAGGTCCACTGTGACAACGGCGACTGGCTCGACCGGCCGGACTACCCGCGCTCGCGCGAGGAGGCCCGGGGCGTCCTGGAGTCGTGCCGGGCTCTCATCTTCGCCGGGATGGAGCAGGCGGTCGAGGCCGCCGGGGCGCTGGTGTCCGCCTCCGGCGACCTGGCGATCGACACCCGACAGGCCTCGATTACCCCGGCCTGCCGCTACACTGGCCGCAGCGGCCGGGCCAAGTGCAATGTGCTCGAGAACATGGGCCTCGCGTTTCACGCGGCCCAGGACTTCTATTCGCACAGCAACTGGG
This sequence comes from uncultured Caulobacterales bacterium, assembly GCA_903858185.1. Taxonomy (GTDB): domain Bacteria; phylum Pseudomonadota; class Alphaproteobacteria; order Caulobacterales; family Caulobacteraceae; genus Caulobacter; species Caulobacter lacus. The sequence continues at coordinate 5,424 of CAIOHT010000122.1, forward strand.
TTGATCCGCTCCGGCGCGCGGGCGCGCGGCTCGAGGACCCGCCGGGTATGGGCCAGGCCTCGCCGATCGACTGGCTGGACAACACCCAGGGCGACGCGCGGTTTCCCGACGGGCTCATCAGCGGCTGCTATGAGGGTTTCCCGGAAAGCCGGCACTGCGCGGGGCGGGTCAAGCATGCCACCCTCAACAAGGACACCCGGGGCGCATCGCGGGGGCAGGGCGGCGTCTACACACTGGCGATGGACGTTGCGGCCGAGGATACGCGGATGCGCTGGGCCTGGTTCGAGCAGCGCGTGATCCATGTCTACGGCAGCGAGCGCGGCGGCCGGATCGTCTGTGTCATGCGCAACGACGATCCGGCGAAGTGCCGCGTCTGAGGCCGGCAAGCCTGGACCGCCGCCGCAGGCTGATCGCTATCGCGTTTTGGCGGTGCGCGCGGGGACCTGTCCGAACTGGCGATCGCACTGCGCGGCGAGCCTGAAAACCTCCTCCGCCCCGGCACGCGGGCAGGCAGGGCACAAGGATGGGCAAGGGTCGCATGTCGGTCACTCCCGTGGATCGCCCGAGAGTCATGTCGGCGGAACCCTTCTGCGTCCCATGAACGGGGGGAGGACAGGAAAAAGGGGCGCTCACCTGCGTGCGCGCCCCCTTCAGATCCTGATGCAGGGACGTGCGCGGTGTGCGCATGTCCTCCGTGTCGATCAGCCGCCGGCCATCTTGCGGAAGAACTTCTGGCCCTGCTCGCCGCCGGCGAAATAGGCCTTCTGGCCGGCTTCGTCGGTGATCCTGGCCCAGTTGTCGCGGACCTCCTCGACCGACAGGCCGCCCTCGCCGAGGTAGACGCCCTCGGTCTCGATGATCCGCGACAGCGCGAACACGCCGGCGCCGGCCGTCAGGATCGCCCCCGTCGGGGCTTCTTCCGACGCCAGGTAGACGACGCCCGGGGTGACGTACTCGGGCTTCAGCTTCTCCAGCACTTCCGGCGGCATCAGGCCCTCGGTCATGCGCGTGGCGGCGACCGGGCTGATGGCGTTGATGTGGATGTTGTTCTTCTGGCCCTCGAGCTTGATGGTGTTCATGAAGCCGATGATGCCGAGCTTGGCCGCGCCGTAGTTGGACTGGCCGAAGTTGCCGTACAGGCCCGACGAGGAGGTCGTGACGACGATCCGGCCGTAGTTCTGGGCCTTCATGATCTCCCAGACCGCCTTGGTCGGCTTCATGGTGCCCATCAGGTGGACGTTCAGCACCAGCTCGAAGTCGGCCACTTCCATCTTGGAGAACGACTTGTCGCGCAGGATGCCGGCGTTGGCGATCAGGATGTCGATCCGGCCCCAGGCGTCCATCGCGTCCTTGACCATCTTGGCCACACCCGCGTCGTCGGTGACCGACGAGCCGTTGGCCAGGGCCTCGCCGCCCATCGCCTTGATCTCGGCCACGACCGCCTCGGCGGCGGCGGAGTTGCCGCCCGAGCCGTCCATCGAGCCGCCCAGGTCGTTGACCAGGACCTTGGCGCCGCGCCGGGCCAGTTCCAGCGCATGCTGACGACCGAGACCGCCGCCGGCCCCGGTGACGATCGCGACTTTCCCGTCGAAGCGGATATCGGCCATGTGCGTATTTCCCTGCGCTAACGCCTGTTTGGATTTGGCGGCGTTTTGCGGCGCTGCAGGAGAGGCGTCAAGCGCCGCCGGCAGAGACTCCCCCGGCCCCGGGGGCGTGCGGCCCTATTTTCCCGCGGGACCCGCCGGCTTCGGCGGCAGGCGCTTTTCGCCGGCCTTGAAGCCGGGCTTCATGAACTTGACCAGCACCCGTTGCCCGATCAGCAGGGGGGCGCCGTCGGCGCTGACGACGATCTCGACCACGCGTTCGTCGCTGCGCTGGCTGGGATCGTCGGAAGCCAGCTTGCGGGCGCCGAACACGGCGGCGCGGCGCAGGACGATGCCGACATAGGTTTTGGTCGTGTCGCCTTCGGGCTGGATCTCGACCTGTTGGCGCTCGGTGACGTTGGGGATATCGGCTTCGACGATCTCGGCGCGGACAATGCGGGCCGTGTTCGGCTCGAGATCGAACATGTTGGAGACGTTCAGGGTCGAGGCGCCGGCGCCCGGGTTGGCGTAGCGGCGGATGATGCGGCCGTCGGTCGGGGCGCGGATCACCGTCAGTTCAAGCGCGTACTCGGCCTCGCGCAGGGCGGCGACGGCCGTGGCCACGGCGGCGCGCTGGGCGACGATCTGGGCTTCCCAGTCGCGGATCTCGTCGGTCTGGCGGTCGATCCGCTGGCCGGCGACGAAGTTGCTCGCCGACAGGGTCTGCAGCCGGCCCAGTTCGCGCCGCGCGGCGCCGAGCTTGACCTGCAGCACGCCGATCTGGGCCTGGGCCTGGGCGACCTGGGCCTGGGCGCGACCGACGGCGAGGCGGGGGTCGTCGTCTTCCTGGCGGGCGAGGACCTGGCCGGCCACGACGCGGTCGCCTTCCTGGACGAACACGGCCTTGACCACGCCGCCGCGGCGGGCGGCGACCTGGATGATGCCGCCCTCGACATCGGCCTTGCCGTTGGCGATGGCCGCATAGGGACTGGGCGCGGTCTGGCTGGCCTGGGTCGCCAGGGTCTTCTTGTTGGCGGCGGCCTGGTTCTTCATGAACAGGCCGCCGCCAACGATCACGACCGCCAGAACGGTCAGAACCCAGAACCAGCGGCTACGCAGAAAGCCGAACATGAAGCGTCCCTTCAGAGTCAGTGGCTGAGCGGCGCGGGATTGGCGTCGGGCGTGCGCCGAACGTCATCCAGAATGCGGCCGTCTTCGATGTGGATCACCCGGTCGGCATAGGCCTCCAGGCGAGGGTCGTGGGTCACGCAGATCACCGCCGCGCCCCGTTCGGTCGCGGCCCGCCGCAGAAGGCGGATGACGACCTGTCCGTTCTCGCCGTCGAGGGCGGAGGTCGGCTCGTCAGCGAAGATCAGGTTGGGGTTCTTGGCCAGGGCGCGGGCGATGGCCACGCGCTGCTTCTCGCCGCCCGACATCTCCGAGGGGCGCTGGTTCACCTTCGTACCCAGCCCGACCTCCTCCAGCGCCGCCTGGGCGCGCGCATGGGCCTCGGCCTTGGAGGCGCCCTGGTAGTGCAAGGCGGTCATGACCTGCTGCCGGGCGGTCAGCGCGGGGAACAGGTTGAAACCCTGGAAGATGAAGCCGCAGTGGTCGAGCCGGAACTTGTCGATCCTGCCGTTCGACAGCCGCCAGAGGTCGTCGGCCTCCAGCGCGCGCACCTTGCCCTCGTCGGGCTTGAGCAGGCCTGACAAGGCAGCGATGAGCGTGGACTTGCCCGAACCCGACGGACCCATGACCATGGTCACGTCACCGTGGCAGGCGTCGAAGTCGACGGACTTGAGCACCTCGACAAAGGACCGGCCGGTCTTGAACCGCTTGACCAGGCCCTTGGCCTCGATGGCCTTCTCGCCGAGCTTGTGGCCGTTGTGGTTGGCGCGCGCGCTCATCGCAGGAGATCCGCCGGCTGGCTGTTCTTGAGGACGCCGAGTGACAGGAAGCCCGACAGCATCGCGCAGCCCAGCAGGAAGATCGCGATGAAGATCACTACCGGAACGGGGAAGGCCATGGGCAGGCCGCCCATGCCCGCCAGCCATTTGACGAACCACGTCAGGAAGCCCGACGCGATGATCCCTGTTACGCCGATCCAGAAGCTCAGTTCCAGAACGATGCCCCTGAGGCTGCCCATGGAAACGCCCAGGGCGCGCAGGGAGGCGAACTCCTTGATGCTCGACATGATCGCGCCGCGCAGGGTCTGCCAGGTGATCACCACACCGATGATCGCGCCGATGATCAGGGCGAAGATCAGGATGATGCTGATGAACTGCTCCTTGAACATCGAGCTCTGGTTGGCGTCGGCCAGCTCCTGGCGCGTCCAGGCCTTGAAGGCGCCGCCGCTGGCCTTGTTCAGCTGCGCGGCGACGATCGCGGCGCGGGCCGGGTCGGCGATCTTGACCATCAGCGGGCCGACTCGCTGGCCGGTGTCTGCCTCACCCAGCATCCGCAGGGTATCCCGCGACATGACCAGGGTGGCCTGCATCATGTTGGGGTAGCCCTTGGTCACCGCGGCAATCGTGATGGTCTTGCCGTTGTAGATCGCCTTGTCGCCGACCTTCACGCCCAGGCGGCCGAGCGCGGTCTCGTCCACCGCAACGGCATAGGGCTGGCGCAGCGTCTCGATCAGGGCGTCGGAATAGTCGGTCGGGACCGTCACGTAGCCGGGGATCGCGTCGATCACCGTGACGTTGACGAACTCGGTCTTGCGATTGGGGGGCGGCTTCGACGGGTCTGCGGGGCCCTTGGCGCTCTGCACAATGTTCTGGAATCGGCCGCCGGATCCGTCGAGCGGCGCGACCTGAACCACCTCGGGATGGCGGTAGACCGTGCCCATGAGACGCCGGGGCAGGCCCGAGGGGCCGCCATTGAACAGGGCGGTTGCGCCCGGGCCAAGCACCATGATGTCGGCCCGGGCCCGGTCGATCTGGGCGGTGAACGCCTTGCCGATGCCCATGAACATGCCGACGAACGCCAGCACGAGCAGGCCCGAGAACGCCAGCGCGACAACGGCCGCCATGTAGCGGCGCCACTCGTAGATCAGCGTGGCCAGAGCCAGCGACATGACAACAACAACTCCCCGAACCGGGTTGCCCGGCCGCCGGAGCGTTCTGTAACGAAGTGCGAGCCCGGCCAAGTTAAATCGGGGTAAGGCCTCGTGTCGGAGTCTGGTCAGACCTGAAACCGCGCGCTAGGTCGGGAGACCGTCGCCATTCCGGACGGGTTGTCCCAGAGAGTGCAATGAACCGACTTCTGCTGGCTCTTGTCGTTATCTTGTCCGGCGTCGGCGTCGCTGTATCGGCCGTGGCGGACGAAGGCATGTGGACATTCGACGGCTTTCCGTCGGCTCGCGTGAAGGCCGCCTATGGCGTCAACATCGACAGGCGATGGCTGGATCGGGTTCAGGCCGCGACGGTCCGCATTCCCGGGTGTTCGGCCTCGGTCGTGTCGAAGGACGGCCTGATCCTGACGAACAACCACTGTGTGACCGGCTGCCTGGTCGCCCTCTCGGACTCCGCCGCCGACCGCCTCAAGGACGGTTTCCTGACGGACGCGCGCACCGAGGAACGGACCTGCCCGGGGATGTTCGCCGAGATCCTCGTCTCGGTCACCGACGTCACCGCGAAGATTAACGCCGCGACCATCGGCAAGACTGGCAACGACTTTGTCCAGGCGCGCGATGCGGCCTCGCTGGCCGCCGAGGCGGAGGTCTGCAAGACAGTCGCGGCCGGCCGTTGCCAGACGATCAACCTGTATCGGGGCGGCAAGTTCGCCGTCTACCGCTACCGCCGGTTCACCGACGTGCGGATGGTCTTCGCGCCCGAGTTCGCGGCGGCCTTCTTCGGCGGCGATCCGGACAACTTCAATTTCCCGAGGTTCAACCTCGATGCCAGCTTCCTGCGCCTCTATGACAACGGAAAGCCGGTGAAGACGCCCGACTACCTGGTCTGGAACGCGAACGCGCCCAAAGCCGGCGACGTGACGTTCGTGCCCGGCAGTCCTGGGTCGACCGAGCGACTGCTGACGATGAGCCAGCTCGAAACCGCCCGCGACCTGGGCGTGCCGTCCAGCCTGCTGCAGCGGTCCGAGTTGCGCGGGCGACTGATCGAGTTCGGCCGCCGTTCGCCCGCCGCCCAGCGCATTGTGGCGGACGCGATCTTCGGCACGGAGAACAGCTTCAAGGTCGCCTACGGCCGGCAGCTGGCCCTGAACGACGCCGGCTTCATGGCGGCTCGTCGCAAGGCCGAAACCGAACTGCGCGCCAGGGTGGCCGCCGATCCGGCGCTGGTCGCGCGGGTCGGCAATCCCTGGGCCGATCTCGAGGCTGTGCAGCCCGCCTATTTCCGCGCCTACCAGCCCTATCGCCAGCTGGAGGCGGACGCCGGTCGCAGCTCGCGGCTGTTCGACTGGGCGCGGCTTCTGGTCCGGGCCGCCGAGGAGCGTCCCAAGCCCTCGGCTGATCGCCTGCCAGAGTTCGCCGACGCCCGCCTCGCCGCCGCGCAGCGCCGCCTCACGGTGGCCGCAAAGGTCGAGCCGGATCTGGAGCAGCTGTATCTCGAGTTCTGGCTGCTCAAGGCGCGTGAGTATCTTGGGACCGACACGGCGACCCTGACGGTGCTGCTTGGATCGGAGAATCCCCAGGGTCTGGCCGCCCGACTGGTGACCACCACCCGGCTCGGCGATCCGGAGGTCCGCAAGGCGCTCTGGGATGGCGGGGCCGAAGCCATCAAGGCCTCGGACGATCCCCTGATCAAGTATGTGATGAAGATCGACGCCGCCGCCCGCGCCGCGCGCAAGGTCTGGGAGAGCGAGGTCACTGCGCCGACCGACCAGGCCGCCGAGCGGGTCGCCCAGGCCCGGTTCGCGGTCTATGGCGACAGCGTCTATCCGGACGCGACCTCCAGCCTGCGGCTGTCCTACGGCAAGGTTGCCGGCTGGACCTGGCGCGGCGCCGAGACCGGCCCGTACACCACCTTTGCCGGCCTTTTCGCGCGGGCGACCGGCGCTGAACCCTACGCCCTGGCGCCACGCTGGTCGGCGGCGAAGGACAGGCTGAGTCCTGAGACGGTATTCAACTACGTCACCACGAACGACATCATCGGTGGCAACTCGGGCTCGGCAGTCGTGAACGCGCGCGGCGAGGTGATCGGCGCGGCCTTTGACGGGAATATTCACAGCATCGCCGGCGCCTATGGCTACGACGAGACGATCAACCGCACGGTTGTCGTCTCGACGGCGGCCATCACCGAGGCGTTGGCCAAGGTGTATGGCCGCGACGCCCTGGTGAAGGAATTGACGGGCAGATAGCCGCGTCCCTTGCGCGGGCGCCTGCCTTCGTAGTCAATCGCCTGGAAGGGCCGGGGATCCAGGGCCCGGTCGGGGGACCTGTATGTTTCGGCTTGAGAATGCGCAAAGTCTGGTTGGCATCGTCCTGACGCTGGTGCTCTGCTGGGCGTTGTCGGAGGACCGGTCACGGTTCCCATGGCGGCTGGCGCTCGGCGCCCTGGCGGTACAGGTCGGACTGGTGCTGCTGCTGTTCGGCCTGCCAGCCGCGCGGGGCGTGGTGCAGGGGATCAGCGATGGCGTCGACGGCCTGTCGGCGGCTACGGCCCAGGGCACGCAGTTCGTGTTCGGCTACCTCGGCGGCGGCAGCCAGCCCTACGTGCTCAGCGAGGCCCAGGGGCCGTTCGTCTTCGCCTTCCAGGTGCTGCCGCTGATCCTTGTGATTTCGGCGCTGTCGGCGCTGCTCTGGCACTGGGGTATCCTGAAGCTGATCATCCGGGTGTTCGGCTTCCTGTTCGAGAAGACCATGGGGATGGGCGGCGCATCGGCCACGGCCACCGCGGCCAACATCTTCGTCGGCATGGTCGAGACGCCGATCATCATCCGCGCCTATCTCGACAAGCTGACCCGGTCGGAGCTGTTCATGATGATGGTCGTGGGGCTGGCCACCGTCGCCGGCTCGACCATGGTCGCCTACGCCACCATCCTGAAGAACGCCCTGCCGAACGCCGCCGCCCATGTGCTGGTGGCCTCGGTGGTCTCGGCGCCGGCCGGGGTGTTGCTGGCCCGGTTGATGGTGCCGGAAAAGCGCGGCCAGACCGGCGTGCAGGTCGACTACACATCCCTGCTGAAATACGACAGCTCCATTGATGCCATCACTAAAGGGGTCGCTGACGGCCTGATGGTGGTGCTGAACATCTCGGCCATCCTGATCGTGTTCGTCGCCTTCGTGGCGATCGGCAACGGCCTGCTGGGCCTGCTGCCGCCGCTGTGGGGCGAGCCGGTGACGATCGAGCGGCTGCTGGGCATCGTGTTCGCGCCGCTGGCCTGGAGCCTGGGCATCAGCTGGGACGAGGCGCCAAAGGCCGGCTGGCTGCTGGGTGTGAAGCTGATGCTCACCGAGTTCATCGCCTTCATCCAGCTGGGCAATATCCCGGCCGGCGAGATGACCGAGCGGACCCGGATGATCATGACCTACGCCCTCTGCGGCTTCGCCAACGTCGGGTCGGTCGGGATCACGGTCGGCGGCATGGGCGTGCTGATGCCCGAGCGCCGCGCCGAGGTCATCAGCATGGTCTGGAAGGCCCTGCTGGCCGGCTTCCTCGCCACCTGCATGACGGCGGCGGTGGTTGGAGCGATGCCTCGCGAGCTGTTCGGGATACTGTAAGAAAAACAAAGGGAAACGCCGTGAAACTCTATGACAGCCTGCGGGCGCCCAATCCGCGGCGGGTGCGCTGGTTCCTGGCCGAGAAGGGCGCGGAGGATCAGGTCGAGATCATCGACGTCAGCATCTTCAACGGCGAGCACAAACAGCCAGACTATGTCGGCAAGGCGGGCCTGGCCAACGTGCCGATGCTGGAGATGGACGACGGGACGGCGATCACCGAGTCCGTCGCCATTTGCCGCTATCTCGAAAGTGTCTTCCCCGAGCCCAATATGTTCGGCCGCGATGCGAGGGAGGTTGCCGTCATCGAGATGTGGTGCCGCCGCACCGAGATGATGCTGGCCACGCCGCTGATGATGACCGTCCGCCACAGCCACCCGGCGCTGGCCGCGCTGGAAAAGCAGATCCCCGAGATCGCCGAGACGAACCGGGCGGGCGCGACGCGAACGCTGAAGTTCTTCGACCGTCGCCTTTCGGAGAGCGAGTTTATCGCCGGCGACCGGATCACCATGGCCGACATCCTGGCCGCCACGTCCATCGACTTCTCGCGCATGGCCAAGTTCCGCATCCCCGAGGAGATGACCCACGCCGCGCGCTGGTATGCGGCGATGATGGCCCGCCCGGCGGCGCTTGCCGGGACTGTGGCGGCCTGATGCGCGCGCTGCTGGTCGCCGTCGCGCTGGCGCTCGCGCCCGTCGCGGCGCTGGCCCAGACGCTGACCGTGACCAATGCCGAGGGCAGGGTGACGACCTTCACGCCGGAGGCGCTCGAGGGGCTGCCCCGCGCCGAGGCGCGTCTGGGCGGCAAGACGGCCTATGAAGGCGTCAGCCTGACCGCCGTGCTGCGCGAGGCCGGCGTGCCACAGGGGCCCCGTCTGCACGGCAAGCCGATGCAGGCCTTCGTGGTGGTGACCGGCAGGGACGGCTATCGCGCCGTGCTGTCGATCGTCGAAACCGACGCCAGCTTCCGCGACAGCGCGATCATCCTGGCCGACCGCCGCAAGGACGCGCCGCTGACGGCGGAGGAGGGGCCCCTGCGCCTGGTCATCGACGCGGATGCGCGGCCTGATCGCGGCGTGCGGCAGGTGGAGTCGGTGGCGGTCGTGATCGCCCCTTAGGGCAAGCCGTCCTCAGCCCATCCCCCGCACGGCCGGAACAGCCAGCATGATCCAGACGGCGGCAACGGCCGTCGCCCAGGAAATCATCAGGACAATTGCGTTCTTCACCATCACCATCTCCCGCAAGCGGGGATGGTTGTCGCCTGAGCCTGCCGTCAGGGACGACTTAAGCTTCCTGTCAAAGCGATCCGGCCGTAGGCGGATTGCGGCGGGGCAGGGCGTCCCACTCCCGCCGAAGCATCGAGAACAGGTGCGAGGAGTGATAGCCGCCGTCGTGGTGGCGGTAGACCTCGCGCACGGTGCCCTCCTGCACGAAGCCCTCGCGCCGGTAGACGTGCGTGGCGCGTGGGTTCAGCACCGCCACGTCGAGCTCGAAGCGGTTGGCGCCGGTCTCTTCGAACACCAGATCGATCAGGGCGGGCATCATCCGGCGGCTGAGGCCGGTGTCGGTCCGCGCCGCGCCGATCCGCTTCAGCAGCACCACGCCGTGGGGTTCGTCCAGTTTCGACAGAATGGCGAAGGCCAGAACCGCGCCTTCCTCGCGCCAGACAAGGTAGCGGTCATTGGTCGAGGCCATCCGCGCGGCGTGTTCCTCGGCCTCGAAGTTGCCGATGAACAGTTCGTAGGCCGGGTCCCGCTCGATCGCCATGATCGCGGGTATGTCGTCCGGCGTCGCGTCGACCAGCGCCATGTCAGAGCCTCCGCGCGACCCGCTTGATCACGCCGGAAAACGACAGCATCGGCGCGCCGCCGGTCGAGACGAGGCCGCGGATGAAGACCATCGACTTGCCGGCCTTGACCACCTCGCCGGTCGCCTCGATAAGGTCGCCCTCGTGGGCCGGGCCAATGAACTCGCCGTTGAGGCTGACCGTCACCGCATGGCTGCCCTCGAGGTGTTCGTGGGCCAGCGCGAACAGGGCGAAGTCGGCGAAGGTCAGCATGCAGCCGCCGTGCATAAAGCCGCCGCCGTTCATGTGCTTGCGCTCGGCGCGGAAGGCGCAGCGCGTTGTGCCGTCGTCCTCGACACGGAAATAGTAGGGGCCCGACTGGGTCTCGAACGGATCCCCGTCCCAGGTCCGCCAACCGGCCCACTGGCCTTCCGATACAGGTCGCGGTCCGTTCGAGACCTCGTTGCCGCCGTCCATGAGCTGTGGTCCTTTCGTCGGGCGTTCTTAGCCGGGGATCGGGAACATGCGAACAGGGATTGCGCGGTGGTGCGTCGCGATGGCGTGCATGCTGCTGACGGCGCTGTCGCCCGCGGCAATGGCCGCCGACGGCGTGATCACGCGCCTCCAGTTCCGTGATCGGGTCGTTGCGCGGCTCGAGGCGGCCAACCCGGACTTCAAGGTGAAGGTCTTGTCCCTGGACGAGCTTGAGGTGACCGGCGTCGGCGAGGGCGAGGTGCGGATGTACCTCGGCAACGCCTATCGGCAGTACCTCAGCGACCCGTCGTCGCTCGACCAGGTGATCACGCGGTTCGTTGGTGTCGCGGTCTCGGCGACGGCCGCCGAGGCCGAGGACGCCCCGCTCGCCCCGGCCGACCTGCGGCTGTTGATCCGCCCGGCGGGCTTCCTCGACGAGGTCGGCAAGATGCGCGCTCGTTCCGGAAAGCCGACTCTGGACACTGACCTGCCGGTCAGTCGGCTCCTGGCGGGCGACCTCGTGGTGCTGCTCGGCCTCGACCACCCCCAGAGCTACTCCTATCCACCGCGGGCCACCATCGAGGAGGCGCTGCCCTCCGCGGACGCCTGGACGCGGGCGCTGACCAACACCGGCGCCGCCGTGGGAAAAATCCGGACCGAAGCGCTCCGCGACGGCGTCTCGATGGTCACCACCGAGAGCGGGCTGGGGCCCAGCCTGCTTCTGCTCGACAACGTCTGGACGCAGGCGCCGCTGAAGGGCCAGGGCGACCCGATCGTCGTCGTCTTCTCGCGCACGGCTTTACTGCTGGGTCACGAGGGCGATCCGGCGTCCATCAACGCGCTGGTGGCCATCCTGAAGGCCGAACGGGCCTTTGCCGGCAACGATCTGGTCAGCGATCAGCTGTTTATTCGTCGCAACGGCCGCTGGGAGGTGTTTGATCCCGCCGCGCCCCGGCGTATGCCTCGCGAAGCCAGTCTGGACCGCGCCGCATGACCTCGCCTATCGAAGACGCCATTCTCGACCTGCTCAAGGCCCTGCCGCCGGGCAAGAGCATCGATCCGTCCGAGGTCGCCAAGATCATCCAGCCCGAGCGCTGGCAGAGGGTGCTGGGCCAGGTGCGGTCGACGGCTGTCGGCATGGCGCGGGCCGGGACGGTCGTCATCACCCGCCACGGCAAGCCCGCTGATCCCGACAGTTTCCGCGGCGTCTACCGGCTGCGACTGCCAGAGGCCTGAGCCGCCCTTTATTCGCCAGACTGTCGCGGGCATTCTGAGGCCATGAACCGTCGCCTGTTCCTGCTTGCCGCCAGCGCCGCTGTGACCGGCTGCGCGCCGATGATCCAGGTCGCCGGCGCGCCTGACCTCGCCTTTGGCGGGCCAGCGCTGGAAGAGGACACCTTCGTCAGCTTCGACGGCGGCCGGATGGGTCTAAAGCGCTGGCTGCCGGAGGGCGAACCGACCGTGGTCGTGGCCGCCCTGCACGGCATGAACGACTATTCCAACGCCTTCCATTTCGCCGCCCCGGTCTGGGCGCAGCAGGGGATCGCGACCTATGCCTACGACCAGCGCGGCTTCGGGCGTTCGCCGGGCCGCGGCGTCTGGGGCGGCGAGGCGCTGATGACCGAGGACCTCCGGGTGTTCGTTGCGTTGCTGCGTCGGCGGCACCCGGGTGCAGCGCTCGTCGTGGCGGGCGAGAGCATGGGCGGGGCCGTGGCGATCGCCGCCTTCGCATCGGACCGTCCGCCCGCCGCTGACCGCGTCGTGCTCATGGCGCCGGCGGTCTGGGGCTGGGCCGCCCAGCCGCTGCCGTACAAGACGGCGCTGTGGTTCACGGCGCACCTGGCCGGCGAGACGGTGATCAAGCCGCCGGCATGGGTGACCGACCGCGTCCAGCCGAGCGACAACCATGAAGAGCTCGTCGCCATGGGGCGTGACCCGATGATGATCTGGGGTGCGCGCAACGACACCCTCTATGGCCTGGTTGATCTGATGCAGACGGCCTGGGAGTCGACCGGCAGGATCCGTGTCCCTGTCGGTTATTTCTATGGGGCCAATGACGAGATCATTCCCGGTGCGCCGAGCTTCCAGGCCGCCTCGCGACTCGGCGCCGGGAGCCGCACCGCCTACTACGCCAGGGGCTACCACCTGCTGACGCGCGACCTGCAACGGACCGTGGTGATCGGCGACATCGGCGCCTTCATCCTGGATCCGGCCGCGCCCCTGCCATCGGCCCCGCCGCCGATTCCCGCCCCGTTGCGGCGGTCCGCCTGAGCATCATTCCGGCTTGTCGAGGCGGTTGACGGAGCGTAAATCGCCGGCGCAAGTTTCTCCCCCGAATTGCCACGGAACCCGGCATGTCTGTTTTCGATTCGCCCGCCTTCGAGAATCACGAAGGCGTCCACGCCGTCTTTGACGAAAAGACCGGCCTGAAGACGATCATCGCGATTCACTCCACCGCGCGCGGTCCGGCGGCGGGTGGCTGCAGGATGTGGCCCTATGAAACGGACGACGCGGCCCTGACCGACGCGCTGCGGCTGTCGCGGGCGATGTCCTACAAGAACGCCCTGGCGGACATCCCGCTGGGCGGCGGCAAGGCGGTGATCATCGGCGACGCCCGCACGCAGAAGACGCCCGCGCTGTTCGAGGCCTTTGGTCGCGCGGTGGAGGGGCTGGGCGGCCGGTACTGGACCGCCGAGGACGTCGGCGTTTCGCCCGCCGATCTCGAAAGCGCCCGCAAGCAGACGCGCTATGTCGCCGGCCTCGAGGGTCATGCGGCTGCGTCGGGCGACCCCAGCCCGGTGACCGCCGAGGGTGTGTTCCGCGGTCTGCGCCTCTGTGTCGAGCGCGCCTACGGGCGTGATCTGAAGGGCGTGCGCGTGGCGATCCAGGGCGTTGGCCATGTCGGCGCATACCTGGCCGAAAAGCTCGCCGCCGCGGGGGCCGAGCTGGTCATCACCGACGTCAACGAGGCGACCCTGGCCCAGGTGGCCGCGCGCACCGGGGCGACCATCGTGCCGCCCGCCGCGATCTTCGACGTCGAGGCCGAGGTGTTCGCGCCCTGCGCCCTGGGTGGCGCGATCAATGCGGAGACGCTGGGCCGTATCCGGGGACGGGTCGTCGCCGGCGCCGCCAACAACCAGCTGGCCTCGCCGGAGATCGGCGCCCTCCTGTTCGAGCGAGGCCTGCTCTACGCGCCGGACTACGTCATCAACGGCGGCGGCATCATCAACGTTGCCGCTGAAATCGCCGCCATCGAGGCGGGGACGGCGTTTGATCCGTCCTGGGTCGAGGCGAAGCTGACTCGCCTGACCGCGACGCTGGGCGAAATCCTTGATGTGTCTCTGGCCGAGAAGCGTCCGACGCACGAGGTCGCGGACGAAATGGCCAAGGCCCGCATCACCGGCGCCGTGGCGGCCCGCAAGGCAGCCTGATCTAGGTCGTATCGCCGCCGACCTTGGCGCCGCTGATCGTCGCGCCCGCGTTGCGGTCGAGTCGATAGTAGACCACGGCGGACAAGAGCGTCGTCGCGCCGACCGCCAGGTATGGAATCATGAAGCGGTCCGGGGTCAGTTCACCGCCCGACCCACGAGCAACATGGAGCATCAGCCCTCCGAAACTGACCCCCATCGCCAGGCCGATCTGCTGGGCGACCACCGACAGCGTCGAGGCCTGGGCGATCTGCGCCTGTGGCACATCGGCATAGGCGATGGTGTTGGTGGCGATGAACTGGCTCGATCGTGCGAATCCGGCGGCCGCCAGGAACGCCATGATCACCCAGGCCGGCGTGTCGATGCGGAAGAACCCGGGCGCGGCGGTCAGCACGGCGGTCAGGGCCACCAGCGTGAGCAGCGTCGCGCGGAACCCCCAACGTCGCAGCATCGGCGCAGCGAACGGCCGTGCGACGAAGACGCCCAGGCCCCCGGCGAGGGTCACCGACCCCGCCTGCAGGGGGGTCCAGCCCATGGCGACCTGCAGCAGAAGCGGCATCAGGAATGGCCCTGCGCCGACGCCCAGCCGCATCAGTGTTCCGCCGAGGAGGCTGGCGCGGAAGGTAGGATAGCGGAGCAGGTCGAGGTTCAGGATCGGGCGGATCTTGGCCCTCGAAAGCTTCAGATAGAGCCAGCCGCTCGCCAGCGATATGGCGACGATACCGATCTGTCCCCACCGGTGCAGCAGGCCTAGGCCCGCCGTCTCGGCAACGACCACCACGCCGGTGATCGCCGCCGCCGCCAGCGCAAAGCCGCTCCAGTCGAACGGCCCGGGGTGGAGGCTCGGCAGGCGCGGCACGAACCGCACCACCGCGATCATCCCGAGCAGGCCGATCGGGATGTTGATGAAGAAGATCCAGGGCCAGTCGGCGACCGACAGCACAAAGCCCGCCAGCGGCGGTCCGATCAGCGGGCCCAGCAGGGCAGGCATCGTGAACCAGCCCATGGCGCGGATCAGGTCGCTGCGCGGCGCCGAGCCCACCACGATCAGACGGGCAACCGGCGTCATCAGCGCCCCGCCGATGCCCTGGACGATCCGCGCGGCGACCAGCTCGCCAAGGCTTGTCGAGAAGCCGCACAGGGCGGATCCCGTCAGGAATACGACCATGGCCGCCAGGAACACCCGTCGCGGCTGGAACCGTTCTGCGGCCCAGCCACTGACCGGCACGAACACCGCCAGGGCGAGGATGTAGGACGTCAGCGCCAGCTTCAGATGCAGGGGGTCAGCATCGAATGCGCGCGCCAGGGTCGGCAGGGCCGTCGACAGCGCGGTGGAGTCGATGAACTCCATGAACAGCGCGCTCGCCACCGCCAGATAGGCGACCCTGGGGACCGTCTGAACGGGCGGCGGCGGGGGCAACGCATCGGACGCCGCCGGGTCGGTCACTGGATCTGGCACAGGCGGGTGTTAACGCCGCTGCCTGCCGGGCTTCAAACGGATTCGGTGGGACCGGGCCAAATCATAGCCGCGCAGCGAGGGTCAGAAGGCGCGGGGAAGTCTCTGTTCGCGGCGCGTCTTGGCGGGCGGCTTGCCACTGACGGTGAAGCTGATGCCGAAGACGGTGTCCTCGCGCGACATTCCATAGGCGCTGATCTCGCGGCGGGCCACGCTGGCTGCGACCTGGCGGGAGCCCTTCCGCCAGCCGATGCCCAGTTGGGCCTTGCCGAACTCGGCAAGCTGCTCGACCGACCAGCCGGCGGGTTTCCAGCCCTGCAGCGGGTCGCGGATCAGGTTCAGACCGAACGCCTTGCCCGACCCGGCGGCGAAGACGAACCAGCGGCCCTTGTTGCCGACCTTCTGACTTGGGCCGACACGCAGTGACAGCCGCTTGATGTCGAAGGCCGGCCGGGTGGGGCGGAATGCAAGGACGGGCTCGCTGAAGACGCTGGACCCGAGATCCAGCCCGCTTCCGGGCGCGGACGGGACGTGGTCGCTGATCGTCAGCTGGATGCGGGGCTCGGGGACGACATCCGGCGCCCGGGCGGGCGTCGTCAGGGCCATGCGCGACAGCGGCACACTGAGCGCGGGCGATGGCGAGCGCGGGGAGGGAACGTCCAGCAGGGCCAGTTGCGCCTGGTCGGCCGGCGGCCGTGCGACCGTCCTCGAGAGACGGATGGGCTCGGGCGGGGCGACCGCGACCTGGGCGGCCGCGGGACCACCTGCCAGTTCGACCGGTGCGGCGTCCTCGCCCCAGCGTCCGGTCCGGATCGGCGCATCGGGATCATCAGGGACCGGCGCGCGCATGCCGCTGAAGGCGTCACCGACACGGGAGCCGGCAATCAGCGAGTCCGAGGTCAGGCCATCTGTGGCGGCGCTCATGCTTGTCGCAGCACTGAGCGCGGCTGCGCCCAGAACTGTAACCGTAAACACCGCCGTGGCCGTCAGTGCGCGCATGTAGCGCTGCTCTCCACTGGTCCCAGCTCAAAGGTTAACGCCCTTGCGCCGACAAGCAACCCCACTCGCGGGGCGAGCGAGGTTAAATCCCCGTCCGTGACGCCCCATAACGGGCGGCGTGGGGCAGGATGAAGGCGACCGGGGGGCAGCAGCGGTGGGCCCGTGCTCATCGAGGTCCCGCCCTCCGGCCCGTCACGCGACGAACGCCGTCGGTTCCGGGGAAACCATCACCTTCACCGTCAGTTCCGATCTTCCGGGGTCGCCGAGGATCGCGCCGCTCACCGGCGCGGCGCCATGCGGCGTCCGGGCGACGGCGACCCGGATCAGATCGGCGGACTCCGCCAGGCCGTTTGTCGGATCGAACTCGGTCCACCCCAACCCCGGCAGGAACACCTGGACCCAGGCATGGGTCGCGCCGGCGCCCCGGTGGACGCCGCTGTTGACATAGCCACTGACGAACCGGGCGGCGTAGCCCAGTCTACGCAGGGCTTCGATCATCAGCCAGGCGAAGTCCCGACAGGCCCCGCTGCGCAGACGCAGGGTCGCACCCGGCGACTGGACCCCCTCGGTGTGTCGCGCCCGGTACGCGAACCCGTCGTGGATCGAGCGGGTCATGCGCATCAACAGGTCGAGCGCCGGTTCGCCCGCCGGGCCGATCTGCGAGGCCAGCCACTTCAGCAGGGCGTCGCCGTCTTCGTCGGTCGCCGGAGTGATGTAGGGCGCGAGCGCGATACGATCCTCAAGGCCATACAGGATCGGCATGGCGGTCTGGGGATCGTCTGGCGAAAGCGGCGCCGGGAAACGCTCGATGACCAACCGGCTGACAATGCTGAGCGTCTTCGCTTCGCCGCGCGGTTCAAACAGGCAAACGCAGTTGCCCAGCGCATCGTAGACCCAACGGGTGTCCCCGGGCGGCGACAGCGAGAGGCGCGCCTCAATGACCCGGATCGCATGACTGTCGCGCGGGCGAACCAGCAGGCGGTGCTGCTCGAAGCTCACCGCGCGCTCGTAGGCATAGCGGGTCTCGTGAAGAACTGTCAGGCGGGCCATGCGGGCGGGTAACCCGCTGCCGGCCCGCCGGTTCCATCTCGGGCGGGCGATCAGGGCAGAGGGTGGACGTAGACCTCGTTCCAGCCGATGCGGTCGCCGTCGAACTCGACCAGGTCGAAACCGCGCATCCGGCCGGGTCCGTCCGGGCCATCAAAGGTGCAATACCAGCGACCGCAGAAGCCGTTCTCGATGCTCCAGACCGTTTCCGGCTCGTAGGTCATCGGCGGCGTCGCCGCGAACAGGCCGGTCAGGTAGGCTCGCAGGGCGTCGTGGCCAACGATCCCCGCCGCGGTCTGCGGATCCTTGTAGGTGCAGCCCGGCGCATAGAAGCCGACCAGGGCCTCGACATCCTTTGCGGTCCAGGCGGCCAGCCAGCGACGGTTGAAGTCTTCGATATCCATCAGGCGGCCTCCAGCACGCGCGCGCGGTGTTCCGGGGTGAAGATTTCAGCCGGCATGGCCTCCGGGCCTGCCATGACCGCAAAGCCGTGCATGCCGAGGGTGGGGTCCTCGGCGCTGCGTTCGAAATGATGGCGACGGCGGGCCTTGGCCTCGGGACCGAACTCGGCGTCCAGCACCGAAGTCAGGCTGGCGCAGAACCGCAGGCGGCGCATCCGCTCGGTACGCTCGGCCGCATAGTCGGCGAAGGCCGACGGCGACCAGTCTCCCCCGCCGGTCAGGACCTCGAGCACCGTCCGGGCATCCCGATAGGTGATCGACTGGCCCAGGCCGATGATCGGGTCGTTCCAGCCGGCCGCGTCGCCGATCAGCACCACGCCCTCGGCGAACGGCTGGTCTGTCCAGGTGTCATTGTTGAAGAAGCTGAGCACCGGCCCGGCGGGCGCGCCGGCGACGATCGCCTCGTTGATCGGGCTGCAGTCGACGCGGAAGGCCTCGAGGAAGGCGCGCTGGCCGTCCGGACCTGAAAAGCGCCGCTTCTGCTCGAGCGCGTAGCTGCCGTAGAGCCGCACCTTGCCGTCGCCCTGCGGGAAGGCGAGAAATCCGAAGTCGTCTTCGGTGCCGATGGCCTGGAGGTCGTCCGGCCAGTCCGGCGCCTGGTCGACCAGCATGCCGGCGAACCAGTGGTGCGGCTTGTCCTGGTGCAGGGTTATGCCGACCGCCTCACGGACAGCGGACGCCCGGCCGTCC
>CAIOHT010000123.1 GCA_903858185.1 uncultured Caulobacterales bacterium
CGTCGGGACGATGGCCGAGATCGGCGCGCTGGCGTCGAATCCCTTGGCGGCATCCCAGGGCTGGCCCTTGGCCTTGAAGCCGTTCTGCAGGTCGCGGCGGGTCAGGTCGACGCCGACCGCGAAACCGAAGATCGCGCCGCCGTCGCCGATGGCCACGACCAGTTCGATCTCGTGATGCAGGTCGCTGGTCGCGGTGGGGTAGGGCACATCGATACCCGGCAGGACCACGGCGTCGGCCGGCTTGCTGAAAAAGAACGGCGGATCGCGGTCATCGCCGCCCATCTCGCGCCGGTGGGCGGCATAGTTTCGGCCGACGCAGAGGATGCGGCGGACCGGGAACGGCCGGTCTGAACCCTGCACGGGCACCGTCGGCTGGGGGCGGATCGTTACAGCGTAGTCGGTCATGGCGCGCTGTTACTCCGGCGACCGTTATCGCGCTACCCCGTCCTGGAGCTTGAACACCTTCCGCAGGAACAGTGTCTCGGCTTCGCGCTGGGCGTCGACGTTCTGCTTCTTCTTGAAGCCGTGCCCCTCATCGCCGGCCAGCATGTACCAGACCTCGACACCCTGGGCCCTGACCTTGGAGACGATCTGCTCGGCCTCGGTCCAGGGCACCCGCGGATCGTTGCGGCCCTGGATGACGAACAGGGGTTTGGTCATCCTGTCGGTCAGGTTCAGCGGTGAGATCCGGTCGAACACCGCCTTCATCGCCGGAACACGCTCGTCTCCGTACTCGACCCGGCGCAGATCGCGGCGATAGCCTTCGGTGTTCTGCAGGAAGGTCGTGAAGCTGGAGATGCCGACAATGTCGATGCCGCCCGCGAGACGATCATTGAAGGCGGCCAGCGAGGCCAGCACCATGAACCCGCCGTAGGAGCCGCCGTAGACAACCACCCGTTTGGCGTCGAGGTCCGGTTGGGTGGCGATCCAGTCGAGCAAGGCCCCGATATCCTTGACGCTGTCCTGCCGCTTGGCGGCATTGTCGAGGGACAGGTAGGTCTTGCCGTAGCCGTCGGAGCCGCGAACGTTGGGAGCGATGACCGTCGCCCCCAGTTCATTGGTCCAGTACTGGCGACGCGTATTGAATCCCGGCCGGTCCTGACTCTCCGGCCCGCCATGGATGTCGATGATAACCGGCGCGGCGCCCTTGATCGTCTTTGGCCGGTAGACCCAGGCCGGGACCTGCAGGCCGTCGAACGACCGCACCTGGATCAGGGTCGGATCGACCATCGCCGCCGGGTCGAGCCCGCCGCTTTCGCTGGTCGTCCAGCGGGTCAGTTCACCCTCGGCGACATCCCAGCTCCAGACGTCGGCCGGCGAGGTCGCAGAATTGAGCCCGATGGCGAGGGACTTGAGATCCGGCGAGAACTTCAGCCCGGTCAGGACGCCGACCGGCAGAACCGGTTGAGGGAGCGCCCGGCGTGTCCGGAAATCGCGGAGGACGACCTTCGAGCGCCCGCCCTCATTGATCGACCAGGCCAGAATGCGTCCGTCGTCCGACAACGCGAACGCCTCGACGTCCCAGCCGAGATCACCGGCCGTAACGGGTGTGACCTTGCCGCTGGCGAGATTGATCTCGACCAGCCGCTTGAACTCGTAGTCCTGGTCGGAGATCACCAGGATGGACTTGCCGTCCGGGGTGAATACGCCGCCGTCGTAGGCGATCGGGTGGTCGGAGGGATTGATCTCCTGCAAGGCTCCGCCCGTGGCCGGGCGCCAAAGATACAGCTTGCTCGATGCGGCCGAGATGGTGCGGCTCAGCAGCACCTGCTTGCCGTCCGGCGAGATTGCCCGGGGTGAGGTCGCGCCGGTGGCCTTGAGCAACAGGCCCGCCTCGATCTGGCCGTCCTTGTTCATCGTTGCCAGCCGCACGCGGTAGTCGGGATCTCCCTTGCCGACTTCGGCCCAGGCCAGGACCCTGCCGTCCTTCGAGAAGACCACGCCCTGGTTGCGGGTCCCGGGCGTGGTGAAGGCGCGCTCGGGGCCGGTCAGACCGGACTGGTAGAGCTGGTAGTACTCGTCGCCGCCGGTGTCCTTGCTGAAGATGAAGCGGTTTTCCGA
>CAIOHT010000124.1 GCA_903858185.1 uncultured Caulobacterales bacterium
TACGATCATCGGCGGCTCCGGCGCCGATACGCTGGTTGCCACCGTGGAGTCCGGGTCCGACACCGTGCTCGGCTTCGTGATCGGTCAGGACCTTATCGACCTGACCGCCTTCGGCGCCTACCAGAGCAAGGTGCAGAGCGGCACCGGTACGCTGATCACCCTCGCCAACGGGCGGACGATACTGCTGCTGAACACCACGGCCACGGCCGTGACCGACGCCAGCTTCATCGGCCTGTCGGGTCCGGCGCCGGACGAACCCGAAAGCTTCGTGTTCACCCAGGACAAGGCGGTCGCGGCCACACCCCTCGATGACGACCATGTTCTGGCCTCCGGCCCTCAACAGCAGGACGACGGACTGTTCGGGCACGACCCGGGCTGGCCCGATCTCGAGCATGGGGGGGCTGGGCGGTTCTACGGTCCGCGCGGCCTGCCGGAGCACGACTGGATCCTCTAGGGGCCGGCCTTGCTGACGACGTCTTCGATTGACGCGGCCGACGGCGGGGGCAATGTCGGGGCATGACCGATGCCGCCACGCCCCCCGTCGTCCTGATCTCGCACGAGATGCTTCTGCCGATGCAGGCGGCGCTCGAACCCTCCTACCGGGTCATTCGGCTGTGGGACTACCCTGACCGGCTCGCGTTCATCGAGGGGCCGGGGCGTGAGGTCCAGGCCATCGTTCACGCGGGCGAGGTTCGTCTGTCGAACGACATGATGGCGGAGATGCCGAGGCTGGGCCTGATCGCCTGCGTCAGTGTCGGCTACGACGGCGTCGACGTCCCGTGGTGCCGCGCGAAGGGGATCGCCGTCACCCATTCCCAGGGGTTGAACGCCGAGGATGTAGCCGACCACGGGGTCGGCGCCTTCTTGGCCGCGTGGCGGGGAATCGTGACAGGCGACGGCATCGTCCGGGGTGGGCGCTGGACGCACGCCGACCGGATGCGGCCCCGGCCGGGTCTGGCCGGTCGCAAGGCCGGCATCGTCGGGCTCGGCCATATTGGTCAGGCGATCGCGCGGCGGGTCGAGCCGTTCGGCATGACCGTGTCCTGGTGGGGCCCAAACCCGAAGGAAAGCCGCTGGCCCATGGCCGAGAGCTTGCTGGCTCTTGCCCGTGACAGCGACGCGCTGTTCGTCTGCTGTCGTGGCGACGCCGTGAATCACCACCTGATCTCCCGGCCGGTGATCGAGGCGCTCGGCTCGCGCGGCTGCCTGGTCAACGTGGCGCGGGGCTCGGTCGTGGACGAGGACGCCCTTGTCGCCGCGCTCAAGGACGGGCGACTGGGCATGGCGGCCCTCGACGTGTTCGAGACCGAGCCGACGCCCGCGGCCCGCTGGGCCGATGTGCCGAACACGGTGCTGACTCCGCACACCGCGGGCGGCACGCTTGAGAGTATTCCGAGAATGGTCGGCCAGACGCTGGAGAACCTGCGGCGCTTCTTCCACGAAGAGCCGCTGTTTTCGCCGGTTCAGGCCTGAGCGACGAGCAGGATCAGACCGGCCGTCAACAGGGCCGAAAACAGCACCAGGGCGACCAGTCGCGAGCGGCGGGTCTTCAGGAAAGCGCCAAGCATCGGGATGTCTCCTACGGGCGCCATCATTTCGCGCCGGCGCCACCAATATCAAAGTGATAGCACTTTGGCGAGCTGATTTGCGATCTGCGGGCAGGCGTTCGCCTGGCCCTTCCCGTCCAGGCGGAGCCCTGGCATGGCGCCGAAGCCTTGACTTGGTCATATAAAGATATCTTTATATCCTGATGTCAGTGACATCGGGACAGGTCGTCGAGATTCTGCGCGCGGCGGGCGAGCCCACCCGCTTGCGGATCCTCGCGCTGCTGTTTCGTGAAGAGCTGTCTGTGCTCGAGCTTTGCACCGTCCTTGGTCAGAGCCAGCCACGCGTTTCCCGCCATCTGAAGCTCCTGGCCGAGGCCGGACTGGTCGAACGATTCCCTGACGGCGCCTGGGTCTTCTACCGGCTGGCGGCCCAGGGGGGCGGCCGCGCCCTCGTCGAGGGCGTACTGGCGCTGATCGTTCCGGACGACGCGGCTCTGGCCGTCGACGCCGAACGGCTGTCCCGGGTTACGGCCGAGCGCGGCGCCGAGGCGGCCGCCTATTTTGCCCGCAACGCGACCCATTGGGACGAGATCCGTTCCCTTCACGTGGCTGAAGCCGAGGTCGAGGCCGCGATCCATGATCTGGTCGGCGAGGCGCCGATGGGATTGCTCGTCGACCTGGGCGCGGGCACCGGCCGCATGCTCACCCTCCTGGGCGGACTGGCGCGTCGGTCCGTCGGCCTCGATCTGTCCCAGCAGATGCTCAATATCGCACGGCTGAACGTCAGCGAGGCCGGGCTGGCGGCCTGTGAACTGCGCCATGGCGACATCTTCGACACCGGCCTGCCGGCGGACTGCGCCGACCTGGTTACGGTCCATCAGGTGCTGCACTATCTGGGGGACCCGGCCGCCGCCGTGGCCGAGGCCGCGCGTCTGGTTGCGCCGGGCGGGCGGCTGCTGATCGTCGACTTCGCGCCGCATGCGCTGGAGAATCTGCGCGAGCAGCATCAGCACCGGCGGCTCGGCTTCTCCGACGAAGAGATCGGCCGCTGGATGAGCGACGCCGGACTTGCGATGGAGGCCGCGACCGCACTGCCGCCGGCGCGCGCTGGACTCACCGTGAAAATCTGGACCGCGCGCCGGCCCGCCCTGGCCGATAGGAGCGCCGCATGACCTCCCCTTTCGCTCATCCCTCCGCTCTTGGTCCCGTGGCCCGCGCCGGCGGCCGCGACACCGGCGTGCGCGTATCCTTCGAGTTCTCGCCGCCGAAGACGCCGCAGGCCGAGGAGTCCCTCTGGACCGCGATCCGCCGCCTCGAGCCGCTGAACCCCTCGTTCGTCTCGGTGACCTATGGCGCCGGCGGCTCGACGCGGGAGCGGACGCACCGCACCGTCAAGCGGATGCTCGAAGAGACCACGCTGAAGCCGGCCGCCCATCTGACCTGTGTCGGCGCCTCCCGCGAGGAGGTCGACGAGGTCGTGCGCGACTACTGGGAAAGCGGTATCCGGCACATCGTGGCCCTGCGCGGAGATCCGCCCGGCGCGATCGGCGGCGCCTATGTTCCGCGCGAGGACGGCTATCTCAACGCCACTGACCTCACGCGGGGCATCATGGGCGTGGCGCCGTTTGAGGTGTCGGTCGGGCTCTACCCGCAGGTCCACCCGGAAAGCCCGGGCGTCGACCATGACATCGACGTCCTTAAGGCCAAGATCGACGCCGGCGCGACCCGCGCCATCACCCAGTTCTTCTTCGATACCGACGTGTTCCTGCGATTCATGGACAAGGTGCGCAAGGCCGGGGTGACCATCCCGATCTCGCCCGGGATCATGCCGGTGTCCAACTACAAGGGCCTGCAGCGCATGGCCGACCCGTGCGGCATTCCGTTGCCGGGCTGGCTGGGCGGGCTGTTCGACGGCCTGGACGATGATCCCGAGACCCGCCGCCTGATCGCCGCGTCGGTGGCCGCCGAAACCTGCGCCAGGCTGGCCGAGGAAGGGTTCAGCGACTTCCACTTCTACACCCTGAACCGGGCCGATCTGGTCTACGCCATCTGCCGGGTGCTGGGCGTGCGCGAGACCCCGCCCCCTACGAA
>CAIOHT010000125.1 GCA_903858185.1 uncultured Caulobacterales bacterium
AAGCCCCCGATGAACAGGTAGAGGACCGGGTCGGCATAAGGCTTTGCGGCTTCGGCGGCGTTCGCCGCGCCGGTCAGCGGCAGGGCAATGAGCGGGATCAGCGCCGTGGCGGCGACCGGGACCGCCTCGGTCACCCACCAGGCCAGCATCAGGGCCATGATCGACACAACCCACCAGGCCTGGCCGGACAAACCTTCCGGCGCGCCCATGAGCTGAAGTCCGATCGCAACCGCCGGGCCCAGCACGAGCCCCAGCCTGCGCCCGAACGGGCCCAGCCCGCCGCCCTCGCTCGGCGCTGTGTCGGCATCAACTGCGGTGGCGGGGCTGCGGGACATGGTCGACCTCTTCCGGACGTTCCCAGTTAGCAGATCGTGGAACGCTGTCAGCCCGATGTTGAGGTCGCCCGCAATGGGCCGCCCGATCGCCCGTTTGACGACATCGCGGCAAAGCCGGCCAGCGGCGCACCGGGAGCCGCCTGAGCGTCACAGGCGGGAACATGGGCAGGGTGCGCCTGCCGCCGTATCCCGGCGGAGCCTCGAGCGTCACATTGAGCGGGTATCGACCCCCTGGCGCTCAACCCCTCAACCGGGGGGCCGCCTAGTCGAAGATGTCGAAGATGGAGGCGCGTTTCTTGCGATAGCCGCCGTGGCCCTGGCCGTATTCGCCACGCTCGCCGTATTCGCCACGCTCTCCGCCCTCGCCGTATTCGCCCCGTTCACCGAAACCTCCGGACCAGGTCTGGGGGCGGGGAGCGGGAGCCGGACCGGGACCCGGAGGAACCGGGCCGGCCGGGCGGGCGGGCGTCTGTGCCCCGGCGGCCATCAGGTTTTCGAGTTCCCCTCTGTCCAGCCAAACGCCGCGGCAGGTGGGGCACATGTCGAACTGGACCCCGGAGCGCTCCACGGTCTGCATGGAACTGTTGTCATTGGGGCAGAGAAGAAGTGGCATGAGCGGGTCCCGTCAAAAGAAGAGAGGCTCAACGCCACAATCGGCGATCCAGCCTCACGTTTGAAAACTGTTGCGTCCGACATCACCGCAACGACCCTAGGGGACGCCGCAGCCAGAGGGGCCCGGTTCGCAGCCAAAACATGGTGTCAGATCGGGCCGAACGCAAGGTCATGGTCGAACCCGACGGTGCTCGAAGGCGAAGGGCTTTGGAGGGCTCCGTCACCAGCGCTAGACTGTCGCCGGATCGGAGGCGCCGTTGATAGAAGTAGCTGAACTGCTTGATCGTGAGACGGTGCTGGCCTGCCGCGATGGGCTGGCGCGCGCGCCGTTCAGGGACGGAGCGCTCACCGCAGGCGCGGCCGCCTCGAAGGTCAAGCGAAACCAGCAGGCGAAGGGTGATGACCCTGACGTCCTGGCGCTGGGCCGGCGGGTCCGGATGGCCCTCGAACGCCACGATGTCGTGCGGCGCCTGGTCCGACCCGTTCGCTGGTCCAACCTGATGTTCTCGCGTTATGCGGGGGGTCAGGAATATGGCCTCCATGCAGACAACGCCATCATGTCTGACGTCGACGGATGGCCGTTCAGGACGGACGTCAGCTTCACCCTCTTCCTGTCCGATCCCGAGACCTACGTCGGCGGCGCGCTTCTGATTTCGGGCCCGGCCGGTGAGCGTGAGTACCGTCCCGATGCGGGCTGTATCGTCGTCTACCCCACCGGCTATCTGCACAGGGTGACGCCAGTCACGGCCGGCGAGCGTCTGGCTTGCGTCGGCTGGGTCCAGAGCTTCATCCGGCGGCCCGACCAGAGGGAGGTGCTGTTCGACCTCGAGCGTCTGCGAGACGCCGCAAGAGACGATACAGCCCTGATCCTGGACAAAACGATCGGGAACCTGCTGCGCATGTGGGGTGAGGTCTAGAGACGCGCGCGAGGACAGGGACACGGCCTGTGCCGGTCCATGACCAGCAGCCCTGAGCGGGGGCGCCTGCCGGCTTTGCCGGAGCATTTTGTCAGGGAATACCGCTGCGTCGCTTTCGGCTCGATACGACGCAGGCAAACAGAGAACCTGCCCGTTGCGCGGCAGGGGTCGGTCAAACGGGCGTGTGATCCTGTTTGGCCGCCAGCGCCGCGAAGGCCGCATGGAACGCCTCGTCCGGGACCAGGTCCGGCGTCAGGAACCGCTGGAACAGCAGCCCCTCGGTGACGGCGTGGATCAGCAGGACCAGGGTCTCGGCCGGCATCGGCAGCCCGCCGTCATCCGCCACGCTGCGCAGCCAGGCGGCGCCCGGCGCGAAACTGGCGGTCGTCACGGCCCGCACCTCGGCGCGCAGGGCGTCGTTGGACAAGGCGTGGGCCATGCCCGTAAGCCTGCCGAACGCCGCGGCCTCGCGCTCGGGAATGGCGGCGACATACGCGTCCGCAAGGGCGCGCATCTTTTCGGGAAACGTCGAGTCGGGCCGGATTTTCGGCTTCACGGGCGCCCAGTAGGTCTGGCCAAGTGCGATGAACAGGTCGTCCCGGTTACGGAAGTTGCCGTAGATCGCCCCGCTGGTCATGCCGGCCCGTTCGGCGACCGCCTGCAGGGTCGTGCGGTCGTAGCCGCGCTCGCGGATCAACTGGCGAGCGGCCTCGAGCAGGGCCGCGCGGGTGCGGGCGCGCTTGTCGCCCTTGGGGCGGCGTCTGACATCGGCGGGCGCGAGGGCGTCGGACATGGCGAGGTGTCTATCGGCTTGCAGAAATATTGGAAATATATTTTATAGGCGGAGAATATTATTAGCGCCAGCCGCGTGACGAGACCCATCATGACCGCCTCCGATCCGATCGCCGCCATGCTCGGCCGCTACGTCGACGCTGACGAGATCGCCGGAGCCGCGACCCTCGTCTGGAAGGGCGGCAAGGTGGTCCAGACCTGCGCTACCGGTTGGCGGGACAGGGAGTCCCTAGACCTCCTCGGGCGCGACGCCATCTTCCGCATCGCCTCGATGACCAAGCCGGTCACCTCGGTCGCGGCCCTGATGCTGGTTGACGAGGGCAGGATCGCCCTGACCGATCCGGTCAGCCGCTGGGCGCCGGAGTTCGCCGACATGCGCGTGCTCCGCTCGCCGACCGGACCGCTGGACGAGGCCGACCCGGCGGTGCGCGAGATCACCTTCGACGACCTGCTCACGCACCGGTCCGGCTTGACCTACGGTTCGTTCCACGCCGGTCCGATCCAGCCTGCCTATGATGCGGCGCTGGGCGGCGACATCGACAGCCATGTCGCGCCGGATGACTGGATCACGGCGCTGGCGGGCCTGCCGCTGATCGACCAGCCCGGCGCCGGCTTTCACTACGGCAATTCCACCGACCTGCTGGGCTTCCTGATCGCGCGGATCGAGGGCGAGCCGCTGGGCGCCGTGCTGCAGCGGCGGATCTTCGGTCCGCTGGGCATGACGGACACCGGCTTTGTCGTTCCGCCGGCCAACACGCACCGCAAGGCGCAGCTGTACGGCTTCGACGCCGCCGGCGGGATGATCCCGCGGCCGACGGGAGCCTCCGGCGCGGGCGCCGTGCTGCCCGAACGGCCAACGGACATGACCTATGTCTCCGGCAGCGGCGGACTGTGGTCGACGCTCGATGACTACCTGGCCTTCGCCCGGCTGTTCCTCGGCGACGGTGCGGTTGACGGGGTGCGGCTGCTGCGGCCGGAAACCCTGAAGGCCATGATGACCAACCAGCTGACGGAAGATCAGCGCGCGCGGGGCGAGACGCTGGGCATGCCGATCTTCACCGCGCACGGTTTCGGATACGGCCTGGCCGTGGTGATGGACCCGGATACGGCCGCCGTGACCCGCTGCAAGGGCGGCTTGGGCACGGTCGGCTGGCCGGGCGCCTACGGCGGCTGGTGGCAGGCCGATCCGACGACGGGAACAGTGATGATCTTC
Source organism: uncultured Caulobacterales bacterium (assembly GCA_903858185.1). Taxonomy (GTDB): domain Bacteria; phylum Pseudomonadota; class Alphaproteobacteria; order Caulobacterales; family Caulobacteraceae; genus Caulobacter; species Caulobacter lacus. The sequence goes on from CAIOHT010000125.1 coordinate 3,870, forward strand.
CTGGTCCATAACGTCATGGAGCTGGAGCAGATGGCGATGGGCATCGGCCTGGGCGTCTACGGCGCGATCACCGAGTTCCATGGCCTGGCGACGGCGCTATAGCCTACCCTGAACTGTCATCCCGGAAGCCGCGCAGCGGCTATCCGGGACCCGGATTGAGTCCAGACGGGCCTGGGTCCCGGATCGGCCTTTCGGCCGTCCGGGATGACAGTGAGGGGCAACGGCTTGTCTGCGTCGGGGGATTTCGCGCTGTCGGGGATAAAGACGGCGCTGGATTTAAAACATCAACGAATTTAACGCCTTATAGGCGATCGCAACTCGCCTCTCAGGTGTCAGGCCGCCGTCATGCCGCCGTCGACCACCACTTCCGAGCCCGTCATGAAGGCCGCGCCGTCCGAGGCGAGGAAGACGATGGCGTTGGCGATATCAATGTCGCGGCCGAGACGTCCCATCGGATGGCTCTGGGCGAACCGCTCGAGCGTGCTGTTCGAGCCCTCGCCGCTGCGGGCGGAGACGGCCGCCGCGGCCTCGGCCATCATCGGCGTGTCGATGATCCCCGGATGCACCGAATTGACGCGGATCTTCAGGCCCCCGCGCGCGCATTCCATCGCCGCCGACTTGGTCATCAGCCGCACCGCGCCCTTGGAGGCATTGTAGGCAAGGCCATTGGCCTGTCCGACCAGGCCCGCCACGGATGACAGGTTGATGATCGAGCCGCCGCCGTCCCAGCGCTGCGCCCGCTCGGCGATGGCCGGGATCGCGTGCTTGAGGCCGAGGAACACACCCTCCACATTGACCTGCTGCATGCGCCGGAAGTCTTCCAGCGGGGTGTCGATGATCGGCTTCATCCAGAAGATGCCGGCGTTGTTCACCAGGATGTCCAGCCCGCCGAAGGTCTCGCGGGCGAAGGCCACGGCGGCGATCCAGTCGGCTTCGACGGTGACGTCATGCCTGACCCAGGCGCCGCCGATGCTGTCGGCGACCGCTGTGCCGTCGGCCAGGTCGCTGATCACGACTTTCGCGCCGGCGGCCGCCAGAGCCTTCGCCGTCGCCGCGCCGATGCCGCGCGCGCCGCCTGTGACCAGCGCCACGCGGCCGTTGAGATCCTGCATGCCATCCTCCCCTGTTGTCGGGGATGGCTATAGCGCCATTCGCAGACCCTGAAAGCCTTCAGCCGGCCAGCGTCGTGGCCAGGGCCAGCATCGCCTGCCGCGTGGCGTCGTCAGCCGGGAACAGCAACTCCAGCCGCAGGTCGCGCACCGTGACGTCCTCGCTGGTGCCGAACTGGGCGATGGTCGACAGGAAGCTCAGCGGCTGGTCGGGGGCGTTCAGCACCACCGGCGCCAGCGGCCGCCGCTTGAGGTGCGATGCCCGGTAGGGATGGCTTGTCGTCGCCGCCTGCAGGGCGCGCAGAAGGTCGTGCAGGACGGCGTCGTCGCCAGCTTCCAGCGCCTCCAGCTGGATGCGGGCGGCCATCTCGGCCAGCACCTCGGGGTAGTTGGCGATGGCGACCGGCGCCAGCGGGCTGTCGGTCAGCATCCGCACCACATTCATCGGCCCCGGCCCCTGATGCAGCGGCGCGAGCAGGGCGCGGGCCGTGGGATTGGCGTCGAGGATCGTCCAGTGCCGGTCGCAGAGCAGGGCCGGGTAGGGCGCATGCCGGGCGATCATCTCGTCGAGAATGGCCCGGAACGGTCCCAGCGCTTCGGACTCCAGCGGCGAGGCGGGGAAGACGGGCGCGAACCCGGCCGCCTGCAGCAGCGCGTTCTGAGACCCCAGCGGCAGCAGCAGTCCCTCGGCCAGCTGCAGCACCATGTCCCGGCTGGGCTGGGCCCGCCCGGATTCCAGGAACGACAGGTGCCGGGCCGAGACCTCGCAGGTCAGGGCGAGGTCAAGCTGGCTCATGCGGCGGGCGGCCCGAAACCGGCGCAGGGCCTGGGCGAACGGGCCGGCGTCGGTGCGGTCGGGGGCGAGGGCGCTGGTCATGCCCCACGCTCGCAGCGCGTGCGAGACCTGTCCATTACCCGGCAGGTAATTGCGAAGCCTACCCTGAGGGGGCAGGCTGGGCGCACATCAAGCCATGGAGGATGCGATGAGCGGGTTCTGGAAGACGTGGATGCGGGTGTGGTGCTGGGCCGTGCTGGCCTTCGGCGCCGTGCTGGTCCTGGCAGCCGTCCCGGCGCTGGACGCCGCGCCCCGGTTGGTGCTCGGTCTCGTCGGCGGCGACCCCGTGCTTCTTGACCTTCCGACCATGCGTTTCGCGTTCGGCCTCATGGGTGCTCTGACACTCGGCTGGGGCGTGTCGATGATGGCCATGGTCGCGCTGGCCCATACCCACGGCGCACCGGTCTGGCGGTCGCTGACGGCCTCGGTCCTGGTCTGGTACCTGATCGACAGCGCGATCTCGGTCCTGACCGGCTTTCCGCTCAACGCGGTGTCCAACACCCTGCTGACCGTGGGCTACCTGATCCCGGTGCTCGTGACAGGGGTGCAGCGGGTGGACGCGGTCAAGCCCGCCTGATCGCCGGAAGAACGCCCGTCGACTGTGCCGGCGGGCGTTTTCCCTGTAGGGACGGGCGAGTTCAACGCTAGCCCCGATCATGACCCACCCCGCCCACCGCCTCTCCGTCGCGCCGATGATGGACTGGACCGACCGGAATTGCCGGGCGTTCCATCGCGCGCTGACGCGTCGGGCGTTGCTCTACACCGAGATGGTCACCACCGGCGCCGTACTGCATGGCCCGCGCGAGCGGCTGCTGGGCTTTGATCCCTGCGAGCATCCCGTCGCGCTGCAGCTGGGCGGGTCTGACCCGGCGGACCTGGCTGCCAGCGCCAGGATAGGCGCGGATCTCGGCTACGACGAGATCAACCTCAACGTCGGCTGTCCCTCCGACCGCGTGCAGAGCGGCCGGTTCGGCGCCTGCCTGATGCGTGAACCCGAGCTGGTTGCCGACTGCATGGCCGCCATGAAGGCCGCCGTCTCCGTGCCGGTAACCGTCAAATGCCGCATCGGCGTCGATGACCAGGAGCCGGAAGAGGCGCTGTTCCGGCTGGTTGACCTGTCTGCCCGGGCGGGGGTCGCGACCTTCATCGTCCATGCCCGCAAGGCCTGGCTGAAGGGCTTGTCGCCCAAGGAAAACCGGGACATCCCGCCGCTCGACTATCCGCTGGTCTACCGGCTGAAGCGCGAACGGCCTGACCTGACCATCGTGATCAACGGCGGGGTCGCGTCGCTCGACGAGGCGGCGGCGCATCTGGACCATGTCGACGGGGTGATGCTCGGCCGCGCCGCCTATCACGAGCCAGGCATCCTCGGCAGCGCGGACGTCCGGATCTTCGGCGACGGTGAGACGGTCGATCCGTTCGAGGCGGTGGAGCGGTACCGGCCCTACATGGCTGACCGACTGGCCCAGGGCGCGCATCTGGCCGGCATGACGCGCCACATGCTGGGCCTGTTCCACGGCCGCCCCGGCGCGCGAAGCTGGCGACGGATCCTGACCGTAGAGGGCTCGAAGGCCGGCGCCGGGCTGGAGGTCGTCGACGCCGCCCTGGCCGCCGTCTCCGATGCGGCGGCGCGGAAGGTGGCGTAGGGGACATGTACCGAAGGTACGTGTCCCCCAATCGAGCGGCCCCGGTTTAGGGGACACGTACCTGCGGTACATGTCCCCTCTGGGAACCACGCTCCTCCAGCCAGGCCTTCAGCGGCGCGAGCTGGCGCTCGTAGTGCCGGCTCCGGCCTGACGCGCGCCGATAGAGCGGCTCGCGCACCTGCCAGACGCTGGCGGTCTTCACGGCGTTATCCAGCTGGTGGAACGCCAGACACCGGTCGTCCCAGTCCAAGCCCAGCGCCGTCAGCAGCGGCTCGAGCCGAGCCCTGGGATCGGCGACAAGGGCGTCGTAGTCGAAGTCGATCACGTCGTCCGGATACAGCGCCTTCCAGTGCGCCATAAGGCGCTGCTGCTGGCGCAGGTAGTGGCCGATGTCCAACAGGTCGAGCGCATAGGCCATGCCGTGGTCGAGGTGGAGGAAGAAGACCGACAGGGCGTTGTCGAGCGGATCGCGAACGGTGTTGACGATCTTCGCATCCGGAAACAGCCGCTTGATCAGTCCGACATGCAGCCAGTTGTCCGGCCGCTTGTCGGTCAGCCGGTCCGCCTGCGGGAAGGTGGCGGTCAGGGCGTCCAGGTATTGCCGCGCCAGGCCGTCGAGCCGCTCCGCCGAGGCGCCGGCGAGGCTGTCGGGGTAGGGCGACAGCGCAGTGCGGACCATCGCCGGCAACAGGTCCAGCTCGCCGCCTGCGGTGACGCGGGGGTGGCTGGCAAGCATCTGCTCCAGCAACGTCGAGCCGGACCGAAACATGCCACAGATGAAGATCGGCGGGGTCCGGGTCCCTGACGTCGGCGGACCGGCCCATGGCGTGGGGAAGGCCGTGATGATCGTATCGACCAGCGCTTCCTGCGCCGCGCGGTCGTAGCGGACGGTTCCCGGCGCAGCGGCGCCCCGGCTGGCGCGGTTCGCGGCGGCGTAGGCCTCGAACGCGCTGTCATACAGGCCTGCGCCGTCGAGCATCCGGCCCAGGGCGAAACCCAGCGCCGCGTCGGCCGCCGGCCCGTGCCTGCCGATCGCGGTCCGCAGGCGTCGGATCAGCGGATCATCCGGCCCCGACGGCGTGGCGAGTCCGCCGAGCCGGGCGAGGGCGTCGGGGTCGTTCGGGTCGACGGCCAGGATCGCCTGATAGGCCGCCACGGCCTCGGCGCGCCGACCGCGGTCCTCATGCAGATTGCCGAGGTTCAGCAGGGCGGGGACATAGCGGGGATTGCGCGCCAGGGCGGCGGACAGCTCGCCCTCGGCCTCCGACTCCCGCCGCAGGTCGTCCGACAGGATGACGGCCCGGTTGAGGTGAACCTCCTCGGGATCGCTGATCCCCCGCCGCAGGGCCTGGTCATAGGACAGCAGCGCGGCCTCCGGTCGACCCGCCTTCCGCTGCAGCAGCGCCAGATTGTACCAGCTGTCGGGCAGGTTCGGATGGGCGGCCAGAAGCGCCTCGTAGGCCGCCAGGGCCTCGAGCGTCCGCCCCGCGCGCCGTAACCCGGCGGCCTGACCGATCAGGGATTCGATGCTTTCCGACATCCCGCCATTGAACGGCCTGTCGTCGGGCGGCTCAAGCCTCTACGGCTTCAGGATCAGCGCGCTCTGTGTCGCCTCGAAGGACCGCAGGCGGCCGAGGTAGCTCATGCCGAGCAGCGACGAGGTCAGGCCCTTTTCGATGATCAGGGCGTCGACGTTCTCGATCCGCGCGCCGGCGATCGACACGCTGGCCAGCTTGACCATCGCGGCGCGGGCCTTGCCGTCCGCAGTGATGACTTCATAGGCGTAGTTCAGGCCCGCGGGGTCGATGCCCAGTCGGCGGGCGTCCTCCAGCGTAAGCGAGACGGCCGTCGCGCCGGTGTCGACGAGGAATCGCACGGCCTTGCCGTCGACGTGGCCCTCTGCCCAGTAGTGCCCGTCGGCGGCCTTGCGGATCGAGGCGTCGGCGGACGGTGTTGCTGTCGGATGCAGCAACTGGTCGGCGCGCATTGGCGCGGGCGTGCGGTCGGGATCCAGGCTGACGACCGCGCGCGCGGCGCCGACCGCCGACAGTGCGCCAATCGCAGCGATCGCCACGAACCTGATCATCAGACACCCCGCCATATTGGCTTTGCCGGGGGCGTTTTTCGCCCCTTCAGCAGCCAAGGTAGCAGCGACGGGTTTGCAATCCGTGAAGGGGCGGGGAGGGTGGTTCCCTAAAACAGCCCCAGCTTCTCCGGCCGGATCAGCGCGCGGCGTCCCGGCAGTTCGGCCATCAGCGCTTCGCGCTCTTCCTCGCTGAACCGGGCCCAGCCGGCGATTTCCATCAACGTGCGCTGGCAGCCGAGGCAGAGATTGCTCTCGGGATCGACGATGCAGACCTTCACGCAGGGTGTCGCGATGGCCCGTGGAGGTGAAGAAGGGGGCGGCGGGCCGTCTGGTGTCATTTCACGGTCTCTTCGGGCAGGGCATAGGCAACGGTGGCCTTGGCGGCGAGCTTGTCGCGGCCTTCGGTCCACAGCGCGACATCGCAGGTGGCGATACGCCGGCCGAGCTTGAGCAGTTCGGCCTCGGCGTAGAGCACGCCGGGCTTGCACGGCCGCAGAAAGTGGATCGTCAGCGAGGTCGTGACCGCCATGGCCACCTCGCCGATATGCGCCAGCACCAGGGCATAGGCCGCCGTGTCGCTGAGGCTCATCAGGGTCGGGCCGGAAATCACCCCTCCCGGGCGCAGGTTTCGGCTCGCCGTCGGCATGGTCAGCATGACCCGGCCCGGCGACATCGACGTCACGCGCGGCATGGACTCGGGGTCGGCTTCCGGAAAGGCGCGCAGAAGGAAGGCGTTCAGCCCCGCCGCGTCCATGCGCAGGGTCGTCTTGCCGGTCATCGGTTCCTGGATCATCGCCCCACCATCGCCGCCCGGGTCCTCCGATTCAAGGCGTCATCGCCTATACAGATCTGACATGATTTCGCCATCTTTGGATGAACTTTCGGTAACATGAAATGTCTGTAATTATTTGAATCTGTCATGTAGTTAATTTGCGAATACACAAGAGTCGAAGCATCTTGATCTCGCCCCAATCAGGGAGATGGAGCGTCCAGATGCGTATTCTCACACTCACCGCCGCCGTGGTCCTCGCCGCCGCGTCGACGACCGCCTTCGCCGCCGAGGCGCGGCTGACCGACAGCCAGTTCATCAAGGCCTCCAAGTGTCGCGCCGTCGTGACCGGTGAACAGGCCGCCAAACTCGACACGCTGATCAAGACCCAGAAGCGCGGGCGGTCGGACCATGTCGTCGACCAGGCCTTCAACGCCCGGACCGACGCCGAGCGCCTGGCGCGCCGCGATGCCTCGGCCGCCCAGGCCCTGGCCGGCGACTGCGACAAGATCGGAGCCTGACGAAAAGCGTTTCCCCAACGCGCCCGACGTCAGACACCGCAGGCGCCCCGTCTCCCCCGACGGGGCGCCTTTCTTTGTGCCGGTGGCGGTTCCGTGGCTAAGGTGTCGGTCCAGGACCGGAGGCCTCGATGCTCGTCGCTCTTCTCGCCATGCTGCTTGCCGCCCCCGACGACGCGCCGCCGCCCTGGCCGGCCGATCCGACCCGCGCCGTCATCATCGGCGAGGACGACTGGCTTCGCCGTCCCACGCCCGAACAGATTGCTGCAGCCAGGCCACCTGCGGCCCAGGTGCGGGGCGAGGTCGTGATGAACTGCATGGTGACCTACGACGGCGGTCTGGGCGACTGCCAGGTTGTGTCCGAAACCCCGCCCGGCCTGGGCTTCGGCGCGGCGGCCACGGGCCTCGCCCGCACCTACCAGCTCAACCCGATGATCGACGGACAATCCTCCACCGGAGGCAAGATTCTGGTCGCCGTGACCTTCAGGGCCGCGCCCTGACCAGGGCCACGAGGCCGCGAGGCGTGCGTTTGGATGCAGGCCGGTGGATTAAATCTCCGTCATATTAAACCATTGTAATTACACATATATTTCGGCGTTGTAATTTGCAGAGAGGGCGGTTGGGGCGCATCAGGGAGGCCAGTTCATCACCGGGAAAGGGAGCCTCCCAATGCGAATTCTGACCGCCGCCGTTATCCTCGCCACCGCCGCTTCGACGACCGTGGCCTTCGCCCAGTCGGACCGTCTGACCGACACCCAGTACATCTCCGCCGCCAGGTGCGCCGGCCTGATGCAGGGCGCCGACACCACCGCCATCGACGCCGTTCTGAACGCCAACAAGGCCGGTCGCGTCGGGGTCGTCCTCGATCGTGCCGAAGTCGCCCGCAAGGCCGCCGCCAGCAAGGCCCGCAAGGCCAATGGCCCGGGCAGCAAGGCCGAGGTCGCCCGCGAAATCGCCGGCGCCTGCACGGCCTTCACCAGCTGATCCTCCGGCGCGTCCTGATGCGCGCCTGAGCCCACCGATCCAGTCGAGCACCCTGGATTACCTTGGCGCCCCGCCTCACCCGGCGGGGCGCTCTTTTTTTGTTCAGGACGCCGGGGGTAGGGTCGAGCTCCGTCCAACCGGTCCGGATTCCCGTCGTGTTGCTTGCCGCCATCGCCGCCGCTGTCGTCCTTGCCGGTGAGCCGCCCGCGCTGCCGACCGTCATGCCGGTCGATGCGCCCGTGCGCACGCTTCCGGACTGGGTCCGGGTGCCGACCCTCGACGACATCGCGGACTTCTACCCCCGCCGCGCCTGGGCGCTGGGCGTCGAGGGGCGGGTGGTGCTCGAGTGCAGTGTCGCCGTTGTCGGCCGACTCAAGGATTGCCGGGTCTACCAGGAAACGCCGACGGAAGCGGGGTTCGGCGCGGCGGCTCTGGAACTTGCGCCGCTGGTCGAGGCGCGTCCCGGCAGGATCAACGGCGTGCCGATCGTCGATGAACGGGTCCGTGTGCCGATCCTGTTCAGGCTTCCCGGCGGGCCGCTTCCAGAGCTGGACGGTTCGCTTCGCTGTCACGGCCTGCTGTCAGCGCACCTGGCGCTCCGTCCGGACGATTCCCGACTCGCCGAAGCCGCCGGTCTGGCAGGCGAACGGGCCGATTTGCTGATGACCGAAAAGGGGCTCGGGGAGGACGTCCGGCAGCAGCGGCTGGCGGCGGCCCGGGCCGCTGCGCAAAGGCCCCCGAGAGCCGGCGCGACCCGCGACCCTTGCTTCCTGGCGTTCGTGCAATAGCTTTACGTTGACGCGAGCGTCATCTTTCCAAACAAGCGTTCGAGCCGTATAACTTCAACCCATGCGCAACGGCCCCTTGAGAGGCCGCCCCGGGAGCCAGACATGAACCTTGAATTCTCCCCCGAAGACCTCGCCTTCCGCGACGAGGTCCGGACCTTCATCGAGCAGAACTACCCTGAGAGTCTGCGCGGGAAACAGGACGAGGGAGACGACCTGAGCAAGGAAGACTTCCTGTCCTGGCACAAGGTTCTGGCCAAGAAGGGCTGGGTCGCCCCGTCCTGGCCGAAAGAGTGGGGCGGCACGGACTGGACCTCGACCCAGAAGTACATCTTCTCCGAGGAAACCGCCCGGGCCGACGCCATCGCCGTGCTGCCGTTCGGCGTCGCCATGGTCGCCCCGGTGATCTACACCTTCGGCACCCAGGCCCAGAAGGAACGTTTCCTGCCGAAAATCTACAACGGCGAGGAGTGGTGGTGTCAGGGCTACAGCGAGCCCGGCTCGGGTTCCGACCTGGCGTCGCTGAAGACCAAGGCCGAGCGCATCACCGGTGACGACGGCAAGGAATACTACCTGGTCAACGGCCAGAAGACCTGGACGACGCTCGCCCAGCACGCCGACTGGGGCTTCTTCCTGGTCCGCACCGATCCGACCGCCAAGATCCAGTCGGGCATTTCCTTCCTGCTGATCGACATGAAGACCCCGGGCATCGAGGTGCGCCGCATCACGACCCTGGAAGGCGGCCACGAGGTCAACGAAGTCTGGCTCGAGAACGTCAAGGTGCCGGTTGAGAACCGCGTCTTCGAAGAGAACCAGGGCTGGACCTGCGCCAAGTTCCTGCTGGCCCACGAGCGCTCCGGCATCGCCGGCGTCGCCCGCTCCAAGCGCGGCGTCGAGAAGATCCGCGAGATGGCCTCGGCCGAACTGGGCGACGACGGCAAGCCGCTGATCCAGGACGCCGACTTCAAGCGCAAGGTCGCCGAACTGGAGATCGACCTGACGGCGCTGGAATTCACGGAACTGCGGACCCTGGCCAGCGAAAGCTCCGGCAAGGGCCCAGGGCCGGAATCCTCGCTGCTCAAGATCAAGGGCACCGAAATCCAGCAGCGCCTGACCGAGCTCGCCCTGGAGGCCTCTGGCCCTTACGGCGCGCCGTACCTGCGGGACATGGGCGGCAACAGCAAGATCGGCCCCGACTATTCGGTCGGCCGCGCCGGCGCCTACTTCAACACCCGCAAGACCTCGATCTACGGTGGATCCAACGAGATCCAGCGGAACATCATCGCCAAGATGGTGCTGGGCCTCTAGGCCTCGCCCCCAATCAGAACACGTCAGGGACGCCCCATGGATTTCAATTTCACCGAAGAACAGTCCATGCTGCGCGACACGGTCGCCAGCTTCCTCCAGGACAAGTACACCTTCGACCAGCGTCGCAAGATGATCACGTCCGAGACCGGCCGTGATCCCGCGATCTGGGACGCCTTCGCCAACGAGCTGGGCATTCTGGGCGCGCCGTTCTCGGAAGAGATGGGCGGCCTGGGCGGCGGCGCGATCGAGAACATGATCGTCATGGAAGAGTTCGGCAAAGCCCTGGTGGTCGAGCCCTACCTCGGCACCGTGGTGATCGGCGGCGGTTTCCTGAAGCACTCGGCCTATGCCGGCGCGGCTGACATCATCGGCGGCATCATCGAGGGCAAGGTGATCATCGCCTTCGCCTATGCCGAACCGCAGGGCCGCTACACCTGGTCGGACCTGAAGACCACGGCCAAGAAGGACGGCTCCGGCTACGTCCTGAACGGCCACAAGGCGGTCGTCATCGGCGCCCCCTGGGCCACCCACCTGATCGTCACCGCCCGCACCGGCGGCGGCCAGCGCGACGAGAGCGGCGTCTCGGTGTTCATCGTCGACAAGAACGCCAAGGGCGTGGTCACCCGTGACTATCCCACCGTCGACGGCCAGCGCGCCTCCGAAGTGTTCTTCGAGAACGTCTCGGTCGGCGCCGACGCGCTGCTCGGCGCGGAAGGCGCGGGCCTGCCTCTGGTCCACAAGGTGCTCGACGAAGCGACCGCCGCCAGCTGCGCCGAAGCGGTCGGCGCAATGCGCCAGCTGCACACCGGCACCCTGGAATACGCCCGTCAGCGCAAGCAGTTCGGCGTGCCGATCGCCAGCTTCCAGGTGCTGCAGCACCGGATGGTCGACATGTTCATGAACGTCGAGCAGTCGGTCTCGATGACCTACATGGCCACGATCAAGCTCAGCGACGACGCCGAGCGGGCCAAGGCCGTCAGCGCCGCCAAGGTGCAGATCGGCAAGGCCTGCAAATTCGTCGGCCAGAACGCCATCCAGATCCACGGCGGCATGGGCATGACCGACGAACTGGCCATCGGCCACTACTTCAAGCGCGCCACGATGATCGAGGGCCTCTACGGCTCGGTCGACCATCACCTGCGCCGCTACGAAGGCCTGAGCTTCGGCAAGGCGGCGTAAGTCACGGGGACGGCGTCGCGAAGCGTTGCTGTCCCCGCAACTGGAAGCCATTGAAGGGGCGGGTGTCGAAAGGCGCCCGCCCTTTTCCGTTGGCTCCCTATCAGCCCTTGAAGCAACGGGACTTTCGGCAGCAGGCCAGCCCAACTCCGCCGATCTTCCCGCCGATCCTGTCCGCCGCCCGGGAATTGCAGGAATCATCGCCGATGATCTGGCGTGGACTGTTCGAACACCGCCACCGCCATCGCCGTCAATGCCGCCTCGATCCTGGCCCATCCCGCGTCGTCCAGGGCGACCCCGGCGAACGGTCGTTGCTGTTCGCGGCGCAGGGCCAGCATCTGGATGCCGGCGATCAGGACCGCGTTGAGCGCGGGAACATCGATACCGGCCGGGCGGGGAACGCCGGCCAGCCGGGCGGCAGCCCAGGCCTGCATCGCGCTGGACCGGCCCGCGTCGAGCGCGCGCAGCATCGGCGTGTCCTCCACTGTCTCCCAGGCGACCAGGCCGCGCAGGCGCGGATCGGCGGACAGCGCCCGTCCATAGGCCAGCACAAGGGCGGCGGCGGCCTCGCCGTAAGAGCCCGCGGGCGTGGCGTCTTCCGCCTCTCCCAGTGTCCAGTGGACGTCCGCGCCCAGCCGCTCGACGACGCCCTCGATGCCGCCGAAGTAGCGGTAGACCAGCTTGCGGTCGACGCCTGCGGCTTCGGCCACCGCCTGCACATTCAGCGCCGAAAAGCCCTTGTCCGCCAGCAGTCGGGCGGCCGCCTCGATGATCGAGCGCTCGGTCGCGGGGCGGTCGCGGACAACGGGCGCGGCCTCGGCTCGGCTCATGGCGAATCCTCGGGAATTGACAGTGTCTCACACATGGGACATATCGTGATGTCACACAACTGGGACATATGATCATGACCACGACCCATCCCGCCGCCGCCCGCCGTCTCGCCGGCGCGGCCATGGCCCTGTTTCCGCTGGCGGCCACCGTGCCGTACGTCCTGCTGATCGACCGGTTCGGCTATGACGACATCCTGCGTGAGCCGCCGCTGGTGGTGCTGAAGGCGTTTCGGGACGGCGGGCCGGAACTGGTGCTGATCTGGCTGGCGTTCGCCCTGTGCGCCGCCGGATTCCTGTGGGTCGCCGGCTGGACGGCCGAGGCGGTCCGGGCGCAGGGCGGCCGCTGGCCGCTCTGGGCGACCCTGGCGGGAGCCGGATCGGCGCTCGTCCAGGCGGTCGGCCTCCTGCGTTGGCCGTTCGTCGTGCCTGGCCTTGCTGCAACGGCGCTGGACCCGTTGGCGGACCCGGCGGCGCGGTCCGCGGCGGTGGTCGTGTTCGAGGCTCTCAACGAGTTCGGCGGCGTGGCGCTCGGCGAGCACCTGGGCCAGACGCTTCTGGCGGCCTGGACCCTCGCCCTGGCGGTGGCGGTCCTGCGCGGTCGGCTGGCGCCCGCGATCTTCGGATGGGCCGGGCTGGCGCTGGTTCCGCTGTGGATCCTTGGCCAGAGCGAGTTGCTGGCGACCGTCATTCCGGGCTTCCCGGTGGTCGAGGTGACGCCGCTCGCCTTTGTCGGCTGGCAGGTCTGGCTGCTGGCGCTGGGTGTGTGGTGGATGGCCCGACCCCAACGGGCATGACCCGGCCGACGCCGCGTTGATGCCCTGGCCGTCTTGGGCTACGCCGGAAGGAGAGGGCGCATCATGCAGGACGATCAGGACCAGCGCCGGCGCATTATGGATGCTGCCCGAGGGGCCTTCCTTGTGCCCGGCTTTCAGGGGCATTGGGTGGGGGTGTTGCTGTTCGCCGCGACCATGGTCGGCGCCACGATGCTGTGGACCTGCCTGCCGATGGCGCTGAGCGTTCTGGGCGGC
>CAIOHT010000126.1 GCA_903858185.1 uncultured Caulobacterales bacterium
GACCGGTTCGGAGAACATCCAGGCCCAGCTGATCGACGAGCTGTCGGGCCTGATCGATATCAGCATCAGCGGCCGCAACAACGGCGGCTCGGTGATCCGGGCCTCGGACGGGACGGTGCTGGCCGGAGGCGGCGGCGCGGCGACCCTCTCCTATGTGCGCGCGGACGGGGCCTTGGGCGAGATCGCCGTCACCCTGCCCGGCGCCAGCGGCCAGGCCGCGCTGCGCGCTCGGCTGACGTCCGGCGAGATCCGCGGCCTGCTGGACCTGCGCGACCGCGAGCTGCCGGCGATCGGCGACCAGCTGTCGGAGTTCGTCACCAAGGCCGTCGACGAGCTGAACCGCGCCCACAACGCCGCCTCCAGCGTGCCGGCGCCCGCCACCCTGACCGGCCGCAACACCGGACTCGACCTGCCCACCGCCGTCGCCGGCTTCAGCGGCCAGACGACCATCGCCGTCGTCGCCGCCAACGGGCTGTTGCAGCGGCAGGTGGCCGTCAACTTCGACGCCGGGACGATGAGCGTCGACGGCGGCGGGCCGGTGGCCTTCACCCCCGGCAGCTTCCTGACGACGCTGAATACGGCGCTGGGTGGCTTCGGCTCGGCCAGCTTCAGCAACGGCGCGCTCAGCCTGTCGGCGAACGGCGGCGCGGGCGTGGCCATCGCCGACAGCGCGACCAGCCCGGCGACCAAGGCCGGCAAGGGCTTCTCGCACTACTTCGGCCTGAACGACCTCGTCACATCCACCGGCTTCCCGTTCTACGACACCGGCCTGGCCGCCACGAGCGCGCACGGCTTCACCACGGGCGACACCATCAGCCTGCGGGTCGCCGACGCCGACGGGGTCCGGGTCAAGGACGTCACCGTCGCCGTGCCGGCCGGCGCGGTGATGCAGGACCTGCTGGGCGCGCTGAACTCGAACACCACGGGCGTGGGCCTCTATGGCGCGTTCAGCCTCGACGCCGACGGCGCGATGATCTTCACCGCCAACGCCAGGGGCGCGAGCCTGTCGGTGCTGAAGGACGAGACCGAGCGCGGCGCCGGCGGGCCGTCGATTTCCGAACTGTTCGGCATCGGCCTGGCGCAGCGGTCCGGCCGGGCCGAACGGTTCGAGGTGCGCAGCGACGTCGCCGCCAACCCGCTGAGGCTGGCCCTCGCCTCGCTGGACCTCACCCAGGCCGGCGCGGGCAAGCCGGTGCTGGCGCTCGGCGACGGCAGCGGGGCCCAGAGCCTGGCCCAGGCCGGTGAAAGCCTGGCCGGGTTCGACGCCGCGGGCGGCCTGGCCGCCTCGACGATGACCGTCTCGCGCTACGCCTCCGAGCTGGCCGGCTCGATCGCCCGCAAGGCCGACGCGGCCACGTCGCGCCAGACCATCGCTGCGGCCGTCGCCTCCGAGGCCGACACACGCCGCAGCTCGGCCGAGGGGGTCAACCTCGATCAGGAACTGATCAGCATGACCACCTACCAGCAGGCCTTCAGCGCCTCCGCCCGCCTCGTCCAGGCCGGCAAGGATATGTACGACGTCCTCCTGACGATGGTGAGGTAAGCCATGAACCGTGTCGCCACCGGCAACAGCTATTCCTCGGTCCTGAACGACCTGATGCGCGCCCAGGTGCGCCAGCAGGAGGCCAACGCCCAGGTCTCCAGCGGCAAGGTCGCCTCCAACCTCAAGGGCTTCGCCCGCCAGGCCGAGACCCTGCTGGCCACCCGCTCGATCCAGACCCGCGTCGACGCCTTCCTGACCCAGGGCAAGACCCTCGGCGCGAAGCTGGAATCGCAGGAGCTGGCGCTGAACCAGACCGCCGACGCCGCCGCCGGCGCGCGCCAGGCCATCGCCGAAGCCCTGGCCACCGGCCACGGCGACGCCCTGATGAGCGAGCTGTCGAGCTGGTTCTCCTCGGCCTCGGACTCGCTGAACGCCCGCTTCGGCGGCCGGTACCTGTTCGCCGGCGGCCAGGTCGACACCCCGCCGGTCAGCGCCGGGGCGATGGCCGAGCTGACCACCCAGCCGACCGTCGACGCCTTCTTCAGCAACGACAACCTGGTCCCGACCAACCAGCTGGACGAGTCGACGACCATCCAGTCAGGCTTCCTCGCCGACCGGCTCGGCGGCGGCCTGTTCGACGCCTTCCGCCAGGTCCAGGCCTTCGCCGACGCCAACGGCGACTTCACCGGCCGGCTGACGACCGCGCAGGAAACCTTCCTTCAGTCGATGCTCGGCGACTTCGAGACCGCGCGCAGCGACCTGACCGACGCCACCGCCCGCAACGGCCTGATCCAGAACCGCGTCGACAAGACCATGGAGACCCAGGAGGCCCGCCAGGCGATGCTCGAGACCATGGTCGGCGGCATCACCGACGTCGACATGGCCGAGGCCATCAGCCGCCTGCAACAGGCCCAGACCACCGTCCAGGCCAGCGCCCAGGTGTTCAACACCCTCAGCCAGAGCTCCCTGCTGAACCTGCTGCAGTCGTAGGGCGCGCGGGACTCGTCCCCATCGTCTCCATTGGCCTCCTTCTCTTCTCCCCCCCGCGAAGACCGCGAGGAGTGCGGCTGCAGGGTCGTCGCGTGGCGGCAAAAATCAGGATCGGGTCACTTGCTAGCGTCGCGCCGGTCAGCTCTAGTACTTGTCCGGTTCAATGGAGGGGTTTCGCCTTGACGCGCAGTATTGATGCTGAAAAGGGGCCGGCATGGCCCAAGGTTGTCGATCTGGCCTGCGACCTCGCCACTAATGATTTCAATATGGCCCACATTCCCCCATTGGGCATCGGCCAATATGAGGTTCAGGCGGTCGCCGGGGAAAAATACCTGGCATGGTCAAATGTGAATCGTGACACCGATGCTCAAAACAACTGGTATCATGACGTCTATATTGTGACCATTGGCGACAGAGTTAGAGGCGCCAAACGGCTGGGTACTGGTTTCGGCTATGCAAGCCCGGAAAAAGCGCTGTCGGCTGCTCAACCGCACCGTTTTGAGGTCGGTAACGAGCAGATCGTAATCCTGTTCATCCGCGACAATGGCGTCGACACACGTGGCGGACTGAGACTCGAGATCAACCGGGTTTCGTGATCCCGACCGATCGGGTGGTCACGGGTTGGCGCCCGTCGCAGCTTTTGCTTGGGGACAGGTACCGATGGCTGCGCAATCGGAACATGCCCCCTCACCGCGCCGGCTGGACGTCGCGGGGGCTCTGGCCGGTCCAGCGTTTGAAGGCGCGGGAGAAGGCGGCGGGCTCGGAGAAGCCGACGAGGTAGGCGGTTTCGTTGACCGAGACCTTGCGGGCGGTGAGGTAGCGCAGCGCCATGCGGTGGCGCAGGCCGTCGAGCACCTGTTCGTAGGTGGCGGCCTCGGCCTTCAGCTTGCGGAACAGGGTCTGGCGGCTGAAGCCCAGGGTGCGGGCGACCGCGTCGGCGCCGACCTCGCCGGTGTGCAGCAGCGGCAGCAGCACCGCCTCGACCCGGCCGCGCACGGTCTTCAGGTCCTCGAGCTCCTGCAGCAGGTCGTCGGCCTTCTGCGTCAGGACCCCGAACACGTAGCGCGGCTGGAGCGCCACCGGCCAGGTGGCGATGCGTGGATCGAGGCGAAGGGCGTTCCAGCCGGCCGAGAAGGTCACCGGGCACTGGAAGATGCGGTCGTACTCGGCGCGATAGGCCGGCGCCGGGTGGGAGACCTGGACCTCCAGAACATGGGGCTGCGGCAGGAAGCGGCGCGGGCCGCAGACCAGCCGGGCGAAGGCCCCCTCGGTCAGCTCGGGGAAGGCGTCAGGATCGGCGCGGGTATCGACCATCCAGGGCTGGCCGTTGCGGACGACCATCTCGAAGCGGGGACCATCGCTGAGGCCCTCTGTCTCCAGCGTCAGCCGGCCGAAGCGCTGCATCTGGGCAAACGCGTCGCCCATGGTGGCCGAGGCGTTCATGATCAGCCCGACGATCGACAGCTCGGCCAGGTCGAC
>CAIOHT010000127.1 GCA_903858185.1 uncultured Caulobacterales bacterium
GATCGGCAGCTTCCAGCTCATGCAGGGCAAGGTGGCCGACATGTATGTCGCCCTCAATTCCGCCCGCGCCTACGTCTATGCCGTGGCCCGCGCCTGCGACGCCGGCAAGACCACCCGCTTCGACGCGGCGGGCGCGATCCTTATGGCCAGCGAGAACGCCGTGAAGGTCACCAACGAGGCCGTCCAGGCCCTCGGCGGCGCCGGCTACACCCGCGAATGGCCGGTCGAACGCTTCGTCCGCGACGCCAAGCTCTACGACATCGGCGCGGGGACGAACGAGATTCGCCGGTTCCTGATCGGCCGGGAGCTGGTCGGGGGGTGAGGGCGCTCGCGGCCATCCTCGCAGCGACGACGCTGGCGGGCTGTGTCAGCGTCGACGTCGACGCATCCCTTACCTGTGATGGCGGCCTCAAGTCCTCGACCACGGCTGAACTGGTCTTTGGCCGCAACATCGGCGAGGCCCTCGGCGTCAGTGACGCCGACTGGCGAGCCTTCGTCGACCAGGAGGTCACGCCGCGCTTTCCCGACGGCCTGACGGTGTTTGACGCCGCCGGGCAATGGCGAGGCCCGAACGGCGCGCTCGTCGCCGAGCCGTCCAAGGTGCTGCTGCTGGTCCTGAGCGGCGCGCCGGGCGAGGCGGAGAAGATCGAAGCCATCCGCGCGGCCTACAAGGCGCGGTTCAGGCAGGAATCGGTGCTGCTGATCGAGCGTCGGGCCTGCGTGGGCTTCTAGGCTCCACTGTCATCCCGGACGGCCCGAAGGGACGATCCGGGACCCAGATCAAATCCTGGCCTGAGTGCAAGAAGCCGAGGCTGGGTCCCGGCTCTCCGCTGCGCTGCGGCCGGGATGACAGGATTGGGGTTATCCACCGCCCGGAGCACAGGTGGCAAACACCCCCCCCCAAATGCAAAGGGCCGCCGGGTTGCCCCGACGGCCCTTCCATCGTCTGCCGCGGTTGCGGCTCAACGCCAGGCGCTGATCAGGCGCTGACCTCCGTCGAAACGGATTTCAGGGTCACGCACTGCGACCGCGGGTTCATACGATGAGACACCGGATCACCTCCTTTCAGCTGTTGAAACAGGACGCACACTATGGGCAGCGGATTGACGAGTCGCCAACCCTGCTCACGCATCGCGCGACAAATTGCCTAGCCCTTGATCTTCACCGGGGCGCCCAGGCAGGTGTCGCCCAGCCGTTTGGAGACCGTATTGGCGCTGGCCCTGAGCGGTACGCCGGCGATCTTGCCCGAGAGGTTGGCGTCCATCGTATAGGCGCCGGGCGAGTAGGTGCCCGTGGCCGTCACATTGACCATCCGCCCGCGCTTGTCGACGCAGGTGCCTTTGAAGAACATCTTGCCGTCGGCGACCCGCTTTTCGGGGTAGGTGCAGGTGTAGTGACGGTTGATCCGGCCCGACAGGATCTTGTCGACATCGGCGGGCGTGATGCAGCGGCGCTCGATCTCGGTCTTGCTGACCACGAGGTTCAGCGTGTTGGTCATCTCCCACCAGCCCGGCTCGATCGTCGTGACCGGCTGACGCGCCATCGCGGCGGGCGCGGCGGCGGCAAGGGCGAGGAGGCCGAGGGCGGCCAGGGTGCGGATCGTTTTCATGGGCCTTAGTCTCATCACAGAGCGTGGCGACTTTCTGACCTATCGCAAATGAACGGTCGATGACCACAGCATGCAACCGGTGTAGGGCATGGTCATGCCGAGCTGGGACCCCGACCTCTACGACCGCTACAAGGCGCACCGCGACCGGCCTGCGCTCGATCTGATGGTCCAGATCCCCGACCGCCGGTTCCGCGAGATCTGGGACCTCGGCTGCGGAAGCGGGGAGCACGCGGCGCTGTTGGCCCTGCGCCATTCGACGGCGCGCGTTCACGGTCTCGACTCCAGCCCCGACATGCTGCGCCAGGCGAAGAACCGCCCGAGCGAGGTCAACTGGGTGCTCGGGAGCGTCGAGGCCTTCGCGCCGACCACGCCGCCGGACCTGATCTTCACCAACGCGGCGCTGCAGTGGCTGCCCGATCACGCAACGCTGTTTCCGCGCCTCGTCGGGCTGCTGGAGCGGGGCGGGGTCTTCGCCTGCCAGATGCCGATGGCGTTCGAGACGCAGCATCACCGCATCCTGCGCGAGACGGCGGAGGCGGGGCCCTGGGCGTCCCTGACCCGCGAGGCGCGGCGGATCGACCCGACCCCGGCGCTGGCCGACTACTATGGCTGGCTGTCGGCCATCTGCGGCGAAGTCGACATCTGGACCACCACCTATCTCCATGCCCTGGAGGGCGAGGATCCGGTGGTCGAGTGGATGCGTGGCACGGCGTTGCGACCCTATCTCGACGTTCTGGCCGATGATGAAGCGCTTCTGGAGGCGTTCCTGGACGCCTTCCGCGCGCGCATCGTCGCGGATTTCCCGCCGCGCGAGGACGGTGTGACGCTGTTCCCGTTTCCGCGGCTATTCATGGTCGCGGTGCGCTGAAATACTCGCTCATCCCGGCATTCGTCGGGGGCAGCGGTGCAAAAATCAGCCTCTCGCCCGCGACTTGCGCATCTCGGTCACCGGCCGGTCGAGCCGGTCGAGGGCGGCCAGGGCGGCCTTGTATCCGGCCTCGACGCCGGGCTCGAACGCCTTCCAGTCGCGAATGTCGATGCCGTCCGTATTGGGCATGATCAGCAGGTCCGTCGCCTCGCGTGCGGCGTTCAGGTCGCGGCCGGTCGAGACGGTCGCCGCCCGCATCAGCAGGGCGACGATCGGCGGGCCCTTGCGCCAGTCACCCGACAGGATCCAGCGCCAGATCGACGAAGGCCGGGCCACGTCGTCAGCGGTGATGCTGCGGCCGCGGGTGACATCGACCCCGACGATCGGCCCCAGCTGCATCGAGCGCATCACATCCGACGGGAAGTTCTTCATCACCGCGCCGTCGACCAGCACATTGTTGTTGTCGATCGCCGGCGGCATGACGCCGGGCAGGGCGATCGAGGCCCTCAGCGCATGCCGCAGCGTGCCGCGCCGGTGCAGATGGTAGGCGCCGGTGGTCAGGTTCGAGGACACACAGAAGAACGGCAGCCACAGGTCGGCGATCCGGGTCTCCTCGAAATGGACCCGCAGCCGCTCCCGCACCTTCTCGCCGTGCGTCATGGCGATCATCGGGAAGGCGATGTCGTCGAGCGGCGAGGAGTCGACGAAGGCATCGCGGATACGCGCGTCCATCTCCGCCTCGTCCCAGCCCATCGCCACCCCGGCGGCGACGATGGCGCCCATCGAGGCGCCGCCGACGAAGTCGATCGGCACGCCGCGCTCGCGCAGGGCCTTGATCGCGCCGATATGGGCATAGGCCCTTGCGCCGCCGCCTGACAGCACCAGCCCGACCGAGCGTCCGGTCAGCACCCGGGCCAGACGGCCCGCATCCGCCGTCACGCCATCCCGGACGTGGAACAGACGCGCGGCGTTGGTCGCGTCGAGCCACGCCTCGGATCCGGACGGTCGTATGGCGCCCGCCTTCTGGACCAGGATCAGGTCGACGAGCTGCTGTTGCTGCAGCGTCTCGGACGCATAGGCCGCCACGTGGGCCGGCGGGGCCTTGTCGCCGCGACCGACGCGGAACAGCCGGTCGACCTGCCGTCCGACGATCGACTTCCAGGCCGTCTCAACGTGTTCGGCGGCATAGAGGACGTAGTCGTGGTCGGCCTCGACGTTGGAGAACCATTCCGTCGGCGCATGCGTCGCCTCGACGCCCGCCACGGTGACGGAATGGCCCATGCGCGCGATTTCCAGCGCGATCCTGTCGACCAGCGGCCGGATCTTGCGGCCGGCGTCGACGGCCACGAAGCCGAACACCGTGGGCTCGCCAATCGAGGCCTGGGTCGCGGCCTGTCGTGTGCGCAGGATCATCAGCCGCGCCAGTTCGGTCATCACCGCCGGATCGCGGTCGGCGGCGGCGAAGAAGTCTTCCCGCGACAGCGCCAGCACCTCGGAATCCCGTAGCGCCACGACCTGGGCCGAATGGGGCGTACCGGCGATCAGGGCCATCTCGCCCGCCGGTTCGCCCGGCCGGATCACGCCCAGGAAGTGCCGCTCCTGACCTTCCTCACGACGAAAGGCGCCGAGGCGGCCAGCGCGCAGGAAATACAGCTCCCGCGATGGCTGGCCGGGATCATAGAGGGTTTCGCCACCCGGCAGCGAGAACCAGCGCGCGTCTCCGGTCTGGCGCGCATCATCGAAGAGCCGCTCCAGCGCCGTCTCGTGCAAGGGATCGATCATGCCCACGAACCGGAGGGTAACAAGGCCGGTGAGTCGTAGCGATGCATCATCGCGGCGCGGCTCGCCCCGAAGCTCAGGCCTTCGGCGCCGTTCGCCGCCGCATCAGGCGCCAGACCAGCAGGAAGACCAGCAGGAAGGCGACACCGGCGCCGATGGCGACCTGAATCAGCGTTGCCCGGAGCTCCAGCAGCACCATGAAGCTGTCGACAAAGCCGGTGGACCAGAACACCCACTCGCCCGCCACCTGGGTGGCCAGCCGCGTGTTGCCCGTCTCCAGGATCACGATGCCGTCGCCGGTCGCCGGGTTCACCCGCGCCGTGGTGTTGATCGCCGGGGTGTTGCTGCCGTCGTGGCCGGCGACGAAGTCGCCCTTGTCGAGGGGGGCGTAGAGAACCTGACCCAGACCCCAGATATCGGACCCGTACTGCTTTGCATGCGGCTTGCGCATGGCCGCCAGCGTCTCGGGCTTCAGGACCCCGCGTCCGGCCGGTTCGCCGTTCGGCCCGGGTGTCTGGGCTGCGATCAGCCGGGCCATGTCGGCGGCCGAGGTGTAGAGCGAGGTCGCTGCCAGGCTGGTGAAGCGATAGTGGATCGCCGGGGAGCCGTCGACGTCATAGAATTCGGCCAGGTTGGTCGGGGTCTCGGGCAGGACAAAGGTCGAGCGGGTCATGCCCAGCGGCTTGAACACGGTCTCGGTCACGTAGGTGTTGAACGGCTGGCCCGAGACTTCCTCGATGAGCAGCTGAAGCAGGGTGTAGCCGCCGCCGGAGTAGTCCCAGCTTCCTGGCTCGCGGCCGACCTTCGTCGCGCCGTCAGCGCCGGGGGAGGCGTCGGCGGCCTTTGTCAGCGAGGCCTCCAGGGACTGTACCGGCTCGCCCGGCCTGAACCCGCCGTAGCCCAGGCCGTCGGTCAGGCCCGCCGTATGGCTCAGCAGCCGCCGGACCGTCACCTGGTCGTTGTCGAACGCCGTCGGCGGCAGTTTCCAGCGCGTCAGGTAGCGCGACACCGGCGCGTCCAGGTCGAGCTTGCCCTGCTCGACCAGGGTCATCACGGCGATGGCGGTCGGCCATTTGCTCAGGGACGCCACCTGGAACTGGGTGTCGCGGTCGACCGGCGCGCCCTTCGAGACGTAGGCCTCGGCGACCGGCTTGCC
Organism: uncultured Caulobacterales bacterium; assembly: GCA_903858185.1. Lineage (GTDB taxonomy): Bacteria > Pseudomonadota > Alphaproteobacteria > Caulobacterales > Caulobacteraceae > Caulobacter > Caulobacter lacus. The sequence continues at coordinate 5,413 of CAIOHT010000127.1, forward strand.
GCCCTTGATCAGGATGAAGGCCGCGTTGCCTTTCGATTCGGCCTTGATCCGCGCGGTCGCGGCGGCGGCAAAGGCCGCGACATTCCCGGCCGGCGCCATCGGCTTGCGCCACCAGCCCTCGAGCGCGCCGGCGATCACCAAGGCCGCGACCAGCGATGCAGCCAGCAGGGCCGCCATCAATGACTTCAGGAACCGCATCTCCGTCTCCCCCGGAGCCCGCAGCCCACCTGAACTTCACCCAAAGGGCAAGGTCCATGCGTTTCCCCCGCGAGGCGCACGACATTTGCGCGGACGACAGCGGTTTGCGGTGCTTCCGGCCCCGGAAAGAACAGGCTATGCCTCAACCATGCCCAGGTTGACCTCGGATCTCGATCCCAACTCCGACGCCTTCCGCAACAATGTTGCGGTCAATGCGGCCCTGGCGGCCGAACTCCGCGAGCGCGCCGCCCAGGCCGCGCTGGGCGGCAATGAGGCCTCGCGCAATCGCCATTCAAGTCGTGGCAAACTGCTGCCGCGCGAGCGCGTCGAGCGGCTGCTCGATCCGGGCTCGCCCTTCCTCGAGATCGGCCAGCTGGCCGCCTTCGACCTGTACGACGGCGAGATTCCGGCGGCGGGCATCATCACCGGCATCGGCCGTGTGTCTGGCCGCGAGGTGATGATCGTCGCCAATGACGCGACGGTGAAGGGCGGCACCTACTACCCGATGACGGTCAAGAAGCACCTGCGGGCGCAGGAGATCGCGCATCAGAACCGGCTGCCCTGCGTCTATCTGGTCGACAGCGGCGGGGCGAACCTGCCGCACCAGGACGAGGTCTTCCCCGACCGCGATCACTTCGGCCGCATCTTCTACAACCAGGCCCGGATGAGCGCCGAGGGCATCGCCCAGATCGCCTGCGTGATGGGCAGCTGCACCGCCGGCGGGGCCTACGTGCCCGCGATGAGCGACGAGACGGTCATTGTCCGCGGCGCGGGCGAGGAGAGCCAGGGCACCATCTTCCTCGCCGGCCCGCCGCTGGTGAAGGCCGCCACGGGCGAGGTCATCTCGGCCACCGATCTGGGCGGCGCGGACGTCCACGGCCGCCGCAGCGGCGTGGTCGACCATGTCGCCGCCAACGACGAACACGCGCTGGAGATCGTCCGCTCGATCATCGGCAACCTGAACACCGTCAAGCGCGTCGACATGGACGTGCGCGAGCCGAAGGCCCCGCTGTTCGACGCGACCGAACTCTATGGCGTCGTGCCGGCCGACGTCCGCGCACCCTATGACGTCCACGAGGTCATTGCCCGCATCGTCGACGGCAGTGAATTCGACGAGTTCAAGCCGCTCTACGGCACGACCCTGGTCACCGGCTTCGCGCGCATCTGGGGCTACCCGGTGGCGATCCTGGCCAACAACGGCGTGCTGTTCAGCGAGGCGGCGCTGAAGGCGGCGCACTTCATCGAACTGGCCTGCAAGCGCAAGATCCCGCTGGTCTTCCTGCAGAACATCTCCGGCTTCATGGTCGGCGGAAAGTACGAGGCCGGCGGCATCGCCAAGGACGGGGCCAAGATGGTCACCGCCGTCGCCAGCGCCAACGTGCCAAAGTTCACTGTCCTGATCGGCGGCAGTTTCGGCGCCGGCAACTACGGGATGTGCGGCCGTGCCTATTCCCCCCGCTTCCTGTTCACCTGGCCCAACAGCCGCATCAGCGTGATGGGCGGCGAGCAGGCCGCCAGCGTGCTGGCTACAGTCCACCGCGACGCCGACAAATGGACGAAGGAAGAGGAAGAGGCCTTCAAGGCCCCGGTCCGGCAGAAATACGAGGACGAGGGCAACCCCTACCACGCCACCTCGCGGCTATGGGACGACGGCGTGATTGATCCAGCGCAGACCCGGGACGTTCTGGGTCTGGCTATCTCGGCCAGCCTCAACGCACCAATCCCCGACACCACCTTTGGTGTTTTCCGGATGTAACCGGAGCAGGAAACAACATGACCAATCCCATTGCCGATCCCCTCGTCGAAGTCACCGACACCGACGCGCTCAGCGACCTCGCGGTGCTCGACGCCAGCCCCTCGGGCGTCGCGGTCGTCACCATCAACCGGCCCGACAAGAAGAACGCCTTCAACGCCGAGGTGATCGCAGCGCTCGCCCAGCACTTCGAGACCCTGCGCGACGCCGACGGTGTGCGGATCGTCTTCCTGCGTGGGGCCGGCGGGGCGTTCAGCGCCGGCGCTGACCTGGACTGGATGAAGTCCGCCGCGACCTTCACCAAGGACGAGAACCGCGAAGACGCCATGGCGCTGGCCGACATGCTGCTGGCCCTGCGTGAGCTGCCGCAGTTCACGGTGGCCCTGGTCGAGGGACCGGCCTTCGGGGGTGGCGCCGGTCTGGTCGCCGCCTGTGACTACGCCGTGGCGGCCAAGGACGCGAAGTTCGCCTTCTCCGAGGTCAAGCTGGGCCTCGTCGCCGCGACGATCAGCCCGCATGTGGTCGCCGCCATCGGCCC
>CAIOHT010000128.1 GCA_903858185.1 uncultured Caulobacterales bacterium
CCCAGGTTTACGGCGGGTGCACTCACGGTCGGGGATGTCGGGTGCTCAGCAGATCTCCGGAAACAGGTCCCGCCATCCGGGATTGGTCTTCTCGATCAGTTCGATCTTCCAGGCCCGCCGCCAGACCTTCATCTGTCGCTCACGGCGGAAGGCGTTGTCGCGGAGCCAAACATCCCTTGAAGTGAGTGCAGCGGCCGTAAACCTGGGTCCTCGCTTCCGCGAGGATGAGCGGATTTGGGGGGCGTTGCGGTTCTCGCAGGGGTCCGCTTTCGACCCGTAGCGGACGTTCTCAGACCATCACGCCGCGCTCTACGATACCTTCAATCTCCAGCCCCATCTGATCCGCCGACCGACCCTCCGCCATCTCCGGGCCGACGCTCACCAGATGTGGGCGGCTGCCACCGCCGCTGCTTGATCGGCGGCGTGGGGGATAGCCTTCTTCTGCCCGCAATCGTTACCCTCACAGAACCCTCCGTGAAGAGGGGCCCAATTCGGACACCCGCTCATAGCGCTCTTGGTGCATTTGCCAGGCGCCGAGTAAATGATGTGATCTCAATCCGCCGGTCGCCTAAGCTCCTTCGAACAGCGCTGCACAGCCAGTGCCTGCAAGGGTGGCGTCAACGCGGCCTTGGTCGGCGGGCGTCAGCGCCGAATAGGCCTCGCGTAGCCACCGCAGGCACTTGGCCTGGTAGACGAAGGGGGCCTGCCTCCAGGGCTGGCCATCGATTTCACAAATGACCTGCTCCGCACCGCGCGCCACTGCGTCTGCATTGGCCAGCATAAACGGCGCGTAGACCCGACCAACCTCAGTCAGGAGGGCGCGAAACGTCTCGGACGGTTCTTCAAGGTCGATCCAGTCGTCTTCGCTGATATCGAGGCCGCTTAGATCTTCACACTGCTCCGTCCAGGCATAGGCGCGCGGCGAGACGTCAAACGCGACCGCAGCGGGCGTCGGATCGGTTATCACCAGCATGGTCATTTGTCCGTAACAGGCGAAATCGCCTGCGCCAGGTCGGTTGCCGAGCAGGAATGGCTGGTTCTGAATGTGGGCGTCAAAGACCTCCAGGAAGCGGCGCCAGCTCGCTTCGATCACCGGCCCGGTCGTCTCGTTAGAGCCGACAACACCGATGCGAGAAATCTGGCGCGCGGCGAAAGCTGCGGCCGCCTGCACGCCCTGATCAGGCGCCATCTTCATGGCTGTGGTATAGGGGAGATAGGCGCTGGCACGCTCCGTGTCGGGAGCACAAGACCAGCGGTAATGGAACATGCACTTACTGAGCCACTCGTCGCCATAGTCCTCGATCAACAGGTCAAGGAGTCGAAGGGCGTTGTCAGCCGGCCGCAGCCGCCGCTGCGGATAGGCCTCGTCGAGGACGGTCAGGATTGGCGTCGAGTCCGATTGCACCTGCGTGAGCGCGCCATCGGCATCTGGCGCTACGAAGTAGGGGAAGAGAGGTAAGGACCGCTCCGGGAGGGCGTTGGCCTCTTTGCTGCCCGCTACCACAAACCGAAACGGCAGACGTCGAAACCGCGCCGCCGCACGGAGTTTCCGCGTGTAGGGAGACGCGCCGACGCCGACAATCCTGAAATCCCGATCTTCCGGCATTGAAATCTATCCTTGTAGGTCGTCAGAACAGTCGAGCCATTCGCGGCGTCTGTTTAGCGGAGCTTGGGCCTCATCTGGGGCTGATATCCAGGCGGCGATATTGCGGTGCTCGATGGTTGATGGGCGCAGTCTAACGGCAATTGGTCTGCTGCCGCTTGCAAACGGCACATCCATCACCCCCGCTGGCCCATGACTGTGCGCCATTCAGCCAAGGGCGCCGAGGGCGGGTCCGGTGGAGGTTCCGGCTCACGAGGAAGGGAAACCGGCGGCTCAGGTCAATGAGGCCATAAGGGCGACGCTCGGCGCGATCGTATTGCCGACGAGGCCACGCCAGGCGGCGATCACCGCGTCCGATCCCCGTTCATGGTGGACGTCCAGCGTTCCCTTGAGTTCTGCCGACATGCGCGCCGCCTCGACCTGGGCGCGGCGCATGATCTCGCCAGGCCCCCAGTCGACGTCCCGCTTGGCGAACTGGGCCGGCGCGAAGAAGAAGGTATGCGGTGTGGCCGCCTGCTCAGGCCGATAGCGCCCGGCGCCCCAATGGGTCGCGCCGACGGCGCAGCTGAGCTTGAGATTGGCGCCGAACCGGGCGTGAATCGCCGTCACGACGGCACCATCGCCGGACATGTCCACGAAGGCGGTCGGGACGCTCGGATCCAGGGCGCCGATAGCGTCATAGGTGACCACTTCGTCGCAGGTCGCCAGGCCATTCACGAATCCGACATTGCCGGGTGAGGTCAGACCCGCCACGCGGGGGCGGTCGCCGTCATGCCGTGAGAGCAGGTTCGTCAGCCCGAGGCCGGTCTTGGAGGAGGCGCTGCCGACCAACACCTGCCGGGCGCCGAAGAAGGCGTTGTCCACAAGGTAGTCGTAAAGGACGTAGGAGGTCGAAAAGAGCGGGAAGAGGACGCACCGCGCGTCCTCCATAGCGGTCAGAGCGGCCGGGTCGCCTTTAGTGCGCTGATAGCTGTTGTAGAGCGCTGGCAGCTCCGCGCGATGGGCGGCCCCGTCTGTGAGAGAGCGTTCAGTCACCGCTGCCGGACGCATGACAAGGTGGCTGGCCATCGGCAGAAAGCCCCAGATGCGCTCGCCAACAGCAATGCCGGGGGCTCTGGATTCGAGGACGTCGGCAAATCCCCAGACCGGAACAATCCCCCAGGGCTCCGCTACGGGGAAGAACTTCCAATAGCCGATCATGTCCCCGGAGAGGGCGTAGCTGACGTTGTTCGCAGTCATGGCGAACTTGTCGATGGCCACGAAAATTTCGCCGTCCGCGAGCTCGGGCCTGTCGATGGAAACGACCTGGGTTTCGCCGAAAGATGAACGGCGGACCTGAACCTGGGTGATCATGTTTTACGTTCCTTTCAGGCGCGGCGAGGGCGCAGGGAGAGGGCGAAGAAGGCAAGGCCGAGGAAGACAAACAGGGCCGAGCCGTAGTGTTCCGGAGGGTGGTGGCCGCCCTGGGAGCTCTTCCAGAACCACGCGGAAAAGGCGCTGAGCGACTGCATGAGGATCAGGAGCAGCAACACCAGGGGTACGAGTGTGCGGTATCGTAGAGCGATGATCAGAATGAGGAGCCCGAACGGGATCTGCATGGCGCCATACCAGGCGAAGAGAGCGATGATGGTGTCGGCGCGGGTCGTCAGGTCGATATGGGCGATGACGCCTGAACCGCCGTCGGGCAGGAAATAGTGGATCAAGCCCGGTACGATGGTCATCACCGCTGACAGGGCGAGGAACCAGACGGCGGCGATCGAACCGCGATAGTCGGCATTCGTGCTTGGGGGCAACAGCGCCACGGTGCGGTCTCCTCAGTTCACATCAAGGAACGGAATGATGTGGGAGAGCAGTTCGTCCGGTGCGTCTTCCTGGATGAAATGGTTCGCGGTCGGAATGTTGTGATGCTTTTGCCCGGCCGCGCCGGGAATGTGCGCCTGCGCCCGCTTGTCCCATCCCCGCGCCACCGGATCGAGGTCACCGAACAGGGTCAGGAACGGTTTGTCGAACGTCGCCAGCTTGGCCCACGCCGCCCGGTTGAGCGGTGCACCCGGGTTGTCGGTCTGGACGGCGATCAGGACCGGGAACTGGATGATGCCGGCCTCGTAGTCGGATGACGGGAATGGCGCGTGGTAGGCGGCCAGTTCCTCCCCGGTCAGCTTACGCTGCATGCCCGCCTCTAACATCGGCCAGGGAAAGGCTGTCGCCTCGCGCATCATGCCCACCCACATCTTCATGAACTCGCTTTCGCCCTCGCCCAGCGGCAGGCCGGTATTGGCGGCGATCACACGGGCGAAGCGTTCAGGGTGTTGCGCGACCAGATA
>CAIOHT010000129.1 GCA_903858185.1 uncultured Caulobacterales bacterium
CATCATCCAGGCGCCGACAAAGTAGTAGGACATCGCGGGGTCGCCCTCGATGAACACCAGATCCATGTCGTCCGGGAACTCGAAGCTCATCCGGCGAACGGGAATTTCCTTGGCGACGTCCACCTGCGATCTCCCTGACTGCTGGGTTACTATACACTTGTTCAGTGTCGTGTGAAGCCCTTTGCCGGGGGGATTTGTCGCCAGGGTGAGCCAGCGTTCGGTGCCTCTCGGGGCCGGTCATGCACAGCGAACGGCGGCTCATCAGAGCTGAACTTGAGGTCAGCGGGCGTGAGGCGCTTCAGAGCGCCAATACGGTCCGGGCAATGATGTTGCGCTGAATCTCGCTGGTTCCACCAAAAATCGTCACCGAACGATCGTACAGGTAGCGGCCCATGGCCACGTCCGCCTCCGCGTCGACTGGCGACATTCTCGGGCCGACCGCTTCGATGGCGAGCTCATCGAGTTTCTGGGTCAGCTCACTGCCTTGAAGCTTCAACAGGGAAGCTGCATTTCCGGGGGCCTCCCCCAGGCTCAGGGCGGAAATCACCCGCCTCTCCTGCATTTCCACCGCGGTGACTTCGATCTCGGCGCGCGCGAGCCTGCAGCGGAATGACTCATCGTCGGCCTGACTGTTGACGGCGAGTCTCCTCACCCACCCCAGGCGCGCCCGCAGGCCAGCCGCGTAGTTCCCGCCGCGTTCGAATTCCAGCAGGTGCTTGGCGACGGCCCAGCCGGCGTTTTCATCGCCCACGCGGTTGATTTTCGGGACCCGGACCTCGTCGAAGAAGACCTGGTTGAACTCATGGTCGCCGGCGATGTTGACGATCGGCCTTATGGAAATCCCGGGAGTCGACATGTCGATCAGCAGGAAGGTGATCCCGGCCTGGGCCCTGACGTCGAAATCCGTTCTGACGAGGCAGAACATGTGGGTGGCCTGATGCGCCAGGGTCGTCCAGATCTTGCTGCCCGAGACGATGTAGTCGTCGCCATCGGACCTTGCTGCGGTCTTCAGGGAGGCCAGATCCGAACCCGATCCTGGTTCTGAATAGCCCTGACACCAGCGATGCTCGCCGGTCAGAATGCGTGGAAGGTAGTGGAGCTGCTGCTCGGGCGTGCCGAACCGGATGAGCACCGGGCCGCACATTCGAATGCCGAACGTATGGGTGGGCGGAGCGCCCGCAAGGGCGCACTCTGAGGCGAAGATGTGCCTCTGGGTGTCGGACCAGCCCGGCCCGCCGAATTCCATCGGCCAGTCCGGGGCCACCCATCCTCGTTCATTGAGGATAGCGTGCCACCGGGACATCGCGGAGAGGTCGCAGAAAGTGCCCGTGCTTGCGGCGACGGCTGCCCGAAGCTCCTCCGAGAGATGTTCGTCGAGGAAGGCCCTGACGTCGCTGCGAAAGTCCGCGTCGGCCGGTCCAAGTTCCAGGTCCATGTCACCTCACGCCCTGCGCCAATCCCCCGCCACTCCGCGCAGGGATGCCCAGTCAAATACTATACATTTGTTCAATCGCAAGGTACCGCTGCTCGGTGGATCGAGACAGCCAGCCGCCACCGACAACGCGTTGATGGCCCGGAACCGGGGCGCGACGGGGCAGGTTCAGGTCGGCTTGAAGCCACCAATTTGGACAACGATCTTACCGGAGGCGACAGCATGACCTTGTCGGCACCCAAAGGCCCATCGGGAATCCTCGTCGAGGCAGAGGACTTCGATAGCCATGGCGGCTGGGTCCTCGACTCCCAGTTCGAGGCGCAGATGGGCTCGCCCTATTTGCTGGCCCACGGGCTCGGGCAGCCGGTCGCCGACGCGACCACGATCATCGAGGTGGCTGAAGCTGGCCACTACGCAGTGTGGGTCCGCACCCGGGACTGGGCGGCCCCGTACTCACCTGGTCGGTTCGCACTATCAATCAACGGCGTCAGGCTCGATACGGAGTTCGGCGTTAAGGGTGAGGACTGGTCCTGGCATCCCGCCGGCAAGGTCTCTCTGCCGAAAAGCGCGGTGACCCTGGCGCTGCATGACCTCACGGGCTTTGACGGGCGCTGCGACGCGATCTTCCTGAGCCAGGACGACACGCCTCCTCCGGATGCCGTCGATGCCGCGAGCCGGGCCTGGCGCAAGGCCCTGCGCGGGCTGCCGGCCGATCCGCTCGAGGCGGGCGACTTCGACGTCGTGGTCGTGGGCGGCGGCGTCTCCGGCTGCGCGGCGGCGCTGACGGCCGCCCGACTCGGCCAGCGAGTGGCCCTGATCCATGACCGCCCGGTGCTCGGCGGCAACGCCAGCAAGGAGATTGGTCTGATGCCGCGCGGCGCCCAGGGCTCGATCCTGCGCGAAATCTCGCAGCGAACGCCGGACGGCGACCTCATGGCGCTTTCACTTCTCGAAGCAGAGGCGACCGCGACGGTCTTCCTGGAGCACCGGATTGTCGCCGCAGAGCGGAAGGGCGACCGGATCGTCTCGGTAGACGCCGTTCAAGCTCGCGGCGGGCAGGAGCGTCGCTTCCGCGGAAAGATGTTCATCGACGCCAGCGGCGTCGCCCAGCTCGGCGTCCTGGTGGACGCGGAAACCCTGTTCGGCCGCGAGGCGCGCTCGGAGTTCGACGAGCCCTACGCCCCCGAGGTGGCCGATGACATGCACCATGGCAACACCCTCTTCTTCCGCACGCGCATGGCGGACCGCCCAGTCCCCTTCCCCGAGGTGCCCTGGGCGACTGAGGTGTCCAAGGATTACGCCAATCTCAGCGGACAGCTGATCAAGTCTGGCTTGGAAAATGGCCCTGGCCCCTCGGCCAATCCTGACAACCCGACCTTCCAGTTCACCGACAATCCGACCAAGTCCTGGATGATGGAGTTTCCGGCAACGCACTTCTGGGAATACGGCCAGTGGCTCGACCCGTACACCTCGGGGGAATTCGTTCGCGACTATCTGATGCGGGCGCTCTACGGGACCTTCTCCAACGTCAAGAAGCTGGAGCCCGATCAGTATACCAACCTCGAATTCGAGTGGATGGCGTTCGTGGCGGCCCAGGGCGAATTCCGGCGCTACAAGGGCGACTATGTCCTGACCGAGAACGACATCCGCAACCACACCCGTTTCAATGACATGCTGATCGCCAACGACGGGTCGTTCTGCATCCACTGCGCCTGGCGCCCTGGCGAGGGAAAATATGACTTCAGGCTCAAGGACTGGATCTTCGACAGCCGCGATCAGCAATCCTACGGCATCCCGTTCCGCTGCCTCTACTCGGCCAACATCGACAACCTCCTGATGGCCGGCAAGCACATCAGCGTAACCCACGTCGCTGGCTCTTCGGTGAAACTCATGGGGAATGGCGCGCAACACGGGGTCGCCGTCGCGGCCGCGGCGTTCCTGTGCAACGAGCACGACACGACGCCCCGCGGCCTCCTCGACGATCACCTCGACAAGCTCCGAGGGCTTGTCGATGCGCTGACCGGCCACGACCACGACATGACAAGTCATCCGCCCGCCCGCAAGTTCGTCGCTGTACCGGGATAGTGTGCAAGAGGGGGAGACAGGTTCGCGTTAGACTGACAGCACCGCCATCAACCCCGCGCACCCGGCTCCGGCCGACACCGGCGGGGACTGTCAGCTAAACGGCCGCCGGCCAAAGAGCCCCCTCCCAACTATTCATCAGGCAGCGGCTGTCGCATCCGCCCACATCCGGTGAGCTTCAGCTCGAAGGTGGCGGAGCGTCGGTCTGGGGATGAGCTGGGGCTGGAGATTGAAGAGGTTGCAGGCGGCAGCGTGCGTGGCCAGGCACTTCTGAGCCGATGCCCTGGACTTGCACTTCTGCTGTTTTCGCTCCCGCCGACGGATCGGCAGGTGTGAGTTTTCCGCCCGGTTGTTTTCCCGCATCCCGACCGGCGCAGGTTGTGAGCGAACTGCCGGCCGAGCCGGCAAGGCAATTGGCGCGTGACCGAGTCGGCCGGCGTCACGTAACCTCCAAGAAAAAAACGCGAGGAGGGACGAGGCGCCATGTCGGATCAAACTTCAGGCAATGTCACGACCGACGTCGATGTCGTCGTCGTCGGAGCCGGTTTCGCCGGCCTTTACCTGCTGCACAAACTGCGGGGGCTCGGCCTGACCGCGCGGGTCTTCGAGGCCGGTGATGGCGTGGGGGGCACCTGGTACTGGAACCGCTATCCCGGCGCCCGGGTCGATATCGAGAGCCAGGAATATTCCTACTCCTTCTCCGACGAACTGCAGGACGAGTGGCGGTGGACCGAGCGCTACGCCGCCCAGCCGGAGCTGCTGGCCTATCTCAATCACGTGGCCGACCGGTTCGCCCTGCGCGACGGGATCCAGCTTCAGACGCGCGTCACGGCTGCAGTGTTCGACGAGGCCGCCGCCCGCTGGCGCGTCTCAACCGACCGGGGCGACGCCGTCTCGGCGCGCTTCTGCGTCATGGCCACCGGCTGCCTCTCCTCGCCCAACGAGCCCGACTTTCCGGGACTGGAGCGCTTCCGCGGCGCGACCTACCACACCGGCAAATGGCCCCACGAGGGCGTGGACTTCACCGGCCAGCGGGTCGGCGTGATCGGCACGGGATCCTCGGCGATCCAGTCGATGCCGCAGATCGCCACACAGGCGGCCCAGCTGTACGCCTTCCAGCGGACGCCCAACTACAGTGTGCCGGCGCACAACGGCCCGATCGATCCGGCTGTGGTCGCCGACTGGAAGGCCAACCGCACCGAGTACCGTGCGGCGGAGCGGGCGTCAGGCGTAGGCACCCTGGCCATTGAGGCGACCGAGCGGCTGGCGCTGGAGCACAGCCCGGAGGAGCGGCGTCGGATCTATGAGGAGAAGTGGGCCAGGGGCGGCTTCGCCATCGGCGGGGCCTTCGCCGACACCGGCGTGGACCTGACCGCCAACGCCACCGTGGCCGAGTTCGCCGCCAGCAAGATCCGCGAAATCGTCAAGGATCCGAAGGTCGCCGATCTGCTGACGCCCAAGGACTATCCCTTCGGCACAAAGCGCCTGTGTGTCGATACCGGCTACTACGAGATCTTCAACCGCGACAACGTCACCCTGGTGGACCTGTCGTCCGCGCCGATCGAAGAAATCACCCCGACCGGTCTGCGCACCTCCGCCGGGGACTTCGCGCTCGACAGCATCGTCTTCGCCATCGGCTTCGACGCCATGACCGGAGCGCTGGGCAAGATCGATATCCGCGGCCGGGGCGGTGAGGCGCTGAAGGCCAAATGGGCCGATGGCCCGCGCACCTACCTGGGGCTGATGTCCGCCGGTTTCCCCAACCTGTTCCTGGTCACCGGACCGGGCAGCCCCTCGGTTCTGTCCAACATGGTGGTCTCGATCGAGCAGCATGTGGACTGGATTGCCGCCTGTATCGACCATCTCGTCGCCCGCCAGCTCAGCTCCATCGAGGCCACCGTGGAGGCTGAGGATGCCTGGGTAGCCCACGTCAACGAGGTCGCCGACGCGACCCTCTACCCGCTGGCGAAGTCCTGGTACCTCGGTGCGAACGTGCCGGGAAAACCCCGGGTGTTCATGCCCTATGTCGGCGGAGTCGGGCCGTATCGCGACATGTGCGACGCGGTTGTGGCCAACGGTTACGAGGGCTTTGCGCTCGCGTCGGCAGCGGGCGGCGCCTGACACACGCACCGGGCGATTGCGGCTCGCCGACGGCGTGCGTATCGTTTCCCTTCAAATCCAGCGGCCGCCGCGCGCGGCCCGTCCACCGGGGAAATGCACCATGAAACTTCGACTGCTCACCGCCATCGCCGGCCTGGCCCTGATCGCCACGCCCGCCCTCGCCGCCTCGACCACCGTGGAGTTCGTCAACAGCAGCGGCCAGACCACCGTGGTGGTGTTTGATTCCAACGGCACGGCCGTCATCAACGGCGCCGCGCCCGGCCCCTACACCATCGACCAGGCGGCCAAAAAGATCTGCGGCGACGCGGGCGGCCAGCAGCTGTGCGTCACCTTCGGCGAGATGGGCACCGAAGTCGGCTTCTCGACCACCTACACCGACACAGCCGGGAATTCCGGCACGGCCACGATCACGGCCGTCAGCAACTAGGCGCAGACCGGGACACACGCCCGCTCGGCCGCGACCGGGCGGGCGCTGTCATGTTAAGCGCCCAGCGTGCAAGCAGTAGGGGAGCCTTACAGGCTCGTCGCGATTACTTATCCACTATATGTAACCGCGAATTTTCGTAGGCTCGCTGTCTATTCAAGCGGCATTGTACTAGAGATTTCGCTATCAGGCTCCCTTCCACTACCATCCAGTCACGCGCTGAATCCCGCTTCAGGGAACGCTCCGAACACCCCCGACTTCGCCGTTGCTTCCGACGGACCAGAAACGCGAGTCGCTTCTCCCGTCGCCCGAACGCGGTCCCCGGTGTCGTCCCCACCGCGAAGTCCGACGCCGGGGATTGATCCCCCGTGCTATAGCCGCGTCGAAAGGGCCGCTCCGGCTCGCCCTCGTTTCAGGGAAGTCCCGTTGACCGAACCGACGCTGATCATGGGCGCCGTCGCCTACGCCCCCAAGGTGGTCACCATCTGGGAGGGCTTCAAAGCCTGG
>CAIOHT010000130.1 GCA_903858185.1 uncultured Caulobacterales bacterium
CCGGCAGGCGCAGCCCGTGCTCGCGCGCGCAGTCGAGCGCCGCCTCGTAGCCCGCGTCGGCGTGGCGCATGACGCCCGAGGCCGGGTCGTTCCAGAGCACCCGCTCGAGCCGCCGGGCGGCCTCGGGCGTGCCGTCGGCCACGATCACCACGCCCGCGTGCTGCGAATAGCCCATGCCGACCCCGCCGCCGTGATGCAGGCTGACCCAGGTCGCGCCACTGGCGGTGTTGAGCAGGGCGTTGAGCAGGGGCCAGTCGCTGACCGCGTCAGAGCCGTCCTGCATCGCCTCGGTCTCGCGGTTGGGACTGGCGACCGAGCCGCTGTCCAGGTGGTCGCGACCGATGACGATGGGCGCCTTCAGCTCGCCGCTGGCGACCATCTCGTTGAACATCAGCCCCGCCCGGTGCCGGTCGCCCAGGCCGATCCAGCAGATCCGCGCCGGAAGGCCCTGGAAGGCGATCCGCTCCTTCGCCATGTCCAGCCAGCGGTGCAGATGCACATTGTCCGGGAACAGACGCTTCATCGCCGCGTCGGTCTTGTAGATGTCCTCCGGATCTCCCGACAGCGCCGCCCAACGGAACGGTCCCACGCCGCGGCAGAACAGCGGGCGGATGTAGGCGGGCACGAAGCCCGGGAAGTCGAAAGCGTGCTCCAGCCCCTCGTCCTTCGCCACCTGGCGGATGTTGTTGCCGTAGTCGAGGACCGGGATGCCCTGGTTGTGGAAGTCGAGCATCGCCTGGACGTGCGGCACGATGGATTCCCGCGCCGCCCGGTCGACGCCGGCCGGATCGGCGGCCCGCGCCTGTTCCCAGCGCTCGACGGTCCAGCCCCTCGGCAGATAGCCGTTGATGGTGTCGTGAGCGCTGGTCTGGTCGGTGACTACGTCCGGCCGCACGCCGCGACGGACCAGTTCGGGGAACACGTCGGCGGCGTTGCCGAGCAGGCCGACGGAGAGGGCCCGCCCCTCCTTCGTCGCCCGTTCGATACGGGCCAGGGCGTCATCGAGGTCTTCGGTCGCCTCATCGAGATAACGGGTCTCCAGCCGGCGCTGGATGCAGCGGGCCTGGCACTCGACCGCCAGCATCGAGGCGCCGGCCATGGTCGCCGCCAGCGGCTGGGCCCCGCCCATGCCGCCAAGGCCCCCGGTCAGGATCCACTTGCCTGTCAGGTCGCCGCCGAAATGCTGGCGGCCGACCTCGACGAAGGTCTCGTAGGTGCCCTGAACGATGCCCTGGCTGCCGATGTAGATCCACGATCCGGCCGTCATCTGGCCGTACATCATCAGCCCCTTGCGATCGAGCTCGTGGAAATGCTCCCAGGTCGCCCATTTGGGCACCAGGTTGGAGTTGGCGATCAGCACGCGCGGCGCGTCCGCATGGGTCCGGAACACGCCGACGGGCTTGCCGGACTGGACCAGCAGGGTCTCGTCGTCGTTCAGCCGCCGCAGGGTGGCGACAATGGCGTCGAAGCTCGCCCAGTCGCGCGCCGCCTTGCCGATGCCGCCATAGACGACCAGGTCCTCGGGCCGCTCGGCGACGTCAGGGTCGAGATTGTTCATCAGCATCCGGAGCGCTGCTTCGGTCAGCCAGGACTTGCAGGTCATCTCCGTGCCGCGCGGGGCGCGGACGATGCGGCTGTTGCTGGTGCTCATGGGCGGTCTCCGAAGCGGCCGGCCAGCTGAAACGCGTGGCCGGGGTGGATCAGGCGGGCGGCGGAGGCGACGCGCCCCCGGCTCCAGGTGCGGCGTGCGACGGTCAGGACCGGCGCACCTTCTGCCAGCCGCAGCAGGCCGGCGGTGCGGGCGTCGGCGGCCTCTGCGCGTACGATCTGCTCACCGGCCTCGATCGGCGCGGTGGCCAGCAGGTGGGCGCCCGGTGTGCCGACGGTGAAGTCCTGTTCGAGATAGTCCGGCGCGATATCGGGCGAGACCCAGCGCTGCTCCAGCTGGATCGGCGTCTCTCCCTCCCAGTGAAGGACCTCCGACCGGTACAGCGGCGAAGCCGGCGCGATCTCGAACCGGCGGGCCAGAGCGGCGTCGGCGACGACAGCCTCGAGCACCACCACCTCGGCGCGCCAGACATGGCCGCGCGAGGCGACCTCGGCGGCGATGTCGCGGATCTCCAGCGGATGGCTTTCGGCCAGCGGCTCGCCGGCGACGAAGGCCCCGACCCCGGCCCGGCGAACGATCAGCCCCTCACGGGTCAGCTCATCCAGCGCCCGGCGCACGGTCATCCGCGCAACGCCGAGTTCCCTGACCAGGGCGTGTTCGGACGAAATCCGGTCGCCGGCGCGCCACCGGCCGGTGCGGATCTCGCCCAGCACGTGGCGTTTGACGGTCTGATAGACGGCGCGGGCGGCGGTGGTCATGCGTTCAGCTCGGCGACGGCCTTGCGGTAGGCGGCCGAGATGGTCTCCCGCGCAACGTGGCGCCCGCCCTCGACGATCCGTGTCCCGCCTGACCAGACCTGGTCGATGGCCCCGGAGCCGGCGAACACCAGGCTATCCAGGATCAGGTCGCCGTCGCGGCCGGTCAGGACGGGGTGATCCGTATCCAGCACAACCAGATCGCAGCGCGCGCCGATGGCGATCTCGCCGGTCCTGCAGCCGGTGGGCCTCGTGCCCGCCCGGGCGGCAGACAGCCAGAGGCCAGCGCCGACATGCTCGCCTGTCCCGCCGCTCAACGTCCTCTTCCGCGCCTGCAGCCGGCGGCCGTACTCGAACCAGCGCAGCTCCTCGGCGGCGCTGGTGGTCACATGGCTGTCCGAGCCGATGCCGAACCGCCCGCCCGCGCCCAGAAAGGCGTCGGCGTTGAAGAAGCCGTCGCCCAGATTGCCCTCCGTCGACGGACAGAGCGCCACCGTCGCGCCGGCGCGCGCCAGGCCCGCCGCCTCTGTGTCGGTCATGTGGGTGGCGTGCACGAGGGTCCAGCGGTCGCCGACCGGCGCGTTGGCCAGCAGCCACTCGACCGGCCGGGCGCCGGACCAGGCAAGGCAGTCCTCCACCTCGCCAGTCTGTTCGGCGGCGTGGATGTGGATCGGTATCGCCGCATCGACTGCGGCCAGCACCTCGCGGATCTGTTCGGGCGTCACGGCCCGCAGGCTGTGGAACGCCATGGCCTCTGCGCCGCTGGCCTCCAGCAGCTTCAGAAACTGGTCGGTCGACTTGATGAACCGCCGCTGGCCGTGCTTCGGCGGCAGACCGCCGAAGCTTGCATGGCTGTAGAGCACTGGCGCCAGCGTCAGGCCGAAGCCCGCGGTCGCGGCCGCCCGGCGGTGGGCGTGGGCGGTCTCCGCCGGGTCGGCATAGGCCGCGCCGTCCGGGTCATTGTGCAGGTAGTGGAACTCGACGATGCCGCCGTAGCCGCCTTCGGCCAGCTCTGCGTAGAGCATCGCCGCGATGGCCTCCATCTGCGACGGGGTGATGCGGTCGAGGAAGCGATACATGGCCTCGCGCCAGGCCCAGAAATCCTCGACCCCGGCCCGCGCCCGTTCGGCCAGTCCGGCCATCGCCCGCTGGAAGGCGTGGCTGTGCAGGTTGGTGATCGCCGGAACGACCGCGCCCTTCAGCCGCTCGCCGGTCACTTCGGCGCCTGCCGCCAGATCGGCGATGACTCCGTCCTCGACGGTGAGCCGCACGTCGCGCGCCCAGCCGTCGGGCAGTCGGGCCAGGTCGAGATGGAGAGTCCGGGTCACTTGTCTAATCCTGTCTAGACAACCGCAGACTATTCACGAACGTGCGCGGGTGGCAAGACAGGGGCATGCAGCGGATCGACCTTCTCCTGACGGGCTGCCGCGCCGCGACCATGACGGCGGGCGGCCCGCCCTATGGCGCGATTGAGGACGCGGTCATCGCCGTCTCGGACGGTCGGATCGTCTGGATCGGCCCGCGTCATGAGTCGCCCGAATTTCAGGCCCTCAGCACGGTGAAACTCGACGGGCGCTGGGTGACGCCCGGCCTGATCGACTGCCACACGCATCTGGTCTTCGGCGGCGATCGCATCGGCGAGTTCGAGGCGCGTCTGGGCGGCGCGACCTACCAGGAGATCGCCAACGCCGGCGGCGGCATCCGATCCTCTGTGGCGGCGACTCGCGCGGCGACGGAAGCGGGGCTGATCAGGACGGCCCGCAAACGGCTGGCCAGTTTCGTTGCCGAGGGCGTCACCACGATCGAGATCAAGTCCGGCTACGGCCTCGATCTGGCAACCGAGTTGAAGATGCTGCGCGCCGCCCGCTATCTCGACGGCGACGTGCGGGTGGTGACCAGCATCCTCGGCCTGCACGCGGTTCCCAAGGACCAGGACCGCGACGCCTATGTGTCGATGATCATCGACGAGGCCCTGCCGGCGGCGCAGGCGGCGGGACTGGTGGACCTCGTCGACGCCTATCTGGAAGGCATCGCCTTCACGCAGGCGGAAGTCTCGCGACTGTTCGACAAGGCCAAGGCGCTCGGTCTTCCGGTCCGTCTGCATGCGGACCAGCTGTCGGACGGTGGCGGCGCAGCGTTGGCGGCGCGGTACGGCGCCCTGTCAGCGGATCATCTCGAATTCACCTCGCAGGCCGGCGTCGAGGCGATGGCGGCGGCCGGCACAGTCGCCGTCCTGCTGCCCGGCGCATTCGTGGCCTTGGCGGAGACGCAGAAGCCGCCGGTGGCCGCCCTGCGCGCGGCGGGCGTCGCCATGGCCGTGGCCAGCGACTGCAACCCCGGCACCTCGCCAATGCTGTCCCTGCGGGCGGCGATGATGCTGGCCTGCAGCCAGTTCCGTCTGACCCCGGAGGAGGCGCTGGCCGGGACCACGCGTATCGCTGCGAAAGCGCTGGGCCTCGCCGCCGAAACCGGAACCCTCGAACCCGGCAAGGCCGCCGACCTCGCCGTCTGGGACATCGAGCGCCCGGCCGAGCTCAGCTACTGGCTGGGCGGCGGTCTGTCGCACCGCTCCTGGCGCGGTGGGACGCCGGTTGTGGCCTAGGCCCGATTGACCTTGATCATGGCGCGTAGCGGGCGCGGAGCGCATCGGCGCATGGGGCGTTTCATCCCACGCGGCCGAGGCCGCTCATCAGGATTCCGCTCGTGTCAGACAAGACCGTTGAACAGATCGCCCACAACCGGCGCGCCAGTCGCTTGCGCCTCGTGCGGCAGCTGCATTTCTGGGTGGCGGTGTTCGTCGCGCCGAGCCTGATGCTGTTCGCCCTCACCGGCATGCTGCAGCTCTTCAAGCTGCATGAGGCGGAGGGAGGCTACCGTCCGCTGCCGGTCATCGAGAAGCTGGGGCAGGTACACATCCACCAGACCTACGCCCTGCGCCCCGTCCGCGCCCGCCTGCCTGAGCCGGCAGCCCCGGTCGCCGCCGCGCCGGCCAGGCCCGAACCTGAAGAAAAGGCCGCGCCGCTCGGCGAGACCCTCGTCAAATGGACGTTTCTGCTGATCGCGGCCGGGATGGCCGTGTCCAGCGTCCTGGGGGTCTGGATGGCGCTGAGCAACACGCGCCAGCGCCGGCTGACGCTGATCCTGCTGGCTGCCGGAACGGTCCTGCCGGTGATCGTGCTGGCGCTCTAGTTCGCCATCAGCGTCTGGCTGATCCTGAACGCTGCCGGCATGATCAGCACCCCCATCAGGCAGGGGAAGATGAACAGGATCAGCGGGATCATGAGCTTGGCCGGCAGGCTCATGGCTTTTTCCTCGGCGCGCAGCATCCGTTTGGCGCGCATGTCCTCGGAGAAGACGGTCAGGGTGTCGCCGAGGCTCGTTCCCATCTCCTCGGACTGACGCAGCATCGTCGCCAAGGCCCGGGCGTCGTCGATGGCCAGGCGTTCGGCGAAGCTCGACCAGGCCTCCTTGCGCGAACGGCCGGCGCGTAGTTCCAGCGTCAGGAACCGCAGATGCTCGCCCAGATGCACATAGCGGCGGCTAAGCTCCTCGCCGACCCGACTGACCGCCGCATCCAGCGACAGCCCGGCCTCGACCGACGCGACCAGCAGGTCGAGCAGGTCGGGAAAGCCGTCCATGTATTCCAGCTCCAGTTTGCGCCGGCGCGCCTTGATCACCTGTTCTGGGCCGAGCAGGGCGGCCACGGCGAAGCCCCCGGCCAGCAGGATCGCGCCCATCCCGCCGCCGCCGCTGATCGCCCAGGGGACGGTCAGGATGGTCGCGACGGTTGCAAGCAACAGCGCCACGGCCTTGGCGCCGAGATAGACGGCCACGGACTCCCGGCTGAACCAGCCTGCCTGAATCAGCCGCGCCCGGATGGTCGACAGCTGCGCCGGGTCCTGGATCGCCATTCGGTCGCCCAGCCGCTTTACGCCGCTGACCACCCCGGCGAGCGCCGCCGATCCGCCGCCGGCCGCCTGGACGACGACCGCCCCGGACAGCCGCGCCCGGCGCCTTGCGCCGTTCTGCGCCTCGCGCAGCCCGATCAGGGCCCCGCCACCGACGCCGAGCGTGATCAGCCCGACGGCGGCCCAGGTCAGCAGGGTCTGGAGTTGCACCGGATCCATGGGCTCAGATCCTCATGTCGATCATCTTGCGCATGACCATGTTGCCGATGAACATCCAGCAGCCCAGCGCCGCCAGGCCCATCTGGATGGCCTTCTCGTGGATCACCTCGCCATAGAAGTTGGGGCTGGCGACCTGCAGGATGGCCAGCACGGCGAACGGCGCGGAGGTCAGAATGATTGCCGAGGCGCGGCCCTCGCCCGAGGCGGCCTTGATCTTCAGCCGCATCTTGTGCCGTTCACGGACGGCCTTGGCGTTCATCTTCAGAAGGCCGGTCAGATTGCCGCCCGAGCGCTCCTGCAACCGAATGGTCGCGGCGAACAGATCCACGTCCGGGTGGCGACAGCGGTCGGCGACGCGCCCGACAGCCTGCTCCAGCGTGGCGCCATAGGCGATCTCGTCCCCGGCCATGCCGAACTCGCTGCCCAGCGGATCCGGCATCTCGCGTCCGACCAGGGCGACGGCGGTCGGCACGGGGTGGCCGGCCTCCAGACTGCGGACGATGATCTCCAGTGCGTTCGGCAGTTGCAGTCCTACCGCCTTGGCCCGCGCGGCGGCCTTGATCTTCAGCCACATGATCGGAAGACCAAAGGCCAGAACGGGCGCGACGGCGAGGCCGAACAGGGGATTCTTCGTCCACAGGAAGACCGCCAGATAGCCGCCAAGCGCCAGGCCGGCGGCAGAGAGCGCCCAGGTTCGCGGCTGGTAGCTGACGCCGGATTTGATCACCAGATCCGAGAACCAGCGCACCAGAATTCGGCTGTTGCCGTGTTCGTCGAGCCCGCGCTGCTTGCGCAGTTCGACCACCAGATCGGCCAGGTTGGTGACGCTCTGGGCCGTCGCCAGCCGCCTGTTCACCTTGCGCTTCGTCCCCGCGACCCGCGCCAGTCCCCAGATCGCCTGGACCGCGGCGAACACCGCCGCCGCGATCAGGATCATGAAAACGATGCGGGGATCAGCCTCCGGCATCACAACGCCCGCTGGGGATCGAAGTTGGCGGTGTCGAACGGGATGCCCTTGCGGATCATCTCGTCGAGGCATTTTGGCCGCAGACCGGTGGCGCGGAACTCGCCGATCACCGTGCCGTCGGGTTCTGTCCGCAGGCGGTTGAAGACGAAGATGTCCTGCATCTGCACGACATTGCCCTCCATGCCGGTGATCTCGGTGATGCTCATCACCTTCCGCTTGCCGTCCGACAGGCGCATCACCTGCACCACCATACCGACAGCAGCGGCGATCTGGCCACGGACGGCCTCGGCGCTGATCGTCATGCCGCCCATGGCGACCATCTGTTCCAGACGGGTGATTGCCTCGCGCGCGGAGTTGGAGTGGATGGTCGCCATCGACCCCTCGTGGCCGGTGTTCATGGCCTGGAGCATGTCGAAGGCTTCCTCGCCCCGGACTTCGCCGAGAATGACCCGGTCAGGGCGCATCCGCAGGGCGTTCTTGACCAGCTCCCGCTGACGGATCTCGCCCTTGCCCTCGATGTTGGGCGGCCTCGTCTCCATACGGACGACATGCGGCTGCTGCAGTTGGAGTTCGGCAGCGTCCTCGATGGTGATCAGCCGCTCGCCGTGACTGATCGCGGCCGAGCAGGCGTTCAGCAGGGTGGTCTTGCCCGAGCCCGTGCCGCCGGAGATCACGGTCGAGACCCGCGCCTTGACGGCCCCGGCCAGGAACTCTGCGACACAGGCCGGCATGGCCCCGACCGCGACCAGCCGCTCGAAGCTCAGCGGCTTCTTGGAGAACTTGCGGATCGAGACGCAGGCGCCGTCGATGGCGATCGGCGGGATGGCGGCGTTGACCCGGCTGCCGTCGGCGAGGCGGGCATCGACCATCGGGCTCGATTCATCAATCCGCCGGCCGACCGCCGCGACGATCCGGTTGACGATCCGCAGCAGGTGGTCGTTGTCGCGAAAGCGGATCGGCGTCAGCTCCAGCTCGCCGCGCCGCTCGACGTACACCTGGAACGGCCCGTTGATCAGGATGTCGTTGATCGACTCGTCCTTCAGCAGCGGTTCGATGGGGCCGAGGCCGACCATCTCGTCGAACACCTCCTCGCCCATCTGGTCGAGTTCGGCGGTGTTGAGCGCCAGCCGGCTGTCGCGGGCGAAGTCCCCGACCAGACGACGCACCTGCCGGCGCATCTCCGTTTCGTCGAGCTCGCCCAGCTTGGAGAGGTCGATCTCCTCGATCAGCCGGGCGTGCAGCCGCAGCCGCATGTCCAGCTGTTCGTCGGAAACATGGGGCGCCGGGCCGGGCAGGGTCTCGACGACCGGCGCCGGCGCGACGGTCGCGACGGGCGGGGGCGCCGGCTCGTCCTTGACAGCGCGACGCAGCGAAAACCGGCTCATCAGGCAACCCTCGCCATGTCGCCACGCACGGCGGGCGAGGCCATCAGCCGGTCCACGAGGTCGCCGACGTCCTTGACGATCCGCGACTTCGGCCGGTGCTGGCTGATCGGCCCGCCGAGGTTGGCGGAGGCGGCGGCGGCCTCCCAGTCGGAGGTGATCCCGCCGATGGCGCGGCGCTGAAGCGCCTTCTCGGCCTCGACCATCGAGGGCGCGGGGCCGAACATCCGCTTGGCCAGCCGATTGAGCACGATGCGCGGCGGGGGCCCATCCGGCAACTCGGCCTCGATCTCGGCAGCGAGCGACCGCGCCGCGAGCAGGGCCGGCACCGTCAGTTCCGAAACCACTAGCAGTTCGTCCGAACCGGACAAGACATCCAGCGTCCAGGCCCGGCGATGGCGCGGCGCGTCCACCACCACGGCGTCATAGACCTGGCAGGCGACATCGAGGATTCGCAGGACGGCCTCGCCTGAGGTCGTGTCGAAGGCGTGGCAGTCCCGCGCCGAGGCCAGCAGATCGATTCCGCCGGGCGCCTGGGAGACGAAGGCGTCCAGCAGGGCCGCGTCGATCCGCTCCGGCGCCTGCGAGGCGCGGCTCAGCAGCATGTTAGCCGGCGCGGCGAGATAGGCCGCCGCCGCGCCGTCGGCGATGTTCAGGTCGATCAGACAGACCCGGCGCGGTCCCGGCAGTCGCTCGGCCAGGGCGCAGGCGGTTTCGATGGCCAGGGTGGTTGCGCCCGCCCCGCCGACAGCGCCCATCACCGTCCAGCAGCGCGATGGCGCGTTTTGCACCGGCGCCAGCAGCGGCGTCATCAGGGGCTGCGCGGCCCGGGCCAGATCATCTGGCGCGAACGGCGCCTCCAGCACGTCGGAGCGCGGCAGCCGCATCAGGGCGCGGACCAGCGCCACCGGCAGATGCTCGCCCACCAGCAGTGTCGGCGGCGGCATCGACGCCCGGCCCAGCGTCGCGATCGCGGCGCCGACGGCGTCCGTGCTCGCACCCGCGGCGTCGATCAGCACGAGGTCCGGCGGATCCGACTGCAATGCGCGGCCATTCAGGCTGTCCGCGACGCCTGCCTCGATGACCGCGCCCTCGAGCGCCTGGGCGGCCAATTCGACCAGTCCGGTTCCGATGATCAGTATACGGTGTCCTGCGAAATTCATGGTGCGCCTCAGGAACCGGCCGCGTCGGGATAGGAAGGCCCGGACGGCGCCATGGCGCGGTCGAGGGCGAGGCCATTGAGGATCACATCGATAGCACTCGGCTCAATCGAGCCCCGGAAGGGATCCGGCGACAGGGCGCGGCTCTCTGATGCGGTCACCAGACGCGGCGTGACCAGGATCAGCAGCTCGGTCTCCTGCTTCTTCCAGCGGGAGGACCGGAACAGCGAGCCCAGCACCGGAATGTCGCCGGCCCAGGGGATCTGGCTGACCGTGTTGGCATAGTCCTGCTGGAACAGGCCGGCGATGGCGAAGGTCTCGCCGTCCTTCAGCTCGATGGTCGTCCCGGCGCGGCGGACCAGCAGGCTCGGCACCTCGATGCCGGACAGGCGCAGGCTCTGGCGTGTGTCGAGCTGGCTGACCTCGGGCGCGACCTTCAGGCGGATCAGGCCGCCGTCCTGCACGATCGGCGTGAATTTCAGCGTCACGCCGAACGGCTTGAAGGCGATGGTGATATCGCCCTGGCCGGTCGGCACCGGATAGGGGAACTCGCCGCCCGCGAGGAAGGTCGCCTCCTCGCCGGAAATGGCGGCGAGGTTCGGCCGGGCCAGGGTGCGGATGACACCCTTCTCCTCCAGCGCCCGCAGGGTGGCCTCGATGGTCGTTGGCCCGACGTTGGTCGAGACGGTCAGCGTGCCCTGCGGCGCATTCAGTCCGACCAGGCCCGTGCCGGAGCCGAACACGATCCCGGAGTTGTTGGCGACGTCGATGTTGACACCGAAGTCCTTCAGGGCCGAGCGGCTGGCCTCGATCACCCGAACCTCCAGCATCACCTGCTGGGCTGACTGGACTGTCAGGTCCGACGTGACCGCCGCCGGCGCATAGCGCTCGGCGATGGCCCTGGCGCGCAGGGCGACCGACGAGGTCGAAACCTCGCCCGACAGCAGGATGCCGTTGGCCATCGGCAGGATACGGATAGGCTCGCCGGGCAGGGCGGCTGCGAAGTCGGCGCGCAGGGACTCGAGGTCCTGGGCCACCCGAACGTCGATCACCTCGATCAGGCGATGGGCGGCGTCGTAGATCAGGATGTTGGTCGTCCCGAGCGTCTTGCCGCGCACGTAGACGCTGCGGTCGGTGTTGGCGACGATCTCGGCGACCTCTGGTTGGGCGACGACGATTTCACCCGCGCTGCCCATGAGCCGGAACGCGACGGACTTGTCCCTTGGCACGGTGATCACGCGGCTGGGGGCCAGTTCGCCGACCAGCGAGCTGGCGACGAAGGCCTGGGCCCAGACGGGCGAGGCGACAGGCGCGCAGGCGAGAGCCGCCGCGCAGGCGATTGCAATGCGACGCATGGTGGTCAGCTCCCGAAGCGCTCTGAAGGCACGGAGACGGTTTCCCGCTTGCCGCCCTGGGTGACCACGAGGCCACGGGTGGACGGCGCGGCGCTGGTCGACGATGTCTGGCGACGCGGCGCGTTGCGGCGCGGCGGTGCGCTGACAGGTGTGACGCCGGCCATGCGATCGCTGCGCAGCATCTCCGGCAGGGTCATCGGCCTGAGGTCAGCCACATCGGTCGCGCCGCTTCGCCGCAGCGACAATGACAGGATGCCCGCCTCGCCGGCGGCGGCCAGCTTGCCGGCGTCCAGCACGGTGACTTCCAGCGTTGCGGTCTTGGGCGGGAACTTCTCGGTCGAGGCCTGGTCGGCGATCAGGTCCATGCCCAGCACGCGGACGTTCTGCAGGACCAGCGTCGAGATGTAGAGCTTGGCCGTCGCGGCGCCCTCGACAGCGCCCTTGTCGGTCAGTTCCTGCACCAGGACGACGTCGACATGGTCGCCGGGCAGGACGTGGCCGCCGCCGCCGGCGACCTCGTTGACCTTGATGGTGTAGGCCCGCATCCCCGGCGAGATCGTCGCGGCCACCGAGGCCTTCGCCCCGGCGCCGCTGACCTTGGTCGGCAGGATCGGCTCGTGATTGACCAGCGAGGTCAGGGTCACCGGCGCGCCGCCGTCCAGGCCGATCACCTGCTGGATCGAGGTATAGGCGCCTTCCGGCACCGCGCCTGCCGGCATCCTGATGATGGTCAGGTTCTTCGCGTCCAGCTTCTGGCCGAACGGGACGGCGCCCGAGGCCGCGACGACCGGCGTCAGCGCGACGGCTGGCGTGCCAGCGGCGGCGCGGCTGGCCCCCGGCGACGAATTGGGCAGCCAGACCTTGGCCACGAACAGTGCGCCGACGCCCAGCAGGGCAGACGCGCCAAGACTGGCAATGGTGGCGACTCGCATCCTGCGGAACCCCCGTAATCGAGATGTCGATTTTCGACGCTCCCCCCGACACTGACGCAAGGATTACAGGTTAGCTCTTGAAATATATTCAACGAATACAATGAACGGTCGTAAACCGAGTTCGAGACGGCAAGTATTAGCCTTAATCCCCGGGAACCATGTTCAGTCGCCGAGCGCTCCGCAGTTCCGGTGGGAGGGGAGATCCGGCCGGGAAGGGATGCGGCCAGGGCCTCCGGGCGCCGCCTCGCCTCCGGGGGCGTCGTGCCCAATGCGAGGGGCCGAAGGGAGCACGACGGCCCCGCGATCAATCCCGGCGATGTGCGCGGACGCCGGCCAGCCAGGCGTCCGCCACCACCCGGTCATCGCCCAGCACCATCAGGGCGAACAGGATCTCCCGGATATCGCTGACCCCGGCCAGCCGCCGGGCCAGCAGCGGGGTCGCCGCTGTATCCAGGGCGACGAAGTCGGCTTCGCAGCCGGCCGTGAAGCTGCCGATCCGGTCTTCCAGTCCCAGCGCCCGCGCGCCACCGCGCGTGGCGAGCCAGAACGCGCGCAGCGGATCGAGCGGCGCGCCCTTCATCTGCGCCACATTGCAGGCCGCCGCCGCCGTCCCGAGCATGGAGAAGGTTGTTCCGGCGCCGACATCGGTGCCCAGTCCGACCGCCACGCCATGCGCCTGCGCGCGCGCCAGATCGAACAGGCCGCTGCCGAGGAACAGGTTCGAGGTCGGGCAATGGCTGATCGCCGCCCCGGCCTCGCTCATCCGGTGCAGCGCCCGGTCGGTCGTATGGATGCAATGGGCGAACACAGACCGGTCCGTCACCAGCCCGAACCGGTCGTAAACATCCAGATAGTCCACTGCCTCCGGGAAGGCGCGCGCCACGGCCGCAACCTCGTAAGGGTTCTCGGCCAGATGCGTCTGCATCCAGACATGCTCATAGGCGCGCAGGATCTCTCCCGCCGCCGCCAGCTGTTCCGGTGACGACGAGAGCGCGAACCGCGGCGTGACCGCGTAGCCCAGCCGGCCCCGGCGACTCCAGTCGCGGATCAGACCTTCGGTCTCGTCTCGTCCCGATGCCACGGTATCCTTCAGGCCATACGGCCCCTGGTCCATCAGCGACTTGCCCGCGATCAGCCGCATGTTCCGCGCCAGCGCCACCTCGAACAGCGCGTCGATCGAGGCGCGATGCACCGACCCGAACACCATGGCCGTGGTCGTGCCGTTGCGCAGCAGTTCGTCGAGAAACGCCTGGGCCGCTGCATCGGCATGGGCGCGGTCCGCGAAAGCCCGCTCGGCGGGGAAGGTCTTTTCGTGCAGCCAGTCCAGCAGCTGCCCGCTGTAGGCGGCGATCATGTCGATCTGCGGGAAGTGGATGTGGGTGTCGATGAAGCCGGGGCTCAACAGCCGGCCAGGCAGGGTCTCGACCGGAACGTCGGCCGCCAGAGTCGGCGACAGGTCGGCCCAGGCGCCGCAGGCGGCGACGTGACCATCCTCCACCAGCAGAAGGCCGTCGGCATGATGCACAACGGCGTCCGGACCCGCGCGACCGGGATCGTCGAGGCAGTGAACCAGGGCGGCGCGCCAGGCGCGGACATCGGACATCTGCCCAGCTTGGACCCTGCGCCGCCGGTGCTGGCAAGGAAAAGCCGCGTCAGGCTGTGGCCAGGCCCAGACGCTTGCGGGCCTGCTCCCGTGGTCCGCCGGGCAGCGGCATGCGTTCCGCCATCGCCCCGGCGGCGCGCACCAGCCCGCCTTCCCAGGGTTTGAGACCCTGCCGGGCGCCCAGACCCAGAACCTCCCGTGTCCACGCCGGCAACAGCTCGACCGCCGCGCGGATGAACAGCCCCTGCGCCGCCCGTAACGGGCCGGGCAGGATCGGGGTCCGGCGCATGATGTCGAGGAACTCGGTGACGATCTCCGACCGCTCCAGCCTTGGCCGCATGGCCTCGAAACAGGCTTCCTGCGCGGCTACCGAGGTCGGCGCGCCGGTGGCGCCATAAAGCCGGGCCGCCGGCGCCGCCTCGGCGTAGAACGCGTCGCGCTCGTCAGCGGTCAGGGTCCGGACGAACCGGTGATAGGCCTCCATGAATCCATAGGACGCCGTCGCCTGGACCCAGTCGAGCAACTCGGGGTCGTCGGCGCGATAGGGCTGGCCGTCGGGCGTCACGCCGCTGACCCGTCCATGCATCCGGCCGATGCCGGCGATCATCGCCTCGGCCCGGCTGCGCGCGCCATAGACGGTCACCATCGCCGCCATGCCCGTGCGCTTCATGCGGGGCAGGGGATCGGTGCGAAAGGTCGTGTGGTCCCAGACTCCCGACCGCACGCGCGGCTCTGCCAGTTCCAGCAGCACGGCCGTGACCCCGCCGATGAACAAGGCCACGGGATTGCTGAACACGCGCCAGGACACTGAGTCGGCGCCCGCCAGCGCCGGCTCGCCGGACGGCGTGGTGAAATCAAACGCCGGTACGCCTTCGGGCTGCA
>CAIOHT010000131.1 GCA_903858185.1 uncultured Caulobacterales bacterium
GCGCCGCGGGCGTTCATCAGGTTGAACAGGTGGCTGGCCTTGAGGACCATGTCGTAGGCGGGCAGGACCAGCGCCTTGTCCTGGTAGTTGCGGGCGAGCATCAGCGGCACCTGCCGCTCCATGTCCTCGAACTGGCCCTTCAGCACGTCCACGTCATAGCCGTGGAAGTTGGCCTCGGAGTGCTGACGCTCGTTCTCGAGGAAGACCTCGCCATAGCTGATCGCGCCCAGCGGGCTGTCCGGGTCGTTGAACGGCAGGTCGTAGACGTTGTCGACGCCGAACACATACATTGCCAGCCGCTCGAGGCCGTAGGTCAGCTCGCCGGCCACCGGCGAGACGTCCAGGCCGCCGACCTGCTGGAAGTAGGTGTACTGCGACACCTCCATCCCGTCGCACCAGACTTCCCAGCCGAGGCCCCAGGCCCCGACGGTCGGGTTCTCCCAGTCGTCCTCGACGAAGCGGATGTCGTGCAGCTTCAGGTCCAGGCCGATGGCGCGCAGCGAGCCCAGGTAAAGGTCCTGCATGTTGGCCGGGTTCGGCTTCAGGATCACCTGGTACTGATAGTAGTGCTGAAGGCGGTTGGGGTTCTCGCCATAGCGGCCGTCGCCCGGTCGCCGCGAGGGCTGCACATAGGCGGCGTTCCAGGGCTTGGGGCCCAGCGCGCGCAGGACCGTGGCCGGGTGCAGCGTTCCCGCCCCCACCTGTTCGTCGTGCGGCTGCAGAATCACACAGCCCTGGTCACCCCAGTACTGGTTCAGCCGCATGATCAGGGCTTGAAAGGAACGGGGTTTGGCGTCGGCCGACATGGCTCTCTTCGCAGGTGCACAAAAGTCGGCGGACCATAGGGCCCGCCGCCTTCTGCTTCAAGCGATCAGAGGGAAGAAGTCCCTCCGTCCCGCCGCCTGGTTCGGGGCGTCAGGTGGAGCCGCCTCGGTCGGGGTCGGCCGGGAGAAGGTCTTTGAACCGGCAGCATTGCTCGGCAGCGCCGTGGCTTGCCCCGCCAGGCCCTAGTTGCCGACAGGTCGTGTTTTGCGGCCGCCGTTGGAGATCGGTGCGCCGTAGCGCGCGCGATTTTCAGCCGTGTCCGGTACTGGGCCGTTGGTCACGACCGACGGGTCGCCGGCCTTGAGCCGCCAGGCCTGGTCAGGCGGAGTCGGCGAACTGCCAAGCACCACGGCCGGGGCCATGGGATCCATCGCCATTGCCGAGGCTGGAGTCGCCATCTGGTTGGCGGCGACCGGAGACGTCGGTTGCGGGTTCATCGGCTGGGAGTCAGGGACCGGTCGCTGGTCAACGGGCGCGGGACCCGATCCGGCAAAGGCCGGGCCGGCGAGGAGCGCTGAGACGGCGGCGACGGCGAGAAGGCGAGTCAGGGGCATCATGTCGAACCTCATCTGGCGACGCGACTGCGTCGTTCCCCCGACGGGCTATCTACGCGCCAACCCCGGCCCGGGTTCCGGACACCGTTGCGGGAGATGGCGCGCGAGCGCCTGAGGCGCCGGACGCGGCTGCCAACGACCAAAGGCGCCCTTTTTTCGGGCGCCCACACCCCCGCCCGCTCAGTCAATGGGCGAAAAGGCGGTTTCCGGCCTGTTCATTGTGCGCCGCACACTTCGCGGGAAGCCCCACCGCTAGCGTGCCGGGTGGATCGGCAGATCGCGGACAGGCGCCGCGGCGTGACCGGTCGCCAGGGAAATTCAGGGACGCACGTCGGGCAACCGGGGTGTGGGAGCAAGGCGGATGAAACTGATCATTGCGGTGGTCAAACCCTTCAAGCTCGACGAGGTGCGTGAAGCGCTCGTCGGGGCCGGTGTCGAGGGTCTGACGGTCTCCGAAGTCAAGGGCTACGGCCGGCAGAAGGGCCAGACGGAAATCTATCGGGGGGCGGAGTACCAGGTGAACTTCGTTCCGAAAGTGAAGCTGGAAGCGGTCGTCGACGACGCCGCTGCCGCCAAGGCGGTCGAGGCCATCACGGCTGCGGCGGCCACGGGCAAGATCGGCGACGGCAAGATCTTCGTCCTGAACGTCGAGGACGCTGTGCGCATCCGGACCGGTGAAACCGGCTCGGCGGCGCTCTGAAACATCATCGGGACAAGGGGATAACAACGATGAAACCGAATTTTCTCGGACGACTGGCGGCGCTGACCGCCGTCGCCGTTCTCGCAGGAGCGCCGCTGGCGGCTCCGGTGTTCGCACAGGAGGCGGCCCCGGCCGCCGCCGTTGCTGCAACTCCGGCTCCGGCCGCTGAAGCCCCGGCTGCTCCGGCGCCTGCGGAAGCGGCTCCCGCCGCCGCTGAAGCGGAGGCGCCCGCACCGGAGGCCAACAAGGGCGACACGACCTGGATGCTCGTCTCGACCATCCTGGTCATGCTGATGATCATCCCGGGTCTGGCGCTGTTCTACGGCGGTCTGGTGCGCCAGAAGAACATGCTGTCCATGCTCATGCAGGTCTCCACGGTCACCGTGGTCGGCATGATCACCTGGGTCCTCTGGGGCTACAGCCTGGCCTTCACCGACGGCGGCGCCGCGAACAAGATTATCGGTGGCCTGAGCAAGCTCGGGCTGGCCGGTGTCGGCGTCACCAACAACGTCGAGACCTTCTCGGTTGGCGTGGTCATCCCCGAACTGGCGTTCGTCGCCTTCCAGATGACCTTTGCCTGCATCACCGCCGCCCTCGTTCTGGGCGGCCTGGCCGAGCGGATCAAGTTCAGCGCCACTGTGCTGTTCGCGATCATCTGGCCGATCATCGTCTACTATCCGATGGCCCACATGGTCTGGTGGTGGGCCGGTGCGACGAGCGGCGCGGGCGTTGAAGCGGCCACGACCGCTGCGGGCGCAGGCCTGCTCTGGGGCTGGGGCGCGATCGACTTCGCCGGCGGCACCGTGGTTCACATCAACGCCGGTATCGCCGCGCTGGTGGGCGCCATCATCCTGGGCAAGCGCACGGGCTTCCAGAAAGAGCCGATGCCGCCGCACAGCCTGACGCTTACCATGGTCGGCGCGGGCCTGCTGTGGGTGGGCTGGTTCGGCTTCAACGCCGGGTCCAATCTCGAAGCGAACGGCTACGCCGCCCTGGCGATGGTCAACACCTTCATCGCCACCGCAGCCGCCGGCTTCAGCTGGGTCCTGGTGGAGTGGGTCACGCGCAAGAAGGCTTCAATGCTTGGCATGGCCTCGGGCATCGTCGCCGGCCTCGTGGCCATCACGCCGGCCGCCGGCTTCGCCGGGCCGCTGGGCGCTCTCGTGCTCGGCCTCGTTGTCAGCCCGATCTGCGTGTTCTTCTGCTCGGCCGTGAAAAACGCCCTGAAGTACGACGACAGCCTGGACGCCTTCGGCATCCACGCCGTCGGCGGCATCATCGGCGCCCTCGGCACCGGCCTGCTGGTCAACCCGGCCTGGGGCGGTCAGGGCATCGTGGACTACTCGACCTGCGGCGCCGACGGCGCGGCCATCACCGTCTGCGCCACGGCCTACGATATGGGCTTCCAGATGATGGCGCAGACCAAGGCGGTCGGGGTTGCGATCCTGTGGTCCGCCATTGGTTCGGCGGTTGTGTTCCTGCTGATCAAGTACACGGTCGGCCTGCGTGTCACCGCGGAGACGGAAGAGGATGGCCTCGACATCTCCGAACACGGCGAACGCGCCTACCACACCTAGCGTCGACTGAGCGTTGCCCAAGGAGGGCGCGGGACCGCAGGGTTCCGCGCCCTTTCCTTTGGTCGGGGCGCGGGGACATGGACCGAAGGTGCGTGTCCCCTAAACCCTGGCCGCTCGATCGGGGGACACGTACCTGCGGTACATGTCCCCTACAGCCCGTCGCCCAGGCGACAACGGCGCACCCACCAGTCCGGCCGCATCTGCTCGATACGTTCGGCGAGGCCCTCGGCCTGGATTTCATCGGCGCACAGCGCGAAGCAGGTGGCGCCCGAGCCGCTCATGCGGGCGAGCAGGGTCTCCGGTTCACCACGCAGGGTTTCCAGCACCTCGCCGATCGCGGGCTCAAGGCCGACGGCAGGCGCTTCGAGATCATTGCGGCACCAGGCCATGAACGCCGCCACCTCCTCGGCGCTCTCGAAGGCGGGCGGCAGGGACGGCGGTGAGGCGTCTCCCAGGAGACCCGACTGGTCGAAGGCGCGATAAACGCCGGCCGTGGAAGACGGAACGCCGGGATTGACCAGCACCGCATTCAGCGGCGGCAGACCCGGCGGCGGCGCCAGCCGGTCGCCGCGCCCCGAGGTCATGGCCGCCCTGCCCCACAGACAGACCGGCCCGTCGGCGCCCAATCTGCCGGCGATGGCGGTGAGCATTTCATCCTGCACAGCCAGGTCCAGCGCAGACCGCAGCAGGCGAAGCGTCGCCCCCGCGTCTGACGAGCCTCCGCCAAGCCCGGCCGCGACCGGCAGCTGCTTGTCGAGGATCAGGCGGAATGGCGGCTGCGGTCCCCTCACATGCTCGAACAGGGCCCGCGCGGCCTGGACCACCAGATTTGTCGCACCGTCCTCCACATAGTAGCCGAACGGCCCGGTGACCTCGAATTCGGGAGCCTCGGAGGACTGGATCGAAAGGGTGTCGCCGACGTCTGCGAAGACCATCAGGCTGGACAGCGGGTGATAGCCGTCAGCTGCGACCGGTCCCACGTGCAGGAACAGGTTCACCTTGGCGGGCGCGAAGGCTGACAGGGCCACGAATGTCTCCGCCGGATCTAGGGGATCGAGGCCGTCACGGGCGCGGCGGCCGGGCCGATCGGCCCAAGACCGGACTTCAGCTTGGCTTCCGCCTCGGCCTTGATCTTGGCCGGCGGGTCAAGGCTGAGGGCGCGCTTCCATTGGAACTCGGCCTCGATCCGGCGGCCAACCCGCCAGTAGGCATCGCCCAGGTGATTGTTGATCTCCGGATCCGCGGGCTCCAGCAGCACCGCTGTCTCCAGCTGTTCCACCGCGTTCCGATAGTCGCCCAGGCGGTAGTAGGCCCAGCCCAGCGAATCGACGACGGCGCCCGAGCGGGGATTGGCGGCGACCGCGCGTTTGACCATGTCGAGCGCCTCGGCGAGGTGCTCGCCGCGGTCGATCCAGCTGTAGCCGAGATAGTTCAGGAGCTCCGGCTCGTTCGGCTCGCTGGCCAGAGCGGCCTTCAGGTCGGCCTCGGCCTCGGGCCAGCGACCGCTCCGCTCCAGCGCGACGCCGCGCATGTAGAGCAACCGCCAGTCCGGCGTCTGACCAGCGCGGCTGATCACGCCATCCATCACCACGACGGCCTCGGCATACCGCTCGTTGGCGCGCAGCAGATCGGCGTAGGTCATGGCCGCGTCGTTGTCCGTCGGCGCCGCGTCATAGCCCTCGCGGGCGAGCTTCAGCGCCGTCTCGCCGTCCTTGGTCTGCTGGTAGCTCCAGGCCAGTTTGGAGCGGGCGAGCGGGTACTGGTGCGAGCCCGGCTCGACGCTGGCATAGGAGGCGCGGGCCGCCTCGAGTTCCTTGCCCGCTGCGAGGGCGTCGCCCGCGAGGATCTTCGCCTCGTCTCGCGTGGGATCGAGGTAAAGCGCCATACGGAAGTAGGCGATCGCCATTTCATACTGCCGGTCGCCGAGCATCTGGGCGGCCTGGGCCACGAGGCCGCGTGCGGCGCCCTGGCGGATGGTCGGCATCGGCTGAGCGGTCTTGCGGCCCATGGCGCGGGTGCGAGCGGCGAGCAGAACGGCATCGCCCGGCGTGTCCGTCAGGGCGCGCTCATAGACCTTCACCGCGTCAGCCCACCGGCCGCGCCGCTCGAGGAACCCGCCATAGTCCGGCGCGAACAGCGCGCCGGCGCCTTCGAGACCGACCAGCGCCATGTAATCGGTTTCGGCCTCGTCGAAGCGTTTCGCGCGTTCGAACATCTGGGCCTGGCCGAGCTGGCCGAACACCTCGACCAGACGGTCGCCGCGAATCTCGGGTCGGGCCAGAGCACCGGCCTTGTCGCCCACGAGTGCGGCCGCGAACGGCGCCAACAGGGCGGCCGCCGAACGGTGTGGAACATTGACCTGGCCGCTGGCGAGCGTCTCGACCGCGAGCTTGCCGTCGCCCTCGCCGATACCGGCGACAACCTTGGCCAGCGCGGCAAGTCGCAGGATGACCGGGCGTGTCTCAGGATCGGACGGCGCCAGGC
Organism: uncultured Caulobacterales bacterium; assembly: GCA_903858185.1. Taxonomy (GTDB): domain Bacteria; phylum Pseudomonadota; class Alphaproteobacteria; order Caulobacterales; family Caulobacteraceae; genus Caulobacter; species Caulobacter lacus. The sequence continues at coordinate 6,141 of CAIOHT010000131.1, forward strand.
GGGCGGCGCGGGCCAGGTCTCCCGACATCACCGCGGCGATGAAGGCCTGCTCGCGGAAATAGGTCCCGTCGAGGCTGCCCTGCTCGGCCCGCGCGAAGTACTGCGAGGCGGCCACGGCGTCAGAGTCGTTCATCGCCGCCTGGCCGGCCAGATACAGACCGTAGGGCGATGCCCGCTGGCCGGTTTCGAACACGACGTCCTGGGACGGTTTCAGGCCGGCGGCCGGAGCCGGGGCGCCCGTGGTGGCGCAGGCGGCCAGCAGGGCAAGCGGAGCGAGGACGGGCAAGGCGAGGCGCAGTTTCATACGCTCACCTTGCCGCAATCTGTGGCGCCCGCAAGGCGCCTCGCCCCAAGAGGGGAATTTGTCCTTCGAGACGCTCGCTTGAGGCTCGCTCCTCAGGATGACGAACACCATTGATCGTCATGGTGAGGAGCGGACCCTCAGGTCCGCGTCTCGAACCACGCACACTACATATTCGGATAGTTCGGCCCGCCGCCGCCCTCGGGGGTCGTCCAGACGATGTTCTGCGACGGATCCTTGATGTCGCAGGTTTTGCAGTGGACGCAGTTCTGGGCGTTGATCTGGAACTTCGGATTGTTCCCGGCCTCGTCGTACAGCACCTCGTAGACCCCGGCCGGGCAGTAGAGCCGGGCCGGTTCGCCATAGAGCGGCAGGTTGACGCCGATCGGCACCGAGGGGTCCTTCAGGGTCAGGTGCGCCGGCTGGTCTTCCTCGTGGTTGGTCGCTGACAGGAACACCGAGCTCAGCTTGTCGAAGCTGATCACGCCGTCCGGCTTGGGATAGGTGAGCTGCGGATAGTCCTTGGCCAGGCCCGTCGAGGCGGCGTCGGTCTTGCCGTGTTTCAGCGTGCCGAACAGGGAGAAGCCGCCGAGCAGGTGCGTGCACCACATGTCGAACATGCCGGCCGCGCCGCCGAGGAAGGTGCCCAGCTTGCTGAGCAGCGGCTTGGCGTTGCGGACGACCTTGAGCTCCTTCGCCACCCAGCTCTTCTCGAACGCCTGGGTATAGCTCGTCAGCTCGTCGCCCTCACGACCGTCCTGCAGGGCCTTGAAGGCTTCCTCGGCCGCCAGCATGCCGGTCTTCATGGCGTTGTGGCTGCCCTTGATACGCGGCACGTTGACGAAGCCGGCCGAGCAGCCGATCAGCACGCCGCCCGGGAAGGTCAGCTTCGGGATCGACTGCCAGCCGCCCTCGGTAATGGCGCGGGCGCCGTAGGCGATGCGCTTTCCGCCCTCGAGGTATGGCTTGACGGAAGGATGGTGCTTGAACTGCTGGAACTCGTCGAACGGCGAGAGCCAGGGGTTCTTGTAGTTGAGGTGCACCACGTAACCGATGGTCACGTAGTTGTCCCCGAAGTGGTACATGAAGCTGCCGCCGCCGGTGTTGTTGTCCAGCGGCCAGCCGGTCGTGTGCTGCGCCAGGCCCGGCTTGAAGTTGGCGTCCGGCACCTGCCAGAGCTCCTTGATGCCGATACCGAACTTCTGCGGCTCTTTGCCGTCGCGCAGGTTGAACTTCGCTTCGAGCTGCTTGGCCAGCGAGCCGCGCACGCCCTCGGCGATGAACACATACTTGCCGTGCAGTTCCATGCCCGGCTCGTAGCTGCCCTTGTGCTGGCCGTCCTTGCCGATGCCGACGACGCCGACGATGACGCCCTTCACCGAGCCGTCCTCGCGGAACACCAGGTCCGAGGCTGCGAAGCCCGGGTAGATCTCGACGCCCAGAGCTTCGGCCTGGCCGCCCAGCCAGCGGCAGACGTTGGCCAGCGAGCCGATGTAGCAGCCCTCGTTGTGCATGAAGGGCGGCAAGGCGAACATCGGCAGACTGAGCTCGCCCTGCGGACCCAGGATCAGGAACTTGTCGTGCGTCACCGGCGTCTCGAGCGGCGCGCCGAGGTCCTTCCAGTCGGGGAACAGTTCAGCCAGGGCCTTGGGGTCCAGTACCGCGCCCGACAGGATATGGGCGCCGACCTCGGAGCCCTTCTCCAGCAAGGCCACCGACACCTCGGTCCCGGCCTTCTCGGCCAGCTGTTTAAGCCGGATCGCCGCCGACAGACCGGCCGGACCACCGCCGACGATGACGACGTCGTATTCCATGGACTCGCGTTCGACAGCTTCGCTCATGCCGGATTCCCCTTCGCGCTTTACGGACTTAATCAAAGGCGACGCAGGGGCGGTCAAGCAGGAATGGCGTCACGGCGGCCATTCGTCATTCATCGGACAGTCGAGACTCGCCCTGCCGGCCCGAGCAGGGTTAGATCGGGGCGTGAGCAGCCCGCACGCCAGAGCCGTCGAAAGCGCCCTCGCCTTCTGGGCGGAAGCGGGCGTGGACGCCTGCTACGGCGACGAACCGATCGACCGTCTGGCCGAGGGCGCGGCGCGGCTTCAGGCGAAGGCCGTCCCGCCGCGACCGGTCCAGACCGCGACGCCGGCCGTCGCCGGCCGCCAATCGGCCGTCGATATCAGCGCGGCCGTCGCCCAGGCGAAGGCCATGTCAGCCGAGGCCGGAACCCTTGAGGCCCTGGCCGCCGCTATCGCCGCGTTCGACGGCTGCGGGCTGAAGTTCGAAGGCGCGAAACAGGCTGTGTTCTCACGCGGCAACTCCGAAGGCCCTGTCATGGTCATCGGCGAGGGCCCGGGGGCCGAGGAAGACGCCCGCGGCGAGCCGTTCGTCGGCAAGGCCGGCCAACTGCTCGACCGGATGCTGGCCGCCGCCGGCCTCGAGGGCCGGGTGTTCATCACCAACACCGTCTTCTGGCGCCCGCCCGGCAACCGCACCCCGACCCTGGCCGAACAGGCCGTCTGCGCTCCCTTCCTGCACCGCGCCATCGCGCTGGTACAGCCGAAGATGCTGCTGCTGGCCGGCGGCGCCTCGGCCAAGTCGTTGCTGCAGCGGGACGAAGGCATCCTCACCCTGCGCGGCCGCTGGTTCGAATGGCACGCGGAGGACGGAACGGTGCTGCCCGCCCTGCCGACGCTGCATCCGGCCTTCCTGCTGCGCCAGCCGGCGGCGAAGAAGAAGGCCTGGCTGGACCTGCTGACCCTGACCGAGCGGCTGGATCGACCGGGGCGGCCTGAGTAACGAAGCGGA
>CAIOHT010000132.1 GCA_903858185.1 uncultured Caulobacterales bacterium
CCCGCGGTTCACGAGTGACGGCGGATCGATCGTCTTCCGTAGTTCGGCGACCAATCTGGTGGCCGGCGACACGAACGGTCGCGACGACATCTATCTGAAGAACCTGTCCACCGGGGCCATCACCCGGCTGTCCCTGACCCATGACGGCGGTGAGCCGACCGGCGCTGACGTGAACGCCACGGATATCGCCGGGGATGGTTCAAAGGTCGCCTACAGTTCAAGCGTAACCAATATCGTCGCCGGCGACACCAACGCGGCGGCCGACATTTTCGTCGCCACCCTGCCGTCCGGCGGGGCCGGCAATGACAGGATAGACGGTGGCGCCGGAGACGACATCATCAATGGCGGGGCCGGGGCCGACTACATCAAGGGCGGGCTCGGCGCCGACACGATGCGCGGCGGCACTGGCAACGACACCTACGTCGTCGATGACCTGGGCGACACCACCGACGAGACCGGCGGCGACGGCATCGATCTGGTGCACAGCAAGATCAGCTGGACCCTCGCGGCCGGCCTCGAGAACCTCACCCTCGGCAACGGCAGCAATCTGACCGGGACCGGCAACGCGCTGGCCAACGTCATCACCGGCAACAGCCTCGCCAACACGCTGAGCGGCCTGGCGGGCGCCGATACCCTCAACGGCGGCGGCGGAAACGACATCCTCAACGGCGGCGACGACGACGACACCCTGAACGGCGACACCCAGAACGATACCCTGAACGGCGGGGCGGGCGCAGACACCCTCAACGGCGGCGCCCACAATGACACGCTGGACGGCGGAACCGGCGCGGACACGATGACCGGCGGGACCGGACACGACAGCTATGTCGTCGATCACGCGGACGACACCGTCATCGAGGCGGCCGCCGAAGGAACCGACACGATCAGCGCCAGTGTCAGCTTCGACATCGCGGCCAATGTCGAGAACATCATCCTGACCGGCAGCGGCGACATCCAGTCGTTCGGCAACGCCCTGGCCAACATCATGACCGGCAACAGCGGGGCCAATCATCTGGTCGGCGGCGGCGGCCACGACACGCTCAGCGGCATGGACGGCGACGACAGCATGCTGGGCGATACCGGCAACGACATCCTCATCGGCGGCAACGGCGTCGACGCCCTCAGCGGCGAGGCGGGCTCCGACCGGCTGACCGGCGGGGCCGGCGCCGACCTGTTCATGTTCTGGGACACCGACATGCGCCGCTCGGCCCTCGGCCAGACCACCTGGGAAGACACGATCACCGACATCGATTTCGCCGGCGGCGACCGGATCGACCTGTCGGCCATCGACGCCAACGTCCTGACCCTCGGCGTCGACGAGGCCTTCACCTTCGTCGCCAGGCTCACCGGCGTCGCCGGCCAGGCGGCCATGACCTTCAGCGGCGGCCGGACGTTCGTGCGGTTCGACGTCGACGGCGACGGGAAGGCCGACCTGACCCTGATCCTCAACGGCGACCAGCGGGCGTCACAGACCGACGTCAACGCCACCGCCGCAGACGGCGGCTGGTACCTGTAGGGGGCCCGGACCCTAGTCCGGATGCCAGTCGGCGATCGAGGGGCGGACCCAGGGCGGGAACAGGTCGACCATCGTTTCGTACTTGTCCCGCGCCGCCTTGTGCCGGGCCTTCAGGTCGCTGACGACATCGGGATGCAGTGACGCGACGCTGTAGTTCTCGCCGGGATCGCGGCGGATATCGAACAGCAGCGGGTAGTTGAACCGCCCCAGATTGATGTGCCAGACGCGGGTGTTGACCCGGGTGACGAACTTCCAGTCCGGCGTGCGGATCGCCGCGACCTTGGTGTTGTCGAACAGCAGGATCTGGTCGTGCGGCGAGGCCGCGCCGGTCAGGATCACGTCGGCGATGTCCGCGCCGTCCAGCTCCAGATCCGCCGGCAGGGTTCCGCCGGCCAGCCGCACCAGGGTCGGCAGCAGGTCGAGGTTGCTGGCGATGGCGTCCGTCACCACACCTGCCGGCACCGCGCCCGGCTGGCGCAGGATGAACGGCACGCGGTAGCCGCCGTCGAAGCCCGCCCCGCCCTTGCGGTCGCGGAACGGGCCTGAGGAGCCCTCGAACCACGGACCGTTGTCGGAGGTGAAGATCACCAGGGTGTCCCCGTCCAGGCCCAGCGCCTTCAGCCGGTCGAGCAGCAGGCCGACGTTGCGGTCGACCTCCTCGACCACGTCGCCATAGGCGCCGGCCGGCGAGTCCCAGGCCGCGTCGTCGTTGCGCACCAGCGGCACATGCGGCGCGGTCAGGGCCAGCAGGGCGAAGAAGGGCCGGTCGCGGTTGGTCTCGGCGAAGGCCAGGGTCTCGGCGAAAAAGGTCTGGGTCAGCTTCGGGAAATCCACCGGCCCCTCGGTCAGCGGCGCATCGCCGTCCTTCTCGTACCAGGCCAGCGGCTGCATGTCGTGGCTGTAGGGCAGGCCCTTGAAGACATCAAAGCCGTGCACGTTCGGCGGCCAGTACTGGCCCCGGTGCCCCAGGTGCCATTTGCCGATCAGGGCGGTGGCGTAGCCGAGCGGCTTCAGCGCCTTGGGGATGGTCAGTTCGCTGAGCGGCAGGCCGCGATCCTCGGGCGACTGGATCACCTCGTGCGCCAGGTTCATCCGCACCGGATAGCGGCCCGTGAGCAGGCCTGCGCGCGACGGCGTGCACAGGTTGGCGCTGGCGTAGAAGTCGCTGAACCGCGTGCCCTCCGCCGCCATGCGGTCGAGGTTCGGCGTGCGGATGATCGTCCCGCCGTCGCAGCCGATGTCCCCGTAGCCGAGGTCGTCGGCCATGATGATGATGTTGGGCTGGCGGGGCATGGGCGGATCTTCCCTCTCGACGGCCTTCGATTTGAGGGGGTCGCCGGCCAATTGGCAATCCGTCGTCCGATATGAATAGCGGCGGCGGTGGGGGCTGCGGCGCGAACTCCAGTGCGGCATTTTCGACAGGGTCTGGTCGGCGGGTCGCTGACCGGCGAACTTAACCCCGATCAATGAGGCGACGGCGACGCGGCCCCAGGATTGGGTCTGTCCCCGCTGTCGGGGTTGTTCGAGGACCTCTCCATGACCCTGTCAAACCCTTCGCATGTCGCCGCGGCCGGTCGCCTGGCCGCCGTCACCCTGATCGCCCAGTTCCTGCTGATCCTGGCGACGTTCGCCATCCTGTCGGGCGCCATCAACTGGCCGGCCAGCCTCGATGACCCGGCCTCGGTCGCCCTGCCGCGACTGATCACCGAGGCGACGCCGGTGATGCTCGGCTATGGCAGCTATCTGATCGCCGCCCTGTTGCTGGTCCCGGCAGCCGCAGGCATCAACGGGCGGCTGGGGCTGACCGGGCCTGTGGCCGGGCTGATTCTGGCGCTCGCGACACTCTCTGCAATCGCCAAGGCGATCGGCATCAGTCGCTGGCTGTTCGCCATGCCGGGCCTGGCCCAGGCCTATGTCGCCCCTGGCGCGGACCAGCAGACTGTGGCGCTGGTCTACGAAACCCTGAACGCCTACGCCGGCGGGATCGGCGAGGTCCTTGGCGTCGGCCTGGTCAGCGGGGTCTGGACCCTGCTGGTCGGCTGGAGCGTGCTGAGGTCGCCCGGGCTCATCGCCAAGGGTCTGGGCATCTTCCTGCTGGTGGCGGGCGTGCTGCTTCTGATGACCCTGCCGACCGCTTTCGGCGTCGAGCTCGGGCCGGTGTTGATGATCAGCAATCTGGTCTGGCAGTTCGCGTTGCTTGGCCTGGGTCTGTGGTCCCTGACCCGCCCGCGGGCCAGCTGACGCCACAAGCAGCCGGCGGGCTTTTCAGGCGCGCGATCGCCTGACAGTCTGACGCCCTGACGGCATCACCGCCGTCCGGGGCGCGGCATTTGGATACGACCGACTTCGTGGCGGAACTGGCGCGGCTCGCGGCGCCCCTGACCCCGGACCCCGATGTGCTGCGCAGGTTGACGGCGGCGATGAAGGTCCGGTCGCTGCCCAAGGGCCAGCATCTCGCCCGACAGGGTGAGCCGTCGCAGGCCCTCTTCTTCGTCCGGTCCGGGCTGATCCGCTACTACTACCTGGCGGACGGGGTGGAGCACACCGGTCAGTTCTTCGACGAAGGCACGGTGATCGCCGATGTCCACGCGCTGCTGACCGGCGGGCCAGGACTGCAGAACATCGACGCCCTCGAGGCCAGCGTGGTCCTGGAGATTCCGCGGTCGGCGCTGCTGGCGGCCTTTGACGCCGACCATGCGTTGGAGCGCTGCGGGCGACGCTGGATGGAAGAGGGCATGGCCGGAAGCCAGCGCCGCACCGCCAGCCTGCTGCAGCTGAAGCCGGAAGACCGCTACGCCCGGTTTGTCGCCATGCGCCCCGCGCTGGCGAAGCGGGTGCCGCAGTACCTGATCGCCTCCTACCTCGGGATCACGCCTGAAGCGCTGAGCCGGATCCGGCGGCGCCGGACGCTGGCCTCCCGCACAGGCTGACAGACAGACTCCCGGCCGAGGCTGCGCGACGCTACAAGCGATCCATGCCTGCTCCTGATTCCCATCGCGGCCGCGTGCTGATCATCGCCGGATCCGACAGCGGCGGCGGCGCGGGCATCCAGGCGGACATCAAGACGGTCACGGCGCTGGGCGGCTATGCGGCCACCGCTGTCACCGCCATCACCGTCCAGAACACGCTCGGCGTCACCGGCGTGCACGCTATTCCGGTCGACATCATCGAGGCCCAGGCGCGGGCCGTGCTGGACGATATCGGCGCGGACGCGATCAAGACCGGCATGCTCGGCGATGTAGCGACGGTCGAGTTGGTCGCGCGCCTGCTCGACGGCGCGACCGGCGTCCCCGCCGTCATCGACCCGGTGATGATCGCCAAGGGCGGCGCTTCGCTGCTGGCGCGCTCGGCGGTCGAGGCTGTGCGGACCCTGCTGGTCCCGCGTGCGACACTGCTGACCCCCAACGCGCCCGAGGCCGAGGCCCTGACCGGACTGCCGGTGCAGGATCTCGACGGCCAGCGCCGCGCCGGCGAGGCGCTGCTGGCGATGGGCGCCCGGGCCGTGCTGATGAAGGGCGGCCATGTGGCCGGGGACCGGGTGGTCGATGTCCTGATGACCGCTACCGGCGAAACCGTGTTCGAGGGTGAGCGGATCGAAACGCGCCATACGCACGGGACCGGCTGCACGCTCGCATCGGCCTGCGCCACCGGCCTGGCCCAGGGCCTTACCCTGACCGAGGCCGTGGCCCGGGCCTGGAACTATGTCCATGAAGCCATGCTGCGGGCGCCCGGCTTCGGGGCGGGCCACGGGCCACTCGATCACGCATGGCCGATGAGGGACCGATGAGCCGCACACTGGAACAGCAGCTGGAGGACATCCTCCGCGCCTCACCGTCGATGATGACGGTGATGACCCTGGCGCGCGACCTCGCCCTGCCCGACTGGCTGATCGTCTCCGGCGCCGTCTACCAGCGGGTCTGGAACCATTTGACCGGCCGCGAACCCGACTACGGCGTGCGCGACTACGACCTGGTCTATTTCGATCCCGACACCAGCTGGGACGCCGAGGACGTGTTCATCAGGCGCGCCGCGGCCCTGTTCCCGCCGCCCCTGGATGCCCTGGTGGAGGTGCGCAACCAGGCGCGGGTGCATCTGTGGTTCGAGGATCACTTCGGCGAGCCCTATGAGCCGCTGTCCTGCAGCACCGAAGCGCTGGGCCGGTTCGTGGCGCCGGCGTTCGGCGTCGGGGTGCGGCTGGAGGCCGACGACAGCCTGACCATCGCCGCGCCGTTCGGGCTGGAGGATGTGTTCGCGATGAGGCTGCGGCCCAATCCGGACCGGCCTCTGGCCAGGGGGTGGGAAAAGACCACGACCTCGGCGCGGACCCGCTGGCCGGAGGTTCAGATCGTCGAGGCCTGAACCGGCGCATGCAGCCGACGATAGTCCTCGATGTGCCGCACCAGCCGTCTGGCCCCGCCATCGCCGAACACGGTCAGCAGGCGCCGGCCGATCGCCTTGCCGACCAGCCCCTCCACGCCCTCCCCCTCATAGGCGAAATGCAGCGTCGAGGGCGTGACGAGGTCCAGGACAGGCATGCCATGAACCCCGATCGGGCCCATCCGCCGCCACTCGAAGACCTCGGTGCGGCCGATCGTGTGGTGGATCATGGCCTCCGGCGTCAGCTCCAGACGCCAGCGACGGCGTCCGAACAACCATAGCGCACCCGTCGCTGCCAGCGGCGTCGCGGCGATCCAGGCAAAGCTCCACGGGTCCGTGCGCCAGGGTTCCGGGTTCACCGCCAGCGAGAGCCCCAGCAGCAGCCAGAGCGGGGCAAACATCCCCAGCAGCTTGCGGGCATTGAGTTCAAAGGTCATGACGACCTCCTACCGCGTTTCGCCATCATTCCGGAACTCCACCCATGCGCCAATGGACCGTCGACGCCTTCGCCACGGGCCCCTTCAAGGGCAATCCCGCCTGCATCGTCGAGCCCCTGACCGCCTGGCCGGACGCGGGCTGGATGCAGGCGCTGGCTGCGGAGAACAACCAGGCGGAGACGGCCTACCTGCTGGTCACGCAGGACCCCGCCCGGTTCGGTCTGCGCTGGTTCACGCCGGCGCTGGAGGTGCCGCTGTGCGGACACGCGACGCTGGCCGCCGCCCATGTGCTGTTCGCCGAGCTGGGTGTGGCGGTGGACATGATCACCTTTGACACCCTGTCCGGTCCCCTGACCGTGCGGCGGCTGGGCGATCGTTACGAGATGGACTTTCCCGCCAGTCCGCCGAAGCAGACCGCGATCCCGGCGGGCCTGGTCGAGGCCCTGGGGGCGACGCCGACGGAAGTCTGGGCCGCGAGCTATCTGGTGGCGGTGTTCGACAGCGAGGCGGCGGTGCGGGGTCTCAAGCCGGATCTGGCCGCCGTCGAAAAGATCGCCGGCGAGGCGACCGGCGGGCGCGGCAACATCTCGGTGGCCGCCCTGGCCGACGCCGGCTCCGGACATGATGTCGTCAGCCGCTTCTTCGCACCCGGTTCGGGGATTCCCGAAGACCCGGCGACGGGGTCGGCCCACTGCATTCTCTCGCCGCTGTTCGCCGGCAAGCTGGGCCGCGCAGACCTGGACTTCCATCAGGCCTATCCCGGTCGGGGCGGCGATCTGAACTGCGAACACCGCGGGGCGCGCGTCCTGCTGCGCGGCCAGGCGGTCACGGTCATCGAGAGCGTTTTGCGACTGTAGCCGGACGAAGAACGCCCCGGCTCGGGGAGAAGCCGGGGCGTTCCGTCGCGCTGTCGCTGGTCCGGGGGGAGCCTACCAGCGGCGCGGGTTGTACGGGAACCGGTCGAAGCGATCGGGGTGCCCGTCACGATCGCTGTCGAGGCCGGGACCCGGGCGGGGGTACGGGCCGCGGTCGTCGCGGTCATGACGCTCGTAGCGGATCCTGGCGCTCAGCATGTCGAAGCGGCGATCCAGGTCGTGGCGTTCCCAGGCCTGCAGACCGCCTGTGCGGCGATAGCGGTACTCGAGGCCGGCAATGTCCTGGAACTCGGCGCGCAGGCTCCGCGCCTCGCGACGGGTCAGCGAGCCGTTGCGGACGCCGGCGTCGATGCGCTGGTCGAGCTGGGCCTGGCGCTCGTTGATGTTCATCCACGGCGCGGCGGCGGCGGGGACGGCGGCGCCTGCGAGGGCGGAGGCGGCCAGCAGGGGGATCAGGAATTTTTTCATGTCGAACTTCCTCTTCACGCATGCCGCCTTGCCGACGACCATGAGCGAGAGAAACACGCCGGACCTGAAACGGTTCTGACGCGCTCGTTGTGTTCTGTTCAGGTTCCGGAAGGCCTCAGGCCGCCGCAGCCGCTCTGGCTGTCGCGGCGCTCGCCAGGGCCGTCTCGATGGCGTCGTAGAGCCGGGTCAGCTCGATCGGCTTGGAGACATGGCCGTCCATGCCGGCGGCCAGGTAGGACTCGACCTGGTGCACGAGGGCGTTGGCCGTCAGGGCGAGAATCGGGATGCGCGGTCCGCCCAGGGCCACTTCGGCGGCGCGGATCGTCCGGGCAGCCTCGACGCCGTCCATGACAGGCATCTGCACGTCCATCAGGATCAGGTCGAACCCGCCGTCGCGCCAGGCCTCGACCGCCTGCTTGCCGTCCGCGACGATATGAAGTTCGACATCCAGCGGCTCCATGACCGCCTGCAGGACCTTCTGGTTGGTGGCGTTGTCCTCCGCCGCCAGGATGCGCAGCCTGCGCTCTTCCAGGGTGTCGAGCGCGGAGGCCGGGGCGGTCTGCTCCGTCGGCATCACAGCGCGTTGCAGCGGCAGCTCGACGGTGAAGGTCGAGCCCTCGCCCTCGATGCTGCGTGCAAAGACCGTCCCGCCCATCAGCTGGGCCAGCTCGCGGCAGATCGCCAGACCCAGACCCGTCCCGCCGAACCGGCGCGTGGTCGAATTGTCCGCCTGGATGAACTTCTCGAACAGCGTCGGCAGCTTCTCGCCAGAGATGCCGATACCGGTGTCGGACACCGTCAGCCGCAACCCGCCCGAGGGCGAGCGCGAGAACCGGGCGGCCACCGCGCCCTCGGCGGTGAACTTCACGGCGTTGGACAGCAGGTTGCTCAGGATCTGCCGGATCCGGTCCGGATCACCGCGCCACCAGCCGGCGACCTCGGGATCGACCGCCATGCCGAACCGCAGGTTCTTCTGACCGGCCAGGACCGAAAAGGCGCTGACGGCGGTCTCGGCCATCACATCGAGGGAGAAATCCTGCTCGGCCAGCTCCAGCCGGCCCGCCTCGATCTTCGACAGGTCGAGTACGTCGTTGATCACGCTGAGCAGCAGCTCGCCGGATTCCCGGATCACGCCCAGCCGTTCACGCTGGCGGTCATCGAGCTCGCCGCGCGCCATGACGTCGGCCATGGCCAGCACGCCGTTCAGCGGCGTGCGGATCTCGTGGCTCATGTTGGCCAGGAACTGCGACTTCAGCACATTGGCGGCGTTGGCCATGTCGCGCGCCTCGACCAGATCGCCCATCGCCCGGCGCAGTTCCTGGTCGTTGGCATCCAGCTTGGCCAGCAGCTGGTTGAAGCTCCGGGCAAGGCTGCGGAAGAGATCGTCGTCGGCGTCCTCGTCGATCGGTGTGAAGCGGCCGCTGTCGGCCACTTCGCCCATCGCCGCCGACAGCCGGTTGACCGGCTGAATCACCCGACGAGCGAGTGTGTTGGCCACGAACATGGCGATCCCCGCGGCGCCGAAGAACAGGGCGAATGTGAGGGCGAGATAGCGCGGCAAAAGGGTCGCGAGACGCGGCGACTCCACCGTCGTCACCAGGGCGCCGACCGTCCGGCCGTCGAGCACCACCGGCGTGCGGATCGTGGTTTCCGAACCCGATTCTGCGCCGGGTTCACGATGGACGGCGAGGATCCGGCCCTTGCTGTCGATCAGGCTGGCCGAGCGGACGCCGGGGGCGTCGATCATCGATTCCACGGCGCCGCGCGCGAGGGTCTCGTCACCGCGAGCCACGGCCGGTGCGGCGATTTCGGCCACCACCGCGTTCATCGCGGCGTTGACGGCTTTGAATTCCTGACGGGACACGACCCACTGCTGGAGCATGAAGGTGGCGCAGGCCGCGAGCAGCACGGCCACGGTCGTGATCAGCGCCACACTCGCTATACGCGCCTGGAACGGCGCGTGGCTGGAAGCCTGATGGGTATCGGTCTGCTGGCTCATCTGCGCGAAAAACGGCCCCTCGTCTGGCCCTTATCCCGCAATCTTCCTAACGCTTCGCTTCCGCGACATTTTAACCACCTATTTACCTAGCCAAAAATTAAGGTTTCGTTTACCTTCAACTCGCCTACCAGTTGAAGGAGAGTTCAGGTGGAAAAAGCTTTCGTGGCACAACGCGTGGCCCGGAAACTGTTCGCAACCGAGCACGCGCTCGACGCGGCGATGACCGAGGCTGCGGAATTGATGGCGGACCTGCTGAAGGCCCGCAGAGACCTCAATCTATCGGCCGTGGTCGGCGATGCCGCCCCCGCCAAGCTGGTTGAGGCGATGTCGGCGCTGGCCGAGGCCCGCACCGCGATCGTCAGCGTTCACAATGAACTCAACGATGTGAAGCTGCGGATCGGCGTGCGCACCAAGATGACCGGCTGGGAAGACAAGCCCCCCGAGTCCGATACGCCGAAGAACCGTCAGGACCTGCGCCAGGTCTCCTGAGCGACCAAGGTTGCGATAGTTTAACTCTCTTGCGCCTCTAACTCCGTGTAGAGGCGCAAGAGATGTATCACTCGCTCATCCCACTGATCGGCTGGGGCGCCACCCTCCTGGTGTGCGCGCTGGCTTGGTGGAAGGGTGGCCGACCCGAGCAGCTGGGCGCCGCGCTCAAGCTTGCCACGTCGCTGATCGCCCTGGGCGTTCACCATCTCCTCAAGCAGGACTCCATTTCGATCGCCCTGCTCACCGCTGACGGCCTTCTGGCCGTCGGATTTCTTGCGCTTGCCATTCGCTACGCGAGCCTTTGGCTGGGCGCGGCCATGCTGCTGCAGGCGGCTCAGTTCAGCCTGCACGCCTGGTACCTGGTCAGCGGGCTCGAGCGCGATCGCTTCTACGCTATCGCGAACAATCTGGTGACGGTCAGCATCCTGGTCTGCATCCTGGTCGGGACGCTGCTGGCCTGGCGGCGGCGCAGCAAGGCGGTCGCAGGTCAGACGGCCTGAGCCACAGACTTCGGCCTGGCGGTCGTCAGGCCGACACCGCCCAGAATCAAGGCCAGGGCCGCGAAGGCGCTCCAGCCCGGCCGCTCATGCATCAGCCCAACGCCGATCACGGTCGCCCAGAGCGGCAGCAGATAGACCGTCATGCTGGTGAAGACCGCGCCGCGCCGCTGGATCAGCCAGACCCAGCCGACGGTGCCCAGCCCACTCGAGAAGACGCCGAGCACGATGGTGACGACCAGCGGCCAGAACGGCGGCAGCGGCGGCGGTCCCTCGAGCACGAGCGCGCCGATGGTAGCGAGGATCGCGCCGGTCAGGCACATCATCAGAGCGCCGACGGTCGAGCTGACCTGCGGCGTCTTGCGCATCATGATGTTGGACGCCGCATAGAGCACCGCCGCGCCGATCGCCAGGCCGAGCGCCGCCGCCTCGATGGCGACCCCGGCCAGCAGTCGCGGACCGACCAGTACCAGCAGCCCGGCAAACCCGAGCGCAACGCCGACGCCCTTGCGGGCGGTCATCTTCTCGTCCTGCAGGAACATGTGCGCCATCAGCACGGTGAACACCGGCGAGGCCCCGTTGCAGATGGCGTTGACCGCGCTGGGCAGGCTGGTCGCGGCGGTCGAGAACATGAAAAAGGGCGCCGCGAAACCGACCAGTCCGAGCATCGCGTAGGCGAACCACACGCCCTGGCTGTCGAACGTCACAGGCGGAAGTTGCTCGCCGCGCGAGGCGCTGACAATCCACAGCGTGAAGGCCGCGACCCAGAGCCGGAAGGCCGACACCCAGAAGGGATGAATGCCATCGACGGCGATCTTCAGGCCGGCAAAGGCCGAGCCCCAGATAATCACCAGGACGCCCAGCACTACCCAGTCTATCCGCGCCCGCGACTGCACCCGCCGTCCCCCTGCCTGGGGCCGGAGGTAAGGCCCAAGCGGCGCCCACGCCAGCGGTTCCTGCACCGGCGTCAGAAAAACTCCGCTTGTGCAGCGCAGCGAAATGCAGTTCTTCGGCGGTGGGCCACGCCCTCCCAACGGGGCGCTGTCCATCTGCAAGGATGGGAGACATCGCAGTGAATACGACTCCGCATAAGCCGGACTTGCGCCCGGCGCGCCCCGAATTCTCTTCAGGCCCATGCGCCAAGAGACCCGGCTGGACCCCACAATCCCTCAATGACGCCGTCCTCGGACGTTCGCATCGCGGCAAGCCCGGCAAGGCGAAGCTGAAGCTGGCGATCGACCGCACCCGCGAGGTGCTGGGCGTTCCGGCCGACTTCCTGATCGGCATCGTCCCCGGCTCCGACACCGGCGCCGTCGAGATGGCCATGTGGTCGATGCTCGGCCCGAAGCCGGTCCAGCTGCTGGCCTTCGAATCGTTCGGCAAGGACTGGGTCACCGACGTCACCAAGCAACTCAAGCTGCCCAACGTTGAGGTGCTCGACGCCCCCTACGGTCAGCTGCCCGACACCTCGAAAGTCCGCCCGGACGCCGACCTGGTCTTCACCTGGAACGGCACCACCAGCGGCGTGCGCGTGCCCAACGCCGACTTCATCTCGGCTGACCGCGAAGGCATCGTCATCTGCGACGCCACCAGCGCCGCCTTCGCGCAGGATCTGGACTGGTCGAAGCTCGATGCCGTGACCTTCTCCTGGCAGAAGGCGCTCGGCGGGGAGGCCGCCCACGGCGTGCTGATCCTGTCGCCGCGCGCCGTCGCCAGGCTGGAGAGCTACACGCCCGACTGGCCTATGCCGAAGCTGTTCCGCATGACCGACAAGGGCAAGCTCAACGCCGGCATCTTCGACGGGGCCACGATCAACACCCCCTCGCTGCTCTGCGTCGAGGACGCCCTTGACGCACTGGCCTGGGCCGACACCGTCGGCGGTTTCGCCGGCATGAAGGCCCGCTCGGAAGCCAATCTGAAGGCGCTTGAGGACTGGGTCGCGGTCACGCCCTGGGTCGCGTTCCTCGCCGAGGACAAGGCCATCCGGTCCAACACCTCGGTCTGTCTGAAGGTCGTGGATCCGGCGATCACCGCCCTGTCCGAGGACGCCCAGGCCGACTTCGCCAAGAAGCTGGCGTCGCTGCTGGAGAAGGAAAACGCCGCCTACGACATCGGCGGCTACGCCAAGGCGCCTCCGGGCCTGCGCATCTGGTGCGGCGCGACGGTCGACACGGCTGACGTCGTGGCCCTGACGCCCTGGCTCGACTGGGCGTTTGCGTCCCTCTCCGCCGAGCTGGCCGCCGCCTGACCTTAAGCCCTCCCCCTCGATGGGGGAGGGTTGGGTGGGGGTGGGTGCACCACGCCGGGCGATGAGCGCTGATGGCGCCAAACCCGTCCTCAACACCCCCAACCAGAGCAAACAAACCCCATCCCTGCCCTTCCCCCATCGAGGGGCGAGGGTTCTCAAGGAAGACTCTCACATGGCTCCCCGCGTACTCATCGCTGACAAGCTCAGCCCCGCCGCCGTCGACATCTTCAAGAACCGCGGCGTCGACTTCGACATCAAGACCGGCCTGACCAAGGACGAGCTGATCGCCGTGATCGGCGACTATGACGGCATCGCCATCCGCTCGGGCGCCAAGCTCGACAAGGACGTGATCGCCGCCGCGAACAAGCTGCAGGTCATCGCCCGGGCCGGCATCGGGGTCGACAACGTCGACATCCCCGCCGCCACGGCCAAGGGCATCGTTGTGATGAACACCCCGTTCGGCAACTCGATCACCACCGCCGAGCACGCCATCGCCATGATGTTCGCCCTGGCCCGCCAGATGCCCGCCGCCGACGCCTCCACCCAGGCCGGCAAGTGGGAGAAGAACCGCTTCATGGGCGTGGAGCTCTACGCCAAGACGCTGGGCCTGATCGGCGCCGGCAACATCGGTTCGATCGTCGCCGACCGGGCCCTGGGCCTGAAGATGAAGGTCATCGCCTTCGACCCCTTCCTGTCGCCGGAACGCGCCATCGAGATCGGCGTGGAGAAGGTCGAGCTCGAAGACCTGCTCGCCCGCGCCGACGTCATCACCCTGCACACGCCGCTGACCGACAAGACCCGCAACATCCTCTCGGCCGAGGCCCTGGCCAAGACCAGGAAGGGCGTCCTGATCGTCAACTGCGCCCGCGGCGGCCTGGTCGACGAGGTCGCCCTGCGCGCCCTGCTCGACAGCGGCCACATCGGCGGCGCGGGCTTTGACGTGTTCGTCACCGAGCCGGCCAGGGAGAACCCGCTGTTCGGCAGCGACAAGGTCGTGGCCACCCCGCACCTGGGCGCCAGCACCAACGAGGCGCAGGAGAACGTTGCCCTGCAGGTGGCCGAACAGATGAGCGACTACCTGCTGACCGGCGCCGTCACCAACGCCCTGAACAGCCCCTCGATCACCGCCGAGGAAGCCCCGCGCCTGAAGCCCTTCGTGGCCCTGGCCGAGAAGATCGGCGCCTTCGCCGGCCAGATGGTCGACTTCGGCATCACCGCCATCGACATCGCCTACGAGGGGGAGGTCTCGGCCCTGAACGTCAAGCCGATGACCAGCGCGGCGCTGGCCGGCGTGCTGCGGCCGATGCTGGCGGAGATCAACATGGTCTCGGCCCCGGCCGTGGCCAAGGAGCGCGGCATCGTCGTCTCCGAGAGCCGCCAGGAGCAGAGCCCGGTCTATGAAAGCCTGATGCGCATCACTATCACCACCGAAAAGGGCAAGCGTTCCTTCGCCGGCACGGTGATCGGCGGCGCGCCGCGCATCGTCGAGGTCAAGGGCATGGAGCTGGACGCGGCCTTCTCGCCGGCCATGCTTTACGTCAACAACCTGGACAAGCCGGGCTTCATCGGTGCGCTCGGCATGCTGTTGGGCGAGGCAGGCGTGAACATAGCCACCTTCAACCTCGGCCGGGTCAGCGCCGACGAGGACGCGATCGCGCTGGTCGGCGTCGACCAGGCCCCGGACGGCGCCCTGCTGGCGCGGATCCAGGCCCTTCCCCACGTGAAGGAAGCCCGCGCGCTGGTGTTCTAGAGGCGGCGCGGACGCGGGCGTTCCGGCGCCCGCCTCCGCCTCCAATTGCCTTTCGGGGGAACAACGCCGGGCCGAAACGCCGGTGAGACTGGCGCCCTCGCAGAATCTTCGGCAGGTTGGCCCGCTGTAGCAGCGCCGGAGCCTCCACGCCCATGACCGACGAAACCCGACCCGACCGCCAGCGCGGCCTGCTGGGCCTTGTCGAGCGCGTGGGCAACCTGCTGCCTGACCCGACGATCATTTTCGTCTATCTGATCTTCGTCCTGATGCTGGTGTCGACCCTGGGCGCGGCGCAGGGCTGGGAGGCGTCGCTGCCCTACTCGGGCGAGAAGGCGCCGCAGTTTGCCGACCTGGCCGACGGGGTGCTGACCTATCGCGCCTCCAGCCTGTTCTCCGAAGAGAACATCGCCAGGCTGTTCATGGAGATGCCCAAGACCTTCGCGGGCTTCGCGCCGCTGGGTCTGGTGCTGACCATCATGATGGGCGCGGCCGTGGCCGAGCGGGCCGGCCTGTTCTCGGCCCTGATCCGCGCCTCGCTGCGCAACGCGAGCAAGGGCCTGCTGACCCCGATCGTGGCCATAATCGGCATGGTTTCGCACCATGCCTCCGACGCGGCCTACGTCGTGTTCATTCCGCTGGCCGCGATCATCTTCGCGGTCGCCGGCCGACACCCGCTGGCGGGCCTGGCCGCAGCCTTCGCGGCGGTGTCAGGGGGCTACGCGGGCAATGTCATGCCGGGCCAGATTGACGTGCTGCTGCTGGGCTTCACCCAGGAAGCCGCCCGCATCGTCGACCCGGCCTGGACGATGAACCCGCTGGGCAACTGGTACTTCATCCTGGGAATCGTCGTGCTGTTCACGCCGATCGTCTGGTTCATCACCGACAAGGTGGTTGAGCCCAGACTCGGGCCATGGGGTGGCGTGGTCGACGCCGAGCTTCAGGCCGATCTCGACAAGACCGGCCTGACACCCGAAGAGCGGAAGGGCCTGCGTCACGCCGGCCTGGTTGCGCTGCTGATCGTCGCCGCCTTCGCGGCCCTTGCCCTC
Source organism: uncultured Caulobacterales bacterium (assembly GCA_903858185.1). Taxonomy (GTDB): domain Bacteria; phylum Pseudomonadota; class Alphaproteobacteria; order Caulobacterales; family Caulobacteraceae; genus Caulobacter; species Caulobacter lacus. The sequence goes on from CAIOHT010000132.1 coordinate 15,703, forward strand.
TGGCCCGGCTACACGCCGTTCATCGACGAGGAAGCCGAGGGAACCGCCCGGCTGCAGCCGCTGTACGCCTCGCTGATCGCGGGCTTCTTCCTGCTGTTCCTGACGACCGGTGCGGCCTTCGGGCGGGCGACGGGCGCGGTGAAGTCACCCGGCGACGTGGTCAACATGATGCAGCACGGCGTGCGCACCATGGCCCCCTACCTGGTGTTCGTCTTCTTCGCCGCCCACTTCGTCGCCATGTTCAACTGGTCGCGGATCGGCCCGATCATCGCCATCAACGGCGCGGAGATCCTGCAGGGCATGGCCCTGCCGGCAGCCTTCCTGCTGGTCTGCGTGCTGCTGCTGTCGTCGTTCCTCGACCTGTTCATCGGCTCGGCCTCGGCCAAGTGGAGCGCGCTGTCGCCGGTCGTGGTGCCGATGTTCATGCTGCTCGGGATCAGTCCGGAGATGACCACCGCCGCCTATCGGATGGGCGACAGCTACACCAACATCATGACCCCGCTGATGAGCTACTTCCCGCTGATCCTGGCCTTCAGCCGGCGGTGGGACGGCACGATGGGCGTCGGCTCACTGCTGGCGCTGATGCTGCCCTACGCCCTGTGTTTCATGGTCGCGGGGATCGGCATGACAGTCGGCTGGGTGGTGCTCGACCTGCCGCTCGGACCGGGCGCGCAGGTCCACTACAGCCCGCCCGTCGCCGGCGGGGGGTAGACCCTGCGCGGGGACATGCCCTGAAGGGGATGTCCCCGCCTTGGTCAGGCGTGGAGAATCGCCGCAGCGATATGATCGGGCGACTGCCCGGTCAGGTCCTTGGCGATTTCGCCGATCAGCTTCGCCTGCAGCGCCTTGTGCCAGTGCTTGCGCAGTTCCCCCAGGGTGCGCGGCGCGGCGATGACCACCAGGTCGCCGAGCTTGCCCGACAGCGCCTGGGCGTTGAGCATGGCCGCCACGCCGGCGGCGAAGCCGTCCTCGCCGCGGGCGTCATGGTCCGGGTTGGCCGAACTGGCGTGGTGACCCGTCGAGACGGTTCCTTTCGCGACGGCCGGCGTCGGCAGCGCCTCAAGCTTCACGGCCTCATGGCCGGTGTTGTGGAACATCACGAGCCTGCCGCCGTCGACGACGGCTACTGTGGCGCCTGTGGGAAGGATCATTGCGCGTCCTCTGCAGTGTCTGGAGCCTGTTAACGGCCGGCAGAGTGCGCGGTTGCGGCAGCAGCGCCTTGATGTGCGTCATGGCCGGAGCCGCGACCCAGGTCCGCTCTGGCTCAGGCGCCCGTCGCGTCGACCTCGATCGTGACCGACTTGCCGCGCGAGTGCGGTTCCCATCCGGCCTCGATCGCCGAGGCGATGGCGCGGGCCACCAGGTCCGGATTGATCATCGCGGGCTTGAGAGTCGGCGCGCCGTACTTGGGCTGCGGCCCGGCCGGAAACTCCACCACCGCCTCGCGCTGCCCCTCGGCGTGCCGCACAGCCAGCGCCATGCCGCGGAACGCATTGGCGTCGCTTGACCAGGCCGGCGGCCGTTGCATCCGCCAGACATAGGGCTCCCCGTCGACGGAGATCTCGAATTCCGGTTGCTGTTTGCGCGCCATGGGAACGGGTTAGCGCGGCGCGCGGGAGGACGCCACCCCGACGCGGCACACAGGCGTCCCGTCGTCAGGTCCGTGCGCGCTTCCGCACGAACATCGCAGCGTCAGCTTCGGCCAGGGCAGTCTCGGGATCAGCGCCCGGCTCGACGGGGCGGATGCCATAGCTGACACGGATCGGGGCGGACCAGTCGCCGAGGTTCATCGGCTCGTCCTCGATCACCTTGCGCAGGGTCTCGGCCTTTGCGGCCGCGGTTTCCATGTCGGCCTGGACCAGGATCACGGCGAACTCGTCGCCGCCGAGCCGGCCGACGATGTCGGTCTCGCGGGTGTTGGCCAGCAGACGGTCGGCGACCTCGCGCAGGGCGGCGTCGCCGGCGGCGTGGCCGAAGCGGTCGTTGACGCTCTTGAATCCGTCGAGATCGAAATAGACCAGGCTGGCCGGGGCGCCGTAGCGGGCCGAGAAGGCGCCGATGCGATGCAGTTCGCGCACGAACGCGCGGCGATTGAGCAGCGGGGTCAGCACATCACGGTCGGCAAGGGCCTCGACTTCGCTGAGCCGGCCCTTGAGCCGAGAAACCTCGCCGCGCAGGTCCTCGACCTCGCTCAGCAGGGTCTTGATCGCGCCCTGGACTGCCGGCGTCAGGTCGGCTTCGGACAGGCCGAGGAAGGCGGTCTTGTCAGCCGGCGCGGCGGACGACGCCGTCGCCTGGGCGCCCGCCTGCGCCAGGGCGCGCTTGCGGATCGCCGAAAAAGATTCCGCCCGTGCGCCACCGATCTTCATGAGAGAATCATACCGCGTTACCCGCCCGTATGGGAATCTGACGCATCGGTTGCGGCGTCACAAGCGGCGCCTATACTCCGCGGCCTTCCGGGCAAGGGTTTTCTGCCGCCCGGACAGAGGATGACTTCGATATGAGCGCAAGCCCGCCGGTCGCCATCATCATGGGCAGCCGCTCTGACTGGCCGACGATGAAGCACGCCGCTGACAGCCTTGACGCGCTGGGCGTGGCCTATGAGACCAAGGTCGTCTCGGCCCATCGCACGCCGGACCGGATGTTCGCCTTCGCGCGCGGCGCCAGGTCGGCCGGGTTCCAGGTGATCATCGCCGGAGCCGGCGGTGCGGCGCATCTGCCGGGCATGACCGCTTCGATGACCGACCTGCCGGTGCTTGGCGTGCCCGTGGAGAGCAAGCTGCAGAACGGGCTCGATTCCCTGCTGTCGATCGTCCAGATGCCGGGCGGCATTCCCGTCGGCACCCTGGCCGTCGGCGCGGCGGGAGCCAAGAACGCCGGCCTGCTGGCCGCACGCATCCTGGCGCTGGCTGATCCGGCGCTCGCCGGGCGGGTGGCCGCCTATGCCGCGAGCCAGACCGAGGCCGTGGCCGAGACGGTCGAGGACTGATGCCTTTTCCTCTGTCGCCTGGTTCGACCATCGGCATCCTCGGCGGCGGCCAGCTGGGCCGCATGCTGGCGCTGGCCGCCGCGCGGCTGGGCCTGGACGTGGCGATCCTGACGCCGGACGAAGGCTCGCCCGCCTCCCGCGTCAGCCGCGAGACGATCGTCGCGGCCTATGATGATCGGACCGCCCTCGCCCGTCTCGCCGCGCTAGCGGACGTGGTCACCTACGAGTTCGAGAATGTTCCGGCCGCAACGGTCGAGGCGCTCAACGCCCTGGGCGCGCCCACCGCGCCGGGCCAGATGGCGCTGGCGGTGGCCCAGGACCGCGTCTCCGAGAAGACCTTCCTCAACGCCGCCCATGCCCCGACCGTGGCCTTCGCGGCGGTGGATCAGGCCTCCGACATTGCCGCCGCCCTGCCCCGGATCGGCCTGCCGGCTCTGCTGAAGACCCGCCGCGAGGGCTATGACGGCAAGGGTCAGGTGTGGATTCGCGCGGTCGACGAGGCGGAGGCGGCCTTCGCGTCGGTCGGCGGCGTGCCCTCGATCCTCGAGGCGCGTGCGGCCTTCACGCGCGAGCTGTCGATCATCGCCGCGCGGGGACGCGACGGCCAGACGGCCTTCTACCCCCTGTCGGAGAACGTCCACGAGGGCGGCGTACTGCGCACGACCTACGCGCCCGCCACGGTTACACCGGCGTTGCAGGTCGAGGCCGAGCGCATCGCCGGCGAGGTGCTGGGCCGGCTGGACTATGTCGGGGTCATGGGAATCGAGCTGTTCGACCTCGGTGACGGAACCCTGCTGGTCAACGAGATCGCGCCGCGCGTTCACAACACCGGCCACTGGACCCAGGACGGCTGCGAGGTCGACCAGTTCGAGCAGCATATCCGCGCCGTCGCCGGCTGGCCGCTGGGCGACACGACGCCGGCCGTGTCCGTGGAGATGACCAACCTGCTCGGCGACGAGGTGCTCGACTGGGCCTCGCTGGCCGCCGACCCTGACGCCCGATTGCACCTCTATGGCAAGGGCGAGCCAAGGCCGGGCCGGAAGATGGGCCATGTGAACCGGGTGAAGCGGCTTTGAGAGCGTGCGTCCTTCGAGACGCGGACCTGAGGGTCCGCTCCTCAGGATGACGAAGTCATCAGGCAAAAGTGGTCGTCATGGTGAGGAGCGAGCTTCAAGCGAGCGTCTCGAACCACGCAGGGAGGCTACCCGAACCGCAGCTTCGCCAGTGCGCCGGCGAAGTCCTTCGCCAGGTCGGACGGCTTGAACCCGGCCTTCCACTTCTCGAAGTCCATGACGTTCTGGATGCGGGAATCGAGAATCTCCAGCGCCGTGGCGCGGCCGGCCTGCAGGTCGAGCGCCATCACCTGGACCAGGATGCCGCTGAGGATCGCGCGTTTGGAGTAGTGGTTCTCGTCGGTCGCCGTGTCGCCGGCCCAGCGCCACAGGCCGTCCGCCGTCTCCCAGACCAGCCGCAGGGCCAGCGGCAGGTTGGTCGGAAGGGCCAGGAAGCCGGCCCAGCGGCGCAGGGCCTCGCGGTCGGCCGCCGCAGCGTCGAGCCGGGCGATCACCGCGGTGCGGATCCGCTCGCGAATCTTCAGACCGTCGGGCTCAGGCAGGGCCGCCAGCGCCGCGGCGTCGTGGCGCCGCGACAACAGGGCGGCCAGATCGCGCGCGCCGTTCGGCAGCAACAGCTCGCAGTCGCCCGCCGACAGGCCGGCGGCCTTTGCAGCGGCGAACGTGGTCGCGCGGCCCCAGCCCTTTGCGGGAGCCAGCTTGAGGGCCTCGTCCAGAACCTGCTGCTCGGTGCGGATGGCCCAGTCGTCGGGTGCGGTCATGGCCTTGTAATACACCGCCTCGCGCGCGCCGTCGCCGATAGACAAGCCTTCCCGCCTCTGCTATCTCGCGCGCCTCGCCACGGGAGGCTTCTCCCGGGGCAAAACATTTATTTCGTCCGCCATGCCGCACGGCTAGCGGCGGGCCGTACGAAGGAGAGTCTCCCCTGGTTCAGATTTTCGTCCGCGACAACAATGTCGACCAGGCGCTGAAAGCCCTGAAGAAGAAGATGCAACGCGAAGGCTCGTTCCGCGAAATGAAGCGGCACGTGGCCTACGAGAAGCCTTCGGAAAAGCGCGCCCGTCAAAAGGCCGAAGCGGTCCGCCGCGCCCGCAAGCTGGCCCGCAAGCGCCTGCAGCGTGAAGGCCTGATCGCCGCCCCGAAGAAGCCCGCTCCCCGCGGGTAGGCTTGGCGTCAGCTGATATTCGAAAGGGCCGTCCGGGCAACCGGGCGGCCCTTTTGCTATGCGTTGTGCGTGGTTCGAGGCGCGATCCTGAGGGATCGCTCCTCACCATGACGAGCATAGGCGTGACCCAACCCTCTTCGTCATCCTGAGGAGCGAGGCCCCAGCCGAGCGTCTCGAAGGACGCAACGACGGTTTTGCTACTCCCCGCCCCGCACCCTCATGATCAGCCCCTTCAGGTCGATCTTGCCGGTCGACAGCGCGCCCGCCCGGAACGCCCGGCCGGCGACCCAGACGACCAGGGCGACGGTCAGCGCCATCAGGGTTCCGGTGCCCAGCACCTGCCACAGAGGCGGTTCGCTGGCCGCGCGGGCGGTCATCAGGAACGGCGTGAACGGCGGGAACCAGGACAGGGCCTCCAGCATCGGCGAGTCCGGCCGGCGGATAGCCTGGGTCAGGAAGATCACCGGAATGGTCAGCAGCGCCATCACCGGACCCAGCAGCGTCTGGGCCTCGCGCGTCGTCTCGCAGAACGAGCCGATGGCAGTGAAGATCGCCGCGTACATCAGATAGCCGCCGACCAGATAGAACAGGAAGTAGAAGATCAGGCCCTTGCCCATCAGCACCGAGGCCACGTCGGCGGCGACGGCGGGTTGGGCCGCGACCAGAAGGGAGCCGCCGACGCCGGCCCAGACCGCCAGCACCGTCAGGGTCACCCCGGCCACGCCGAGGATCTTGCCGAACATGATTTCAGGCACCGAGGCCGAGGCCAGCAGCACTTCCAGAACGCGGTTGGACTTCTCCTCGATCACGCTGTTCAGCAGGATGCCGGCGCCGGTGAAGATCATCGACCACAACAGCATGGCCGCCGCGAAACCGACGATGCCCGGCAGCCGGTCCCGCAGGGCGACCTTCCCGCCGCCGCCGGCCTTGGGCGAGAAGGACGCCACCTTGGGCTCCAGCGCCTGCGCGGCCTTGAGGGACGCCTGATCCACGCCCAGCGTCGCGAGCCGCCGGGTCTGCATTTCGTCGGCGACCGCGCCGCTGACGCGACGCTCCAGGGAGCGGTCAGCCAGATTGTTGCTCCAGACGTCGATCGTGACGGCGTCACCCGCTCCGCGAATGATCGCAACGGCGCCGAGCACGGGGTCTCCGGGCCTGGGGAAGCCGTCGGTCATCCAGGCCTTCACCTGCGCCTCGAGCGGGCGCGCGGGATCCGGCTTGGCGGACACCACCACCGCCGTCGGCTTGCCCTCGGTCGCACGCTGAAGCGCGCGCGCCACAGGCTCGCGGAAGTTCCCGGCAGACTGGTCAAGGATCGCGACGGTCGGCAGGGGCGATGTCCGCTCCAGATAGGCGGGCGCGCCGAACGCCAGGGCGCCGACCACCGGCATCATCAGCATCGACAGCCAGAAGCCGACCGTGCGCACGTAAGCGCCGTACTCTCGCGCGGCGATCCGAAGGAGGCGCATCATTGGTCCGCCTCCCCGCCGGTCAGGGCGATGAAGGCGTCGTGCAGGCTGGGTTCGCGCATTTCAAAGCGGTGGATATCCAGGCCGCCCGCGAAGGCCGCGCGCAGGGCGTCCTGTCCCGCCGCGCCCTTGCCGAGCGCTGCGGTGAAGCGGGTCCCGTGGTCCTCCAGCGGCTCGCTCGTGACCCCGGTCACGCCCGGCAGGGCGGCGACGTCGGCCACGTCCAGAGCGCCCTCCAGCACCAGTGCGCGCGGGGCGTGGCCGCGCGCCTCCAGCACCGAGCCGTCAAACACCTTGGCGCCCTTGGCCAGCAGCACGACGTGGTCGCACAGCCGCTCGGCGTGCTGCATGACATGGGTGGAGAAGATTACCGTCGCCCCGCGCGCGGCGAGGTCGCGGATGACCTGCTCCAGCGTCTGCTGGTTGACCGGGTCGAGGCCGCTGAACGGCTCGTCGAGGATGACCAGTTCAGGTTCGTGCACAATGGCGCTGATCAGCTGGACCTTCTGGGCCATGCCCTTCGACAGGTGGCGGATCTGGCGCTTCGCGGCGTCGCCCAGGCCCATGGCCTCCAGCATGGTCGCCGCCCGCCTGCGCCCCTCGGCGGTCGGCAGGCCCTTGAGGCCGCCGAGAAAGGCGATGGCGTCGATCGGCGTCATGCGACGGTAGAGGCCGCGCTCCTCCGGCAGGAAGCCGATCCGCTCGCGCACGGACCGGGCGTCCGGCGCGCCGAGCACGTTGATCGTCCCGGCCGTGGGCGCGACGAGCCCCAGCACCATGCGGATGGTCGAGGTCTTGCCCGCGCCGTTCGGCCCGAGGAAGCCGAGGATCTTGCCGCGCCGGGCGGAGAAGGAGAGATCGTTCACGGCGGTGAAGTCGCCGTAGCGCTTGGTCACCGCTGAAAGTTCAAGCGCCGCGTCCATGGTCCCGCCGAATCGAAGCTGTCGCCTATGACTTAACGGCTGCCGCGTCGCGAACGAACAGCACGGCCTTCACGATCTCGTCCGCGAAGGCTTCACCCAGCAGGGTGGCGTGGCCGGCGGCGTCGACGTTGGCGATGAAGGGGCTGCTGGAGGCCCTCGCGGGCGCGGTCTGGACCTCGCGCCAGGCCTCCCGGCCGGCGCTCGGACCGGCGGTGACCACGGCCACCGGCCAGGCGGGATCGTAGCCCGGAAGTTCGGCAGCCTGTTTCGAGGCGGTCAGCCACTGCGTCACCTCCTCGGCGGCCCAGCGGTTGTGGGCGCCGGATGCGAAGGCCCGGCGCTTGTCACGGGCGGCCTCCGGCGGCAGGCCGATACGATCGCCCATCCAGGGCGAGAGCGGCTTGAAAAGCCCCGTCGACGCGGTCCAGCCGGCCACCTTCGATGCCGTCCCGAACCGGCCGATCCAGGTGCGCGCGATCGCGCTGTCGGCAGCTTCCGGCGTGGCGGCGTCGACCAGAACGAGGCCTGCGACCTTGTCCGGGTTACGACCGGCGAACAACCGCCCGTAGAGACCCGCCATCGAATGGCCGACGAAGATGTAGGGACCGGGCTCGCCCGACGCCGCCAGCATCTTCTCGAAGTCGGACGTCACGGCCAGCCCGTCGCGCGGGCGGGGGCCGGGGTCCGACCGGCCAAGTCCGGCGCGGTCATAGGCGCAGGAGCGCACGCCGCGATCCGCCAGCCGGGCCTGGACCGCGCCCCAGTCTGCGGACAGGCCGAAGGCGCCGGCCTCGAATACGACGACCGGACGGCCGTCCTGCGGACCCGCGCAAACCATGTGCAGGGCGCGTCCGCCGATATCGATCATCCGGCCGCGCAGCGGCGTCTGGCTGGCGGCGGACATCAGGCCTCCGAGGGCAATGAGAACGAGACCGGCGAGGACGAGCCCCGCCGTCCCGCGAGCGGCGAACTTGAGCATAGCGCTAATCTAGTCGTCCGCCGGTGAACGAAAAGCCCCTAGCCTGCGGACGGGATCTCATGGGCGGCGGCCGCGGCCTCGGCCGGCGTCACCGGCGTCACCCGGCGGGGGGTGGGGGCGTTGGTCACACCGTCGAGGGGCAGGATCGTCGCCCGCACCCGGCCATCCGCCTGGACGGGCTGGACGATGACCGGTTCGGTCTTGCGGACCGCGCCGCCGCCGGTCGGCCAGGCGGCGACCTGGGCGACCCGAACCTGACTGGGCACCCGCGCGGCGGCGGTCAGCGGCAGGTCGGCCAGGGTGGCGAAGGAGCGGCCCATGAAGGCGGCCGGGTCCAGCGGGCGGCCGTCCTGACGGATCTCGAAATGCAGGTGCGCGCCGGTGGACCGGCCGCTTGAGCCAACCCAGGCGACCACATAGCCGACCGGAAGCACCAGGCCGGCCCTCAGCCCCGGCGCGGTGCGGCCAAGGTGGGCGTAGAGCGAGGTGAGGCCATTGCCGTGCGCGACCTCGACAAACCGGCCGTAGCCGCCGTCGACGCCCGTGCGCAGCACAGTCCCTGCCAGGGTCACGCGCACCGGCGTGCCGGCGGGGGCGGCGATGTCGACCCCCTCGTGCAGGCGACCACCCTCTTCCCACGGCATCTTGCGAAGGCCGAACGGCGAGTTGACGGCGAAGCCGCTGAGCGGCGAGGCGAAGGCGAACTTCGGCTGGTCGATATGCGGACGGGCGGCCGGCAGGGACGGCGCGACGGCGGGAACCATGCGGGCGGCGCGCTCTTCGCGGGAGGGCAGGCTGGCCTGGGCTGAGGCCACGGCGACGGCGCCCATCAGCACGGCGGCGAGGCCGGTTCCGAGCAACGGCGGAAAGCGGCTCTCGCGGGACAGCAAATCACGGAACAAGGGTCGGCCTCGTAGACTGTTGTCGAGCTATACGCGCGGTGCGACGAGGTCTGACGCACCAGCTTCGACGTTCATTGAGAGTGAGGCCGGGGATATGCTGGCCAAACCCGGCGAGACTATGACCGGGGAGGCGGGGTTCTATTCTCTGAAGACGGGCGAGGCAACCCCGGCGGGCCGGAACAGTCTCAGGGCAAGGGTCCGTTGCTCTGCAGAGGCCGGAATGGACTGGCCGTCACGCGGGGTATTTCTCACGCATGGCCTTGAGCGAGTCCACCGCCAGCTCGCGAAGGGCGTCCATATCCACGTCCGTCAGCCGGTTGAGATAGAGGCAGGACGAGCCGGTCCTGTGCTTGCCCAGCCGGGCCAGCAGCGCGTCGTAACCCTTGAAGCCGGTCATCATGTAGAGGACCAGGTTCGCCTTGCGTGGCGAAAAGCCGATCCTCGGCCAGTCGCCGGTGGGACCCTTGTAGCTGCCGTAGCCGACGATGCTCGGGCCCCACATGACGGCCTTCTCGCCGCTGATCTCGCTCATCAGGGCGGCGACGGCCTTGCCGTCCTCGCGGCGGCCAGGGTGCTCCACGGCGTCGAGGAAGTCGGCGACGGAGGCGTCGGTGGGTTTGGTCTTGGGTTCGGTGGGCAAGATAAACACCTATAAATTGCATATATCATCGTTGCGTGCATATATGGCGCCGAGGAATTCGCGGCGCCCATGTCCATGCCGATCATCTCTGTATTTTTCGGGATCGTCATCCGGATCAACTTCTTTGACCACGCGCCGCCGCACCTGCATGCGGGGTACGGAGGTCGGAAAGCGCTGTTCGATCTTTCAACCGGCCGCGTCATCGCAGGCGGGCTACCGCGCAGACAGACCCGGCTTGTGCTAGAGTGGATCCTCAAGAACCGGACCGACCTGATGCGCAATTGGGAGTTGGCGTCCAGAGGACTGCCGACATTCAAGATCGAAGGGCTTGCGGATGAGTGAGTTCAAGATGGTGGATGCGCGCCGCGTGAAGGCGCTGGACGGCTTTCGGCTGGAGATCGTTTTCGATGACGACACCATGGGCGTTATCGACCTGAGCGAGTTCGTGCGGCTGGGCGAGGTGACCGAGCCGCTGCGAGACCCGGCCTACTTCGCGCGGGTCTTCATCGAGATGGGCGTGCCGACCTGGCCCAACGGCTGCGACATCGATCCCATCAACGCGCGCATGAAGATCGAGGCGGCGGGCGACCTGCGGCCGGTGACCGCGGCGGCCTGAACCCGTGCGGAGCCCGCCACAGATCGCTTGGCGGAGCATTATTCGGGGGCCGATTGAACTCCGCCGACACGGGCTTCGCCCGCCGCGATGCGGCAGCCCGCAGGGCTGTCCTTGACTTCAACCGGCTCCCGAAAGGACCATTCCATCAAGCGCTCGATGGAATGGTGTGACCGATGTTCAATCTGTTCAAGCGTCGAGCCGAGCCAGCCGCGACAGCTCAGGCTGAAGAACAGCTCCTCATCGTGCCAGTGCCATCCCTGGTTTCCAGCTTGTTGGCGCTCGAAACGGAAAAGGGTTCTCCGCTGACGGAGTCAGAAGTGCTGGAAGCGACAGACAAGGCTCCCAGCATTGCCATGCCAGCCCATGCCCTTGCGGCCGTGGCTGTAGGGAGGGGCTACGATGACATCGACCCTGAGAACGCGTGGGCCGATTGGCAAGCCATCCGCCCCTCTCTCTACGAGGAAAGCGACCGCCCCTAGGGTCCGCACTCAATTCCGTCTTCCCGGCGAAGGCCGGGACCCAGATTCAGCTACTTTCTTGGCCTCATATAGCGAAATTCTCGCGCCCTATGATCTGGGCCCCCGCCTTCGCCGGGGAAACGGATCACGGGCAACGGCGTAAGACTTTGAAGCCTTTCTCGGTACCGAGAGCCACCCCCTAAAGGTTCTTCACGATCCCCTCGACCATCTTCTTGGCGTCGGCGAAGAGCATCATGGTGTTGTCGCGGAAGAACAGCTCGTTCTCGACGCCGGCATAGCCAGAGCTCATGCCGCGCTTCACGAACAGCACCGTCCGCGCCTTTTCGACGTCGAGGATCGGCATGCCGTAGATTGCGCTGGAGGTGTCGGTCTTGGCGGCCGGGTTGGTCACGTCATTGGCGCCGATGACGAAGGCGACGTCGGCGGTCGGGAACTCGGCGTTGATGTCTTCCAGCTCGAAGACCTCGTCGTACGGCACGTTGGCTTCGGCCAGCAGCACGTTCATGTGGCCCGGCATGCGGCCGGCGACGGGGTGGATGGCGTACTTCACCTCCACGCCCTCTTCCTTCAGCTTGTCGGCCATTTCGCGCAGGGCGTGCTGGGCCTGGCTGACGGCCATGCCGTAGCCGGGGACGATGATCACCTTGGAGGCGTTCTTCATGATGAAGGCCGCATCCTCGGCGCTGCCCGTCTTCACGGGACGGGTCTCGACCTTGCCGCCCGCGGCCGCCGCGCTGTCGTCAGCGCCGAAGCCGCCGAGGATCACCGAGATGAAGCTGCGGTTCATCCCCTTGCACATGATGTAGCTGAGGATTGCGCCGGAGCTGCCGACCAGGGCGCCGGTGATGATCAGGGTGACATTCTCAAGCGTGAAGCCGAGCGCCGCCGCGGCCCAGCCGCTGTAGCTGTTGAGCATCGACACCACGACCGGCATGTCCGCGCCGCCGATCGGGATGATCAGCGTCACGCCGATCAGCAGCGACAGGGCGAAGATCGCCCAGAAGGCCCAGATGGCCGTGCCGCCGCTCATGATCAGCACCACCGTCAGGGCGACGATGCCGCCCAGGAGGGCCAGGTTCAGCAGGTGGCGGGCGGGCAGCAGGATCGGCGCGCCGCTCATGTTGCCGTTCAGCTTGGCGAAGGCGATCACCGAGCCGGTGAAGGTCACCGCCCCGATGGCCAGGCCGATCGCCAGTTCGATCAGCGACTGCAGGTGGATATGGCCGTTCGGCTCGGCGATGCCATAGGCTTCCGGCGTGTAGATGGCGGCCACGGCGACGAGGCAGGCGGCCATGCCGACCAGGCTGTGGAAGGCGGCGACCAGCTGCGGCATCGAGGTCATGGCGACCTTGCGCGCGATCACCGCCCCGATGATGCCGCCGATAGCGACGCCGCCGGCGATGAGGCCGAGCGTGATGGTGTCGAGCTTGTTCTCGCCCCAGAGGGTGGCGAGCGTGACCCCCACGGCGATGGCCATGCCGATCATGCCGTTGCGGTTGCCCGCCTGGCTGGTCACCGGGCTGGACAGCCCCCGCAGCGCCAGAATGAAGAGGACGCCCGAGGCGATGTAGAGCAGGGCGGCGATGTTGGCGTTCATGATGTCAGGTCCCTCGAACGCGCGCTCAATGGCCGCTCTTGCCCTTGGCGGGCTCTTTCTTTTTGTACATCGCCAGCATGCGCTGGGTGACCAGGAAGCCGCCGAAGATGTTCACCGCGGCGAAGGCGGCGGCCAGGGCGCCGGCGCCCTTCGAGATCCAGACGTTGGTCGGGATCGTCCCGCCGCCGGCCAGGTCACCGCCTGCGCCGCTGGCGGCGGCTGCGAGCAGCGCGCCGACGATGATCACCGATGAGATCGCGTTGGTCACGGCCATCAGCGGCGTGTGCAGCGCCGGCGTGACGCTCCAGACGACGTAGTAGCCGACGAAGATGGCCAGCACGAAGATAGCCAGGCGGAAGACGGTGGGATCGACGGCGGTTTCCATCTTCGCGCTCTCTACTTCTTCTTCGGGGCGGACTTGGCGGCCGGCTTGGCAGCCGGTTTGGCGGGGGCCTTGGGTTTGGCGGGCGCCTTGGCGGCGACCTTCGGCGCTGGCTTGGCAGCGGCCGGTTTGGCCGCCGGCTTTGCAGCCGGCTTCGCGGCGGCCTTGGGAGCGGCCCTGGCAGGCGCGGCCTTGGCCGGAGCAGCGGCCTTCGCGGCCGCGGGGGCCGTCTTCAGCTGCTCGTGGACGATCGCTCCGCCGTGCGTGACCAGCGCGGCCTTGAGGATCTCGTCCTCGAGGTCCGGCGCCAGCTTGCCCTCCTTGTCCAGCAGCAGGACGGCGAAGGCCATCAGGTTGCGGGAATAGAGGGCCGAGGCATCGGCGGCGATCCGGCCGGGCAGGTTGGGCATCCCCATGATCTTGACCCCGCCGGGGGTGACAAAGTTCTGGCCGAGCTTGACGCCCTCGACGTTGCCGCCCTGCTCGACGGCCAGGTCGACCAGCACCGAGCCGGGCTTCATCGAGGCCACCTGGGCGGCCGTCACCAGACGCGGCGCCGGGCGGCCCGGGATCAGGGCCGTGGTGATGACGATGTCCTGCTTGGCGATGTGCGAGGAAACCAGCTCGGCCTGCTTGGCCTGGTACTCCTTGCTCATCTCCTTGGCGTAGCCGCCGGCGGTCTGGGCGTTCTTGAACTCCTCGTCCTCGACGGCGAGGAATTTGGCGCCCAGCGACTCGACCTGTTCCTTGGTGGCGGGACGAACGTCGGTGGCGGTCACGACCGCGCCCAGACGGCGGGCGGTGGCGATGGCCTGCAGGCCGGCGACGCCGACGCCCATCACGAACACCTTGGCCGCAGCGACGGTGCCGGCGGCGGTCATCATCATCGGCATGGCCCGGCCATAGGCCTCGGCGCCCTCGATCACGGCGCGATAGCCGGCGAGGTTGGCCTGGGACGACAGCACGTCCATGACCTGGGCCCGGGTGATCCGGGGCACGAATTCCATCGCAAAGGCCGAGGCCTTCGCCTTCGCCAGCGCGTCGAGCGTGGCGCGGTCCTGGTAGGGGTTGAGCGTGGCGACGACCGTGGCGCCGGGCTTCAGCGCGGCGATCTCGTCGGCTTCCGGCCCACGCACCTTGAACAGCACGTCGGCCTTGGCCAGCGCGTCCTTGAGAGTCTTGGCGATGGTCGCGCCCGCCGCAGCGTAGTCGGCATCCGGGAAGGAGGCGGTGGTTCCGGCGCCCGCCTCGACCGTCAGCGACCAGCCCGCGGCTATCAGCTTCTTGACGGTCTCGGGAGTCGCGGCGACCCGCGTTTCACCGGCTCGACGTTCGCGGGTGACGGCGATGACTGGCATGGAACTCCCCATCCGGACGCGTTTCGAGTCGCGCCCCTGAGGAGCTTGTTTAGGGGATGATCTTGCCCGTTGTCGAGCCTGTCGATGGTGCGGTGCGAAAAACTATGCCGCGTCGCAGCATCAAGGGCGGGTTTTAGTGCCCGCCGCCCTTCTTTTCGCGCAGCAGGGCGATGCCCGCGACGAGCAGGACCAGGCCCGGGACCAGGCCGCCGATGAAGCCGGCCGGGGTGCAGAACCACAGCGTCAGCATCAGCAGGGCCACGGCCAGCGCCAGCGAGCCCCACTTCGTCAGACCCATCACGGCGTGATAGGTGGCGGTCTGCTCGGAGATGTCCATCTCGCCGCGGTGATATTCGGAAGCCATCGGTGTTTCCTGCGATCTGATGAGCCGGGATTACAACGTGAGACGCAAAGGCTCAAGGGGTGCGTCCTTCGAGACGCGATCCTGAGGGATCGCTCCTCAGGATGACGCACAGGGGTGGGCTGCATTTCTATTCGTCATGGTGAGGAGCGAGGCATCAGCCGAGCGTCTCGAACCACGCAACCCCTACCCCGGCCACCCCGCCAGCAGCCCCCGCAACGCACCCACAAACGCCAGCGGCTGGTCGATCATCACATGATGGTCGGCGTCGGGGATGGCGATCTGGGGCGAGCCGGCCGGCAGCAGGCCGCGCATGTAGTCGAGGATGTGCGGCTCGGCCAGGCGCGAACGGTCGCCCCACATCATCGCCACCGGACAGGTGATGTTGGCCAGCAGCGGGCCGCGATCCTCCATCATGAAGGACGACCACATGAACGGGTCGAATCGCCAGGTCCAGCCGCCCTCGACCTCCTTCAGCGCGTTACGGGCGATCCAGTCGGCGATGTAGGGGTTCTCGCAAGCCTGCGGCGGGGCAAGGCGGAACCGGCCGAGCGCCTCGGTCAGGGTCGGATAGACACGGTTGGGGCTGACCCGCTTGGGCGGCCCGCGCCATTCCAGCTCCGGTGGCCGGACCATCGAATCGACCAGCACTACCGCGCCAAGGCGGTCGCCGTACTTGCTGGCCGCCAGCATGGTCGGAAAGCCGCCGAAGGAGTGGGCCACGAACACCGGCTTGCCGGCGGCATAGAGACCGGCGGCCTCGGCGGCCGCGAAGGACTCCTGGGCGAACTGTTCAGCGGTGTATTTTTCGCGCCAGTCGGACCGGCCCATACCGCTCCAGCTGAACGCCGCGACGCGATAGTCCTTCGCAAACCAGGGCGCGATGAAGGTCCACCAGTCGGCGCTGGCGCCGTTGCCGTGCAGCAGCAGCAGGCCCGGCTTGCCGACCTCGCCCCAGGTGAGCAGCTCGATTTCGGCGCCCTCGAAGTCGAAGGTCGACCGGTCAGGCTTGTCGGCGAGCGCGGCGTCGAACCAGGCAGGCGCGGGCGGGACCTCGCCGTTGAACGGTGCCAGCGGGGCGGGAAACTCGGGCCAGGGCTTCTGATCGTCAGGCATGGGCCGCCTCGACATAGGCCTTCTCGCCGGGCCGCGGCGGCCGGGGGCCGATCACCTTGTAGATCGCCGTACCGGTCATCAGTGTCCGGTCGCCCGACCAGAGCTTGCCCCGCACGGTGTAGATGTCGGCCTCCTCGGAGACGATCTCCGAATGACCCTCGACCCAGTCGCCCAGCTTCGCTGCCGACAGGAAATCGCAGGTCAGCCGGACGGTGACCCAGAAGTGTGACTTGTGCACCGAGATCACCCGCCCCCAGGCCACGTCCGCGACCGTCATCAGCATGCCGCCGTGACAGTTGGCCATGCCGTTGGTGTGGTGCTCCTCGACGCGGAACCCGAGCGTGCAGTCGAAATTCTCGTAGCGCTCATACAGCGGACCGATCTGGCGGCCGAAGCCCCGGGTCCAGTTCAGCGGCTTGAACCCCGCCGGAATATCGCCCGCCTGGGCTTCGGTCAGATCATCGGACATGCGCCGACTCTAACAAGCGTTTGATTTCGGGGGAAGCGGGTCAAAGACTTGGCAGCCTTGCCAGAATGTATCCCACAGGA
The DNA here is from genome assembly GCA_903858185.1 of uncultured Caulobacterales bacterium. Taxonomy (GTDB): domain Bacteria; phylum Pseudomonadota; class Alphaproteobacteria; order Caulobacterales; family Caulobacteraceae; genus Caulobacter; species Caulobacter lacus. The sequence continues at coordinate 32,301 of CAIOHT010000132.1, forward strand.
TACGGTTTGGGTATGATCGAGGTCCGCGAGACGGAGGCCTACGCCGACTGGTTCGCCAGCTTGCGCGATCTGCAGGCGCGGGCGCGTGTGCTTGTTCGAATTCGAAGGCTGTCTCTGGGCAACGCCGGCGACATCAAGGCGGTTGGCGAAGGGGTGAGCGAGCTGCGGATCGACTATGGCCCCGGGTACCGGGTCTACTTCGTCCGTCGTGGAGCACTGCTGATCGTTCTGCTCGGTGGCGGCGACAAGCGCAGCCAGCGCCGGGACATCGCCGCGGCTCTGGAACTGGCTAAGGAGGTTTGAGCTCATGACAAAGACGATCACACGCCCCTGGGATCCGGCGGAGCATCTTGCCGCCGCCGACGCGCAGGCCGCCTATCTGGATGCCGCGATGGAGGACGGAGACCCTGCCGTGATCACCGCTGCGTTGGGCGACATCGCCCGGGCGCGCGGCATGAGCGACATGGCGCGGGCAACCGGACTCAGTCGGGAAAGTCTCTACAAGGCGCTCTCACAGGACGGCAATCCCGAGTTCGCCACGGTTCTGAAGGTAATGAAGGCGCTGGGCCTCAGGCTGTCTGCCCTGCCCGCCTAGTCCATTGAGGAGACATGTACCGCAGGTACATGTCTCCGTTCACACCAGCGCTTCGAACTCCTCGACCAGCCGGGCGATGTCGCGGCAGCCGGCGGCCCAGAAGTCCTTCTTGCGGGGATCGAGCCCGAACGGGGCCAGCGCCTCGACGTAGGTGTTCGTCCCGCCCGCGGCGAGCAACTCCTCATAGAGCGGCGCGAAGCCGGCCGGGTCCTCGCGGCGCTTCTCCATCAGGGCCCGCACCAGCAGATCGCCGAAGGCGTAGGCATAGACGTAGAAGGGCGCGTGCACGAAGTGGCTGACGTAGGCCCAGTAGTGTTCGTAGCCGTCGTTCAGCCTGATCGCCGGGCCGAGGCTCTCGCCCATCACCTCCAGCCACAGCGCGCCGATCTCGTCGGGCGACAGCTCACCCTCTTGTCGAGCGTCGTGGAAGCGGGTCTCGAACTGGTGGAAGGCGATCTGGCGCACGACCGTGTTCAGCCCGTCCTCGATCTTGCCGGCCAGCAGCGCGCGGCGATCGGCCGGGCTCGCCTCGGCCAGCAGGCGTTCGAACACCAGGCCCTCGCCGAAGATCGAGGCGGTCTCGGCGAGCGTCAGCGGCGTGTCGGCCAGCAGGGTGCCGAGCGGCGCGCAGAGGGTCTGGTGAACGGCGTGGCCCAGCTCGTGGGCGAGGGTCAGCACATCGCGGCGCTCGCCCATGAAGTTCATGAAGACGTACGGATGCCGCGTGGCCGTCACCGGATGGCTGTAGGCGCCGGACTGCTTGCCGGGACGCGGCCGGGCGTCGATCCACGGGCTGGCGAAGAAGGTCCGCGCCTGGTCGGCGAACTTCGGGGCCAGGGCGGAGAAGCTCTCCAGCACCACACCGCGCGCCTCGTCCCAGCCGTACTGGCGGGGCGTGGCGGCATCAAGCGGGGCGTTGCGGTCCCAGTAGTCGAGCCGTTTGCGGCCCATCACCTTCGCCTTGGCGGCGTAGTAGCGATGGCTGGTGGCGGCATAGGCCTCGGTGACGGCCTCGGCCATGGCGTTGACGGCCTCGGCGTCGACCTCGTTGGCCAGGTGCCGCGACTGGGCCGGATAGTCGTATTTCCGCCAGCGATCCTCGACCTGCTTTTCGAAGGCCAGGGTGTTCATCACCAGCGCCATGGTCGGGGTGCGGTCGTGCAGCGCCTCGGCCAGGCCGTTGGCCGCCTGTTTGCGCCGGGCCGCCGAGGGGTCGGACAGTCGGTTGAGGGCTTCCGGCAGGGTCAGGTATTCGCGGCCGACCTTCGCCGTCAGCTTGGCGAGGGTCTCGTCATACAGCCGCGCCCAGTTGGCCACCGCCGGGCCGCGATCGATCAGCAGCCGCTCCAGGTCGGCCGACAGCTCGTGGGGCCGGCTCAGCCGCAGGCGGCGGATCCACGGCCGCCAGCGCGCCGCCGCCGGAACCGCGGCCAGGGCGGCCTCCAGCTCGGCGTCTTCCAGTTCGTTGAGCTCGAGCGTGAAGAACAGGCTCTCGGCGCCGATCTGCGAGGCGCGGGTGCGCAGGTCGCCTTCGAACCTGGCCCATTCGGGATCATCCCGCGCCGTCGATGCGGCCAGCGAGGCGTAGGCGCCGACCGTCCAGAGACTGTTGGTTGCCTGCTCGTAGAGGCTGACGCCCTGGTCGATCAGCGCGCCCAGTGCGGCGGCGTCGGACCGGGCGGCGACGAACCGGCCCTTGAGCGCAACCAGCGCGTCGTTGCTGCGCTTCGCCTCAGCCAGATCGAGCTCGATCCGGGGGTCGCTGCGGCTCTCGTAGAGATCGGAGAGATTCCACTCGGGCGGAGTCTCGAGGGCGGTCGGCTTCACGGGGGCGTTCATGAGGGCGGATATGGCGCGAGGACAGACGAGGCGCAACGCCCTCCCTCAGACGAACCCCTTCCGCTTCCACCAGGCCTCGACCAGCGCCGGCCAGGCCGCCACCGACCTGCCGGCCGTGAACCGCAGGCCGAAGCCGTGACCGCCTTCCTCGAAGACGTGCATTTCGGTCTCGACCTTTGCCGCGCGAAGGGCGTCATAGAGGCGAAGGCTGTTCTCGACCGGCACCGCAGCATCATCGCCGGCGTGCAGCAGAAAGGTCGGCGGCGCGTCGGCACGGGCATTGTCCTCGAGCGACCACCGGCACTCCTGGTCGGCCGTCGGTGCGGGACCCAGCAGCTGCTCGCGTGAACCGGCATGGGCGAAGGCCGGGTGCATCGTGGCGACCGGATACATCAGCATCGACAGGTCCGGCCGGGCCGAAAGGCTGTCTACCGAGTCGACCGGCGCATAGGTCGGCGTATCGAACATCAGGCTCAGGCATCCGGCCACATGGCCTCCGGCCGAGAAGCCCATCACGCCGACGCGCCTGGGATCGGCCGCCAGAGATCGCACCAGCCGCAGCGCCCGCTGCGCGTCCTGCAGCGGGGCGGCCGGACCGTCCGCCCAGCCGTCAGCCGGCAGGCGATAGCTGGCGACATAGACGGTGACCCCGGCGGCGGCGAAGCGCTCGGCGCATTCGTAGCCCTCCTTGTCCATCACCACCCATTTGTAGCCGCCGCCCGGCGTCATCAGCAGCGAGGCGCCGCTGGGCCTCGCCGGCGTGAACACCGTCAGGGTCGGGGTGCGGACGTGCTTCACATAGCGGTCGCGCAGCGGGTTCGGCGGCGGATTGCGCTCCACCACCGCCTCGGTGACCGAGACCCCCTCCCCGCCCGGCGGACCGTTCGGCCAGATCGGAATGACCCGGGGGGCCGCCGCCAGCGCCGGGGCGGCGGCGGCCAGGCCCGAGGCCGTCAGCAGGGTGCGCCTGGTCCAGTCCGCCACGTCGTCCTCCGGAAACCGGTGTCAGGCTACCTTCCCCGGTCGGCGTTCCACAAGCCAGGCGACGGCCGCGACCAGCGCGTAAACGCCGATGGCCATGACGCCGGTCTGAACCGGGTCCTCGCCGGCGGGCATGACCTTCGAGATGATCTGGACACCCGTCAGGAACAGCAGGAAGGCGGCCGCCGGCCAGACGCTCAGGCCTTCCTTCGCCCGCGTCCAGGCCCACCAGGCGCCCGCCGCAGCCAGCAGGCCCATCTCCAGCGTGGCCTCCGGAACCGGGAAGTTCCACCAGCCCAGCCCGACCTTGTCGCCGCCGAACCAGAGTTCGAGGTCCGGTCGATGGACGAGGAAGTCGAGCAGCCAGTGGGAGAACACCGCCAGCCCCACGAACACCGACGCCCGCCATGGCGTCTTCAGCAGCCAGCGCGCCAGCAGGGCGCCCCCGACCGACCAGACCAGGGCGCCCGGCAGGCTGTGCGTATAGGGCATGTGATAGAGCTCCAGAGGACTGCCCGGCAGGTCCGGATTGACGCTGAACTTCTCGGCCCCGGTCATGATCAGCGCGCCCCAGCCGATATCCATCAGCTGGCAGGCGGCGACATAGCTCCACAACGGCGCGCGGGGCTCGGCGGCGCGCAGGGCCAGGGCGGCGGCGTAGTGTCCGACGAACATCGGGGTCTCTCCTTGTGTTTGACGCCCCTACCCTCACTCCGGACCACCCATTCATCAATTGCCGAACAAACCCTGTCTGATATGCATTTTTGTATGGACTGGAATTTCTATGCCTCCTTCCGGGAAGTCATGCGGCAGGGCAGCCTTTCGGCGGCAGCGCGAACGCTCGGTCTGACCCAGCCGACGCTCGGCCGGCATGTGGCCGCGCTGGAGGCGGAGCTGGGCGTGGCCCTGTTCACCCGTTCGCCCCAGGGACTGACCCCGACCTCCGCCGCCGCGGACCTGCTGCCGCGGGTCGAGGAGATGCATGCGGCGGCCCAGGCCGCGGCCCGGGCCGTCAGCGGCGGACCGGCCAACGAGACGGGCGTGGTCCGCATCACGGCCAGCGAAATTGTCGGCGGCGTCGTGCTGCCGCCGATCCTCGCGACATTCCGGGAGGCGCACCCGGGGATCATCGTCGAGCTGGTGCTGACCAACCGCAACGAGGACCTGCTGCGGCGGGACGCGGATATCGCCGTGCGGATGGTTCGGCCCGCGCAGGCGGCGCTGATCGCCCGCCGGATCGGCGCGGTGGCCATCGGCCTGTTCGCCCATCGGCGCTACGTCGAGGCGCACGGTTTGCCGACGACCGTCGAGGAGATCGCCAACCATCCGCTGATCGGCTTCGACCGGGACGAGGTCTCGCTGCGGTCGCTCCAGGACGCCGCAGCCTTCGTGCATCGCGACCGGTTCGCCTTTCGCTGTGACAGCGACCTGGCCCAGCTGGCCGCGCTGCGGGCCGGCTACGGCCTGGGCGGCTGCCAGCTGGGCATCGCCGCCGCGGAGCCGGACCTGATCCCCGTCCTGCCCGACCAGGTCCGCTTCGAACTGGAGATGTGGCTGGCCATGCACGAGGACCTGAAGCCAGTCGGCCGGGTGCGGACGATGTACGATTTTCTCGCCGCCGAACTCGGGCTCTACGCCCGCCGCCGTTAACCCCCGACTCAGGTCTCCGAAACCCGGTCTTTACCGGGCTGTGTTTCAATCCGGGTCAACAAGAGCGGCGCTCCATGTCGGGTGCACGCCGGTTCGGTGGGTGAGCTTCATATGACCAAAACGGTCCTGGTCGTCGACGACGACCCGACGCAAAGGCGTCTGATCCAGGCGGTGCTGGAACGCGAGGGCTTCGCCGTCGCCCAGGCCGAGGACGGCGACAGCGCGCTGAAATACCTGATGTCCGGCCAGCCGGCCGACGCGGTGCTGCTCGACCTGCAGATGCCCGGCCTGAACGGCCAGGACACGCTGAAGGAGATGCGCGCCAAGGGCTATGCCCAGCCCGTCATCGTGCTGACCGCCGGCGGCGGCGTGGAGACGGTGGTCAAGGCCATGCAGGCCGGCGCCGGCGACTTCATGGTCAAGCCGGCCAGCCCCGAGCGGATCATCGTCTCGATCCGCAACATCCTATCGATGGGCGACATGCGCAGCGAGGTCGACCGGCTGAAGAAGCAGGTCACCGGCCGCACGACCTTCGCCGACCTGATCGGCGACAGCGCGCCTATGCAGATGGTCAAGCGCCTGGGCGAACGGGCGGCAAAGAGCTCGATCCCGATCCTGATCAGCGGCGAAAGCGGCGTCGGCAAGGAAGTCATCGCCCGCGCGGTGCACGGCGCCAGCGACCGGGCCGGCAAGCCCTTCGTGGCGGTGAACTGCGGCGCGATCCCCGAAAACCTCGTCGAGTCGATCCTGTTCGGCCACGAGAAGGGCAGCTTCACCGGCGCGTCGGAAAAGCACCTCGGCAAGTTCCGCGAGGCCGACGGCGGCACGCTGTTCCTCGACGAGGTCGGCGAGCTGCCGCTGGACATGCAGGTCAAGCTGCTGCGGGCGCTGCAGGAGAGCGAGATCGACCCGATCGGCGCCAAGCGCTCGGTGCGGGTGGATGTGCGCATCGTCTCGGCGACCAATCGCGACCTCAGCAACCACATCGCCGAGGGCCGCTTCCGCGAGGACCTGTTCTACCGCCTGAACGTCTATCCGATCGAGGCGCCGTCCCTGCGCGAACGCCGCGAGGACATTCCGGCCCTGGCCGAGGCCTTCATCCGCCGGTTCAACGTCGAGGAAGGCAAGCGCGTCGCCGGCCTGGCGCCGGAGACGGCGGCGATCCTCAACGGCTTCGACTGGCCCGGAAACGTCCGCCAGTTGGAGAACGCGGTCTATCGCGCCATTGTCCTCAGCGATGCGCCATTCCTGCAGCCGCACGACTTCCCGGCCATTTCGGGGGTCAAGATCGCGCCGCAGGAGCTGATGGCCGCCGCCGCCAGCATGCCGACGCCGCAGGAGATCATCGCCGAGGCGGGCCAGGGTCAGGACTCCCCGGTGCGTATTCTCGACGGTCGCGGTCACGTGCGCCCCCTGGAGGAGGTCGAACGCGACCTGATCCAGCTGGCGATCGAGATCTACGCCGGCCACATGAGCGAGGTCGCCCGCCGCCTGGGCATCGGCCGCTCGACCCTCTACCGCAAGGTCCGCGAGCAAGGCCTCGACGTCGATGGCAGTCTTGAGGAGGCCAGCTGATGCGCCGACGCGTCCAGATCCGCCCGTCCACGCCGCGCGACACGCGGCTCAAGACCCTAATGCACCGCATGAAGCTGGCGGCGGCCCGCGCCGCCATCCTGGCGACGCCCGCACCGGCAACGGCCTGATCCCTCACGCCCCTTGCCTCTCGCGGGGTCAATCGCTCTAGCTGGGCGGGACGACCGGCGGCCAGGGGGCGACCAGGGTGGAATCGACTGTTGATCTCACGGCCCTGGCCGGCTGGATGGACGCACAGGGGCTGGGCTCCGGCCCCATCGAGGACGCCGTGCGGCTCACCGGCGGCACCCAGAACATCCTGCTGCGCTTCAGCCGGGCCGGGCGCAGCTACGTCCTGCGCCGGCCGCCGCCGCACCTGCGGGCCAACTCCAACGAGACCATGCGCCGCGAGGCTCGCGTCCTGGCGGCCATCGCGGGCAGCGATGTGCCCCACCCGGCCCTGATCGCCGCCTGTGGCGACGAAACGGTGCTGGGCGCGGCCTTCTATCTCATGGAGCCGATCGACGGCTTCAACCCGACCGCAGGACTTCCGCCCCTCCACGCCGGGTCCGAAGCGATCCGCCACCGCATCGGACTGGCCATGGTCGAGGGGATCGCCAAACTGGGCGCGCTCGACTACCGCGCCGTCGGCCTGGAAGGCCTGGGCCGGCCCGACAACTATCTCGAACGTCAGGTCGAACGCTGGAAGGCGCAGCTGGCTTCCTATGCCGAGTTCGCCGAGTGGACCGGACCCGCCGAGATCCCCGGCGTGGACGCCGTCGCGACCTGGCTGGAAGCGAACCGCCCGGCGACGTTCCAGCCCGGAATCATCCACGGCGACTTTCACCTGTCCAATGTGCTGGTCCGCCCCGACAGCGGCGAGCTGGCCGCCATCGTCGACTGGGAACTGACCACCATCGGTGACCCGCTGCTGGACCTGGGGTGGCTGCTGGCCACCTGGGCCGAGGGCGAGGACCCCGATCCGGCCAGCGTCTCCGTGCGCCCCTGGAAGGGCTTCGCCACCACCGCCGAGCTGATCGAGCACTACCGGTCACGAACCACGCGGGATGTCTCGGCGATCCACTGGTACGGCGTGCTGGCCTGCTACAAGCTCGGCATCATCCTGGAGGGCACCCACGCCCGCGCCTGCGCCGGCAAGGCGCCCGTCGCCACGGGGGATCGCCTGCACGCCCAGACCATCGCCCTGTTCGAGCGGGCGCAGCGCTGGATCGGTTGATCCGGGGCTAGCGCCGCGGCGTGATCGTCAGCACCAAGCCGTCGCCCGCACCCTGCGAGCCGCGGCAGGCTATCGGCCGGTAAGCAAGGTCGTAACAGAACCGCACATCCATCAACCGGTTGTCGTCGACCGTCTTGATGTAGATGCCCTCGCGCTTCATCCACGGGTTGGCCGCCACGAAGGCGTCGCGCAGCGCGCCTGCTGTCATTGAAGGCGCCGAAAGTTCGGGCATCCTCACCGCGTCCCACAGCGTCGCGGCCTGTTCGAAATAGGCCTCCGGCGTGTCCCAGCCACAGGTCCCGTGGGCGGCCCATTCGTGCTGCTGCATCACGGTCGAGGGGGTCATGCAGGCCGTCTTGCGCACCGTGGCGGGGCTGATCGCCGGCGCCGGGCCGCAGTACCGCGGATGGCGCCGCGCCGCGCCGTTGGGCCACAGGCCGTGCAGCACGAAGCCGAAGGCGTTGTCCCGGCACTGGATCTCGTAGCCGCGCCGGTCGCTGTTGGCGCGACAATCCTCCGGCGCCCAGGTCAGGGCCAGCATGTAGAGGGCGGTCGGCTCGTCAGCCGCGATCTCGTCCGCCGGCGGCTCGTAGGCGGGCGCAGGCGTGACAACGGCCGGCAAGACACAGGCCGGAGCGGAAGCGGTCAGGCCGGTCCCGGCGGGGGCCGCACAGCCGGTGACGAACAACAGGGCCAGCAGTGGGGAAAGGCGGCGGATCATCCGGTCAGTCCTCCTGCGCGGGCGCGGACCGTCGCCCGAACGCCTTGCGCTTCATCGGCTTCTTCTCACCCTTTGCCTTGGCGGTGATCTCCTTGAGCTTCACCGTCTGCAGCATCGACAGGGCCTGGCCGGCGCCACCCTTTTCCGGGTCCCCGAAGGCGCGGCCGTAGGTCTTCAGGCGATCCTCGACGCTGCCGAGGAACTCGCCTTCCCAGTCGGACAGTTCAATGCCGGCCTTGTCGGCCGTGCGGCGGGCGCGCTTCAGGGCATTCAGCGCGGACCGTTTGGCCTGCGCTTTCAGATCTGGCGCGCCGCGCTTCAAACTTCCCCGATGGCCGACAGGTAGAGGTCGATCAGCGCGTCCTCTTCCTGGCGCTTGGCGCGGTCCATCTTCCGGATGCGCACCACCTTGCGGATGATCTTGACGTCGAAGCCGTTGCCCTTGGCCTCGGCATAGACCTCCTTGAGGTCGGCCATCACCGCCGCCTTGTCCTCTTCCAACCGCTCGATGCGCTCGAGAATGGTCTTGAGCTGCGTCTGGGCCGTGCTGTTGAGCACGTCGATGGTGGAGGCGTCGTCGGCCATGGGGGAAGGCTCTCACAGGACGGAGGGATCGGGAAGGCCGACCCTCTAGCCCTCCGGGCCTCAGGCCTCAAGCAGTCCGTGGCCGACAAGCACCGGAAACAGGTGGGCGGGGTCCTCGAACCTGTGGACATGAAAGCCCAGCGCTGCCGCCGAGGCGATGTTGGCGGCCGAATCATCGATGAACAGCAGATCCTGCGGCGCCATCCCGGCCCGTTCGGCGGCCAGCCGGAAGATCGCCGGATCGGGCTTCACCAGCCCCTCGTCACCCGACACCACGGTATCGCGGAAGCAGGCGAATGCAGGCGAGAGCGCAGTCACTGCCGGCCAGGCCTCGCTGGGCATGTTTGTCAGGCCGAACTGCGGAACGCCGCGCGCGGCCAGGGCATGGATCGCCGACTCGCTCTGGTCGATCACCGGTCCGACCATATCGATGAACCGGTCGCCCCACAGGCGGATCTCGGCCTCGTGCTCGGGATACTGCGCGATCAGCGTCGCAGCGTTGTCCGCGAACGAGACGCCGCGGTCGTGCTCAATGTGCCAGTCGAGGGTGCAGACAGACGAAAGGAACCGGTCGCAAGCGGCCGGTTCCTGGAAGATCTGTTCGTAGAGGCGACGCGGGCTCCAGCCCACGATCACATTGCCGACGTCCCAGAGAACTCCCCGGGGCGCGCGCATGCTCAGCCCTGTTTGGCCTTGAAGCGCGGGTCGGTCTTGTTGATCACGTACATCACGCCCTTGCGACGCACGAGCTTGCAGTCGCGGTGGCGATTCTTCAGCGACTTGAGCGAGCTTCTGACTTTCATGACCCGTCTACCGTTTGCGGGCGATCCGGACGCTGTCTGCAGCGCCTGCGGAAACCCGGTTGTTCCAGAGCGGGCGGCTATAGGCGGCGGCGGCTTTTGAGTCAATCCGCGCGCTTGAACGTCCAGGAGCCATAGGCGCCGTTCTGGTTGGCCATGGTGCCGCCCAGTTCGCCGCCGGTGACGAACCCGAGGTAGATGGCGAAATGGTCGTTGGTGTTCCACATCACCATGTCGCCACGCTGCAACCAGCGACCGTTGGTGTAGGTGGACCCCTTGTAGCTGTATTTCACTGTGCAGTCGGGCAGCAGGGTCATGGTCTGGGCCACCGCAGGATCGCCCGACCAGGTGAATGTTCCCTTCCAGCTCGTGCCGGTCAGGCTCGCCGGATCGCCGGCCCGGCCGCAGGTCTTCGCGTTCTGGGCCGCTGCGCCGTCGACGAGCAGGAGGGACGCCGAAAGGGCAATTGCGAGCATCAGACGCATGGTTCGGCCTCCCTGGAGACAGCGGCGGATCAGTCCGCCCGCTTGAAACGCCACACGCCCTGCTGGCCGCGACGATTGTACATGACCCCGCCGATCTGCCCGAGGCCGGCCTGGCCGACATAGACGGCGAAGTGGTCGTTGGACTGCCACTCGATCAGGTTTCCGCGCTGGATCCAGGTCCCGTTGGTGTAGGTCACGCCGCGCGAGACGTATTCCACAACGCAGTCCTGGCGCAGGAACAGGGTCATTGGGTTGGGCGCGACACCCTCCCATTCCGACGTGCCCGACCAGCGGGTGTTGGCGAAGGACGGGCCGCCGGCGGGATCGGCGCAATCGGTTTCCGCCGCCGCAGCGGCCCCCGCGAACAGCAGCAGCGCCGACGACAGAACGGCCCCGAGCAACAGACGCATGATTTGTATCCCCACAATCGCAGAGCGTGACTATCCTGCGAGCCTGCGCATCAGGTCAATCTCGGCACGGAATTCGCAGGCTTGTGATTTAGGGTGCAGCCCCGCATCCCTGTAGCGTGGACCCATGGACCGTCGTTCGTTTCTCGCCCTGATTGTCGCCGGCTGCGCCGACCCTTCGCTGGAACCGTCGCTTGGCGTCTCCAGCCCGGCCCCGCAGCCCGCATCAGGAACCCCGGCCGTGCCGTCGGTTCCGGCGCCCTCGGCAAGCCTGACGCCGTCCGGCGATCCCGGTTTCGACGCCTGGCTGGCGGGTTTCTATTTCCGGGCCCGCGACGCGGGGGTGCCGACCGCCGTGCTGGACCGCGAGCTGGCCGGACTGACTCCGGACACACGCGCCTCGTCGCTGGATTCGCGGCAGCCCGAGTTCTCCAAGCCTGTCGGCGATTACGTGAAGGGCGTCGTCAGCGACGTCCGTGTCGCCCAGGGCCGCCAGTTCCGCGATAGCCTGACCTATCTGTCGACCATCGAGCAGCGCTACGGCGCACCACGCGAGATTGTGCTGGCGATCTGGGCGATGGAGTCCGCCTTCGGCAAGATCCAGGGCGACATGGACGTCATCCGCTCTCTCGCGACGCTCGCCGCAGAGGGACGGCGGCGTAGCTGGGCGGAAGGCGAGCTGATCGCCGCGCTGAAGATCGTCGGCTCCGGCGAGGCCACGCGAACGCGGCTGAAGGGCAGCTGGGCGGGCGCCATGGGCCAGACACAGTTCCTGCCGTCTGTCTTCCTCGCCACAGCCGTGGACGGCGACAACGACGGCCTGCGGGACATCTGGGGCTCGACCGCCGACGCCCTGTTCTCGACCGGCAACTACATGGCCAAGGCAGGCTGGAAGCGCGGCCAGAGCTGGGCGCGCGAGGTGATCCTGCCCCCGGGCTTTGACTATTCAGTGGTCGAGGGGCCGAAGGACACGCCGGCCGGCTGGGGCGCCAGGGGTGTGCGGCGCGCCGACGGCCTGCCGTGGGGCAGCGCCGACCAGGCGGCGGAGGCGGGGCTGATCCTGCCGTCGGGGGTCAATGGCCCGGCCTTCCTGACCTTCCCCAACCACATGGCGATCCGGCGGTACAACAACTCGACCGCCTATGCGCTCGGCGTGGGGCTGCTGGCCGACCGCTTCGGGGGCGAAGGTCCACTGGTCACGCCATGGCCCTACGAGATCCCGCTGTCGCTGGCCGACCGCATGGCGGCCCAGACGGCGCTGGCGAAGCTGGGCTTCAACCCTGGCGCGCCGGACGGCGTGATCGGCTCGGGCACCCGTGCCGCCCTGCGCGCCTGGCAGAAGGCTCGGGGCCTGCCTGCGGACGGGTACCTGTCGATCGACCTGGTCAGGAAGCTTCGGGACGAGACGGCACAATAGATCCGCTCATCCGGGCGAAGGCCGGGATGAGCGGAATGAGTTCTACACTCCCCCCTCATCGCTGCGCTCGAGCAGGGCCAGTGTCGCCTCCGCGTCCGGGTCGCCTCGCTCTCCGGCCTCGCGAAGGATCACGTTCCTGAACACGTAGACCATCAGACCGGCGAGGATCACGGCGTTCAGCAGGAACGGACCCGGGCGGAACGCCTGGTAGAGCGTCACGAACAGTGGCGCGATGATCACGTTCAGGCCGTTCACCGCTGCGATCGCAGCCGCCGCCTGCGCCTGCTCGTGCATCTGCACCGACAGGGAGGCGCCGGCGGTGAAGCCCGGCCGGGCGAAGCCGTAGCCAAGGCAGGCGATGGCGTAGCCGGCCACCACGGTCCAGTAGTCCGGCGCGAAGGCCGTGATCAGGTTGCCGAGGCAGGCCAGGGCCACACCCCAGCGAAGCAGGGTCTTGGGGCCCATGTTGAAGATGCGGATCAGGCCCCATTGCGCCAGCAGCCCGGCCATCGCGCCGGCGGCCATCGACACGGCGATGAACCCCAGCGCCTCGACCGGCGAGACCCCGAGCTTGTCGATGATCATGAAGCCCAGGGTGTAGCCCTGGGCCGTCTGACAGGTGGCGACAAGGAAACCGTAGATCAGGAACGGGGCCAGGCGCTTGTCCTTCCACAGCGCCGCGCCGGCCAGTCGACGCGTCTCGCGCGGAACCGACTCTTCCGGCAGCATCCGCCAGACAACGATCAACATGCAGAGCGCGATCAGGGAAAAGGTGAACAGCGGGCCGGCCAGCGACACAAAGGGCAGGATGAACATCGGCGCCAGAAACGGCCCGACGACCGTGCCAAGCCCAAAGGCGCCGGCGAGGCTGGCCATCATCTGGGTGCGCTCGGCGCGTGACGTCCGCTCGGCGACATAGGCCTGGGTCGCCGGGTTCGACGCCGATCCGATCAGGCCGAACAGCGCGCGGGCGAGCAGGAAGACGACGAAAATCACCGGCCAGGGTGCCAGATGATGCAGGCCGGCGGTCACGACCAGGCCGCAACAGAGCATCGACACCGCGAATCCGGCCAGGCCCAGCATGATCAGCGGACGACGACCGCGCTTGTCCGACTCCCGGGCCCAGATCGGCGACATCACCGCCCAGAGCAGCGCCGACAATGAAAAGATCGCCGCCATGAACGGGTCCGGGATGCCGATTTGCCGACCGATCGCCGGCAAAATCGACATCAGGCCTGTATTGCCGATCGCGACAACGATCGAGACCGCGAACAGGATGCCGAAAGAACGCGGGGCGAGCTTCGGGATGGATCGCGCCTGAGAGGTCATGTCGCCAGTCTAGGGCGCGTCGAAACCGGCGCGCAACGGCTCCCGCGCTCATCGCCCATTAAGCATTAACGCCGATTCTGCAGCGGTTAACCTTGCAAGGCGGCGTCTCTCCCCATGTTCCAGATCATCGGCATCGTGATGCTGTTCGCCATGGTGTTCGGCAGTTTCCTGCTGCACGGCGGCAAGATGGACGTGATCCTCAAGACGCTTCCGTACGAGCTGATGGCCATCTTCGGGGCCGCCATCGCGGCCTTCCTGATCTCCCAGTCCCTGACCGTGGTCAAAGGCACGCTTTCCGGCTTCGGCAAGGTCTTCGCCGGACCGAAGTGGAAGCCGAGCGACTATCGCGACCTGTTGTCGCTGCTGTTCCTGCTGACCAAGACGATGAAATCCAAGGGCGTCATCGCCCTCGAAAGCCACATCGAAAAGCCCCACGACAGTTCGATCTTCTCGCGCTTCCCGCGGATCATGAAGGATCACTTCGCCATCGATTTCATCTGCGACACCCTGCGGATGATGACGATGAACCTCGAGGATCCCCACCAGGTCGAGGACGCGATGGAAAAGCAGATCGAGAAGCACCATCACGAGGCCTCCGGTCCGCCGCACGCCCTCCAGAACATGGCTGACGCCCTGCCGGCGCTGGGCATCGTCGCGGCCGTGCTCGGGGTCATCAAGACCATGAGCTCCATCACCGAACCCCCCGCCGTGCTCGGCGGCATGATCGGCGGCGCGCTGGTGGGCACCTTCCTTGGCGTGTTTCTGGCCTATGGCCTGATCGGCCCGATGTCGACGCGTCTGCAGAACGTGATCGACGAGGAAGGCGCCTTCTATCGAATCATCCAGGCCGTCCTGGTGGCGCATCTGCACGGCAACGCCGCCCAGATCTCGGTCGAGATCGGACGCGGCAGTGTTCCATCCGGCGCACAGCCCAGCTTCCTGGAACTCGAGGAAGCCCTGTCCACCATACCGAATGAAGCCTGACGCCATTCGTCACGGGAAAAAAGTGATCACAGGGGCGTGAAGTCGGCCCTTGCGCTCCGCGCTGGGAGCGGCATAGTCCGGTGTGCGCCTCCCCGACGGGGCGCGTTAGAAAATCCTCACAGGGGACTCCAGGACATGACCTCCGATATGCTCCGTAAGCTGCTCGTCGCCGGCGCCGCCGTCGCCGCTCTCTCCGTCGCCGCCTGCGGCAAGCCCGCTGAAAAGGCCGAAGACGCCGCCGCGACCGCCGACGCCGCCGCCGCTACGGCGACCGACGCCGCCGCGACCGCTGACGCCGCCGCCGCCGACGCTTCGAAGGCCGCTGCTGACGCCGCCGCCGCTCCGGCTGCTGACGCCGCCGCTGCTCCGGCCGCCGACGCTGCTGCTGCCCCGGCCGCCCCGGCGCCCGCGCAGTAAGACACGTCACGACGCTTCACGCGTTGTAAGGAAGGGCCGTCCTCCGGGGCGGCCCTTTTCTTTTTCCGGTTCAGATGACGTCAGACGAGACCCGCGCCGCCGATCCCGCCCTGGTCTGGGGTGAAGACGGCCTGCCGCGATCGGGCCGGTTCGGCGATGTCTA
This sequence comes from uncultured Caulobacterales bacterium, assembly GCA_903858185.1. GTDB lineage: Bacteria > Pseudomonadota > Alphaproteobacteria > Caulobacterales > Caulobacteraceae > Caulobacter > Caulobacter lacus. The sequence goes on from CAIOHT010000132.1 coordinate 47,483, forward strand.
CTTCTCGAGCGATGACGGGCTGGCCGAGACCCGCGCAGTGTTCCTGACCGGCTGCGGCCTGCCGGAGGCCTGGGCCGGCAGACGCCGGTTCGTCGTCGGTGAACTGGGGTTCGGGACGGGCCTGAACATTGCCGCCCTGCTCGATCTGTGGAGCCGCCACCGGCCTGCCGGCGGCAGGCTGAACATCTTCTCCATCGAAGCCTTCCCGGTATCGCGCGATGACGCGGCGCGCGCGCTGGGGCGCTGGCCCGGGCTGGCCTCCGTCGCGGAGCGGATGCTGGCGCAGTGGCCAGGACGCGCGAACGGCTTCCACCGCCTTGACCTGCCCGAGCTCGGCGCGACGCTTGATCTTGCGGTGATGGATGTCGAGCGGGCGCTGGAGCAGTGGACCGGGCGTGCGGACGCCTGGTTCCTCGACGGCTTCGCCCCGGCGACCAACCCACAGATGTGGAGCCAGCCCGTCTTCGACCGGATCGCCGCCGCCAGCGCGCCCGGGGCCAGGGTCGCCACCTTCACTGTGGCCGGCATCGTGCGGCGCGGTCTTCAGGCCGCGGGGTTCGCGGTCGAGAAGCAGCCCGGCCATGGCCGCAAGCGCGAACGTCTGGAGGCCGGGCTTTCCGGAGACCCCGCCATGGCGACGCCGTCGCCGACGGTGGCGATCCTCGGCGCGGGCATCGCCGGAGCTTCGCTGGCGCGGGCGTTCCGCCGCTTGGGCGTTGAGCCGGTCATCATCGACGCGGACGGGGCAGGAGCCGGCGCGTCCGGCAATCCCGCGGCGTTGGTCTCGCCCCGCCTGGACGCCGGGCTCGGCCCCTCAGCCGCCCTGCATGCGCAGGCCTTCGCCCACGCCGTCGACCTCTATGCGACCCTGCCCGCCGCCGTCATCGCCCGGGGCGCCCTTCAGCTGGAAGCCACGGCCCGGGATGCCGCGCGGTTCGATACCCTGGCCGGGGCCGATCTCTTCGAAGACGGAACGCTCGTGCGGCTGGATGAGGCGGGGGCCGGCGTCCGCCTCGGCGAGGATGCACCCGCCGGCCTCGATATCCGCGACGCGGTCGTGCTCGACCCGGCGGAGGCGCTGAAGGCATGGACCGGGCCGGTCTTGCTCGCGTCCGTAGACCGGATCGAGTCCCGGGACGGACGCCAGGCCCTGATCGACGCCATGGGTGCGGTGCTCTGCACGGTCGATGTGGTCTGTATCGCCGGCGGCCACGCCAGCGCGACGTTCGCACCGGACCTGACCCTGCAGCCGATCCGCGGGCAGGCCAGCTGGACCCTCGACCCCGAACCGGCCGCCGCGGTCTCGAAGGGCGGCTATGTCATCCCCCTGCGGGACGGCGGCGTGCTTTTCGGCGCCACCTTCGACCGTAATCGAACCGATACGGCGACCGCGCCGGACGATCATGACCGTAACCGCGCCCTGCTGGCCGAAACGCTGCCAGGACTCGCCGGGCGGATCGCCGGCCACGAACTGCTGGGGCGCGCCTCGATCCGGGCCGCGACGCGTGACCGCCTGCCGCTGGCCGGCCCGGTCCCGGAGACGCCAGGCTGGTTCATCCTGTCCGGGCTGGGCTCGCGCGGCTTCTCGACGGCGCCGCTGCTGGCCGAGCACGTTGCGGCCCTGGCGACCGGCGCCCCCTCACCGCTGCCCGCCGACCTGGCCGCACTCGTGGATCCCGCAAGGTTCGCCGCGCGAGCGCGTCGTCGCGCCTCGATCTGGCCGTAACATCCTGTCAGGATGTCGTCGGGATCGGGAACCGCTCGTCTGGAGACCGTGATGAAAACACTGATCACTGCCTGCCTCATTGCCGGCCTCGCCCTGACTGCCGGCGCATCGGCGCTCGCGTCCGACGAAACATCCGGACCGGCCGCCAAACCTCCTGCGAAGAGAGCCTGCTTCTTCTCTCATCAGATCAACGGCTGGCGGGAGGGCAGGTCCTCGCGGGACAATGTCGTCTATCTCGATGTCGGCGCGCGCGACGTCTATCGACTGGACACATTCGGCCCGTGCGATGGCCTGGACGAGGCGATCTCCATCGGTGTTGAAACCCGTGGCGGCGGCACAGCGATCTGCGACGGGCTCGACGTCACGCTGATCACGCAGTCCGGCGTCGGTCCCTATCGCTGCCCCGTGTCGAAAATCACGCGCCTGACGCCGGAAGAGATCAAGGCCCTGTCCGCGAGCAGGCGGCGCTGACGCCACTTTCCGGCCCACCCCGCGAGGAGGGCCGGCTGAGCGCCTAGTGTTCGCGGCCCGAGCGCCAGAAGGTCTGCAGCAGCGGCTCCATCAGGTAGTCCAGCGCCGTCCGTTTGCGCAGCGGGATCAGGACCTCGACCGGCAGGCCGGCCTGCAGACCCGTCCGCGCCCCGCGAACCTTCCGGATTCGCTCCAGCTCCGCCGGCGGAACCGAGATTTCCGACCGGAAGAAGCGCTGGCCTGACTGCTCGTCAACAAAGCTGTCCGCCGAGAGCTTGGTCAGCTTGCCCTTCAGGATGGGCAGGTTGCGTTCGTGCAGCGAGGTGAAGCGGATCTGCGTTTCCTGGCCGAGCTTGAGATCATCGGCGTCGTTCGGCGCGACCATCGCCTGGATCACCAGGGCGCGGTCCTGGGGTACGATCTCCATCAGCACATCGCCGGGGCCAACAACGCCGCCCACGGTAAAGACCTTGAGGCCGACGACCTTGCCGCTCTCGGGTGCGCGAACCGTCGCCCGGGCGAGCTGCTGGCGCATGGCGCTGAGCTTGGGTTGCAGCTCGTCGAGCCGGACGCCGACATCCCGTAGCTGGCCGGTGACTTCCTCGATCATCTGCCGATCAAGGGACAGCAGCTGCATGCGGGTTTCACCGACCGCTTCGCCGGAGCGGGCGATCTGGGCCCGATAGGAGCCGTCTTCGCCCGCCAGCGCCGCCTGGTTGCGCTCGAGCGCGCGAACCCGGTTGACCGGGGCATAGCCCTGGGCCGCCAGCTTGCGCATGCCGTCCAGTTCCTCGCCGATCAGGCGCTGTTGCTCGGCGTTGGCGTCCAGCTGGCGCTGGAAGCCAGTGACCTGTTCGGTCAGCTGGCCGATCCGCTGGCCCAGCACGCCGCGTTGCGCGGCGATGGCGTTGCGGCGAGCGTCGAACTGCTGCCGCTGCATGGTCATGGCTTCGGCGGCCAGGGCCACGTCTTCGGGCGGCAGCTTCCGGAATTCCGGTGGGGCGAAAAAGCTCGCGGCCTGGCGTCGTTCGGTATCGAGCCGGGCGCGTTGGGCCAGCAGGGTGAAGACCTCGCTCGTCGCCGCCCGCTCATTGGCGCGCAGGTCGCCGGCCGCAATCTCGACCAGCATCTGGCCCTTGGCGACGGTCTGGCCCTCGATGACATGAATGCCGCTGACCAGTCCGCCTTCGCGGTGCTGGACGGTCTGGCGGTTGCCCGACACCGCGATCACGCCCTGGGCATAGGCGCCGGCATCGAGGCGGGTAATTGCCGCCCATCCGAGAAACAGCACGAAGAAGGCGCCGGCCACGACCGCACCCCAGCGCAACTCTGTGCGGGGATCATCGCTCAGGCTGTCGGGCGTTGGCATGCTGGCCGCCGGACGGTCCAGCGAGATATCCGGATCGATGGCGGTCATTGCTGGGCCTTCAGCTCGACGAGGTTGGTGCTCTGCGCGGGCCGGCCGCCGCCGGTCATCGCCGCCAGCACCTCGGCGCGCGGCCCGAACCGCTCGACGACGCCGTCGCGCAGGACCAGCAGTTTATCCGCCGACGACAGCACCCCGGTGCGGTGGGCGATGATGATGATGGAAGCGCCGCGGGCCTTGGCGCTGGCCAGCGCGTTGGCGAGGGCCAGTTCACCCTCCGCGTCGAGGCAGGAATTCGGCTCGTCGAGCACCAGCAGGGCGGGATCGCCATAGAGGGCGCGCGCCAGCGCCACCCGCTGACCCTGTCCGGCGGACAATCCCCGCCCCCCGTGAGCCAGGACCGTGTCGTAGCCATTGGGCAGCTTCAGGATCATATCGTGCACGCCGGCCACCTGGGCGGCGGCGACGGCGGCGGCGTCGATGGCGACCGGGTCCTCGCCACGCCAGATGGCGAAGCGGGAGATATTGTCACGGACCGTGCCGGCGATCAGGGCGTTGTCCTGCGGCAGATAGCCGATGTGACGGCCGAGGCGGTCGGGGTCCCAGTCGGCGAGATTGGCGCCGTCCAGCCGCACGACCCCGGCATCTGGCGTCAGGGCTCCGACGGCCAGCCTGGCCAGGGTGCTCTTGCCGGCGCCGCTGGGGCCGACCACGCCGACGACCTCGCCGACCTCAACGGCGAAGGAGACGCCCTTGAGCACGAGGGCGTCCGAGCCCGGCGCGCGCTGCGCGACCTTGTCGAACCGCAGGGCGCCCTTCGGGTCCGGCAGCTGGGTGCGCGGCGTTTCCGGCCCGGCCGACGCGAACAGTTCGGCGAGGGTCTTCAGGGCGCCGCGCGCCTGGACGACCGTGCCCCAGGAGCCGACCACCTGTTCGACGGGCTGCAGGGCGCGGCTCATCAGGATCGAGGCGGCGATGATGGCGCCGGCGGAAATCTGGCGTTCAACCGCCAGCCAGGCGCCGAGGCCAAGGGCGGCAGACTGCAGGAACAGCCGCAGGAACTTGGTGCCGGCGGCATAGCCGCCGCCGGTGAACTGGGCCTGACCGGCCAGGCTGAGGCCGGTGCGTCGATCGGCAAGCTGGCGTTCGCGCAGGGCCCCGCGCATGCCCAGCGCCCGGACGATGTCGGCATTCTGGGCGGCGGCCTCCTGGGATGCGTACGCGGAGTTCGTCGCCTTCATCGCGTCCTGCGACTTCGACTTGGTCGAGCGCTCGTTGAACAGCGCCAGTCCGACCAGCAGCACCCCGCCGAACACCGTGAGGGCGCCGAGCGCCGGGTGCAGCAGGAAGGCGATCGCCACGTAGATCGGCGTCCAGGGGGCGTCGAGGAACCCGAGGGCGGCCGGGCCGGAGATCGCCTGACGCAGGACGTCAAACTCGCGCATGCCGAGGATCGGGGCGCCGGGGGCGCTGCGTTCCATCAGCCTTTCGAGCAGCGGGCCGGCGAGCTGTTTGTCGAGGCGCAGGCTCGCCCGCACCAGCAGGCGGGCCCTCAGGGCGTCGAGCGCGGCCAGGGTGGCGAGGGCGAAGGCCACCACCAGGGTGATGAAGCCCAGCGTCACCAGGCCCCCGGTCGGCACGACGCGGTCATAGACCTGCAGCATGTAGATCGACGGCGTCAGGAAGAGCAGATTCAGCAGGCCGCTGAACACGGCGATGCCGATGAAGTGCGGTCGGCAAGCCCGGAAGGCCGCCGCCATCGGTGCGGGCATATCAATGCTCAGAATCTTCACGGCCCGCCCTTTTTGGGAATGCGCATCACACGCAAGCAATCCTTATTCCACATGCCGTGCGCGTCCAATCCGTCAATCTCTATTCGTCACAGGGTTAACAAGGGGGATGGACGAAAGCCGTCGTCGGCATTTACCTCTGCGTTCATGGGTGAACAACACGACCCGTTGGCGATAGAGCGGCTTACCCCGCGTGAGCGGGAATGCCTCCGGCTGGTCGCAGAACATCTCCATTCCAAGGAGATCGCCCGGCGACTGAGCATCTCCCAGCACACCGTTGACGGCCACCTGAACGAGGCGCGCAGACGTCTCGGCGTGTCCAGCCGCCGCCACGCCGCCCGCCTTCTGCGCGACTGGGAAAGCGGCCACCCCCCCCTCAATGATCTAGGGGGCGCCACACCGGGGATAGTCGTCCTGCCCGATGACCCGTCAGCCTTGACGCAATTGCTGCGGGAGGCGGGCTATGGACGACATCAAGGACTTCAAGGATCAGGCGACCTGGGACGTGGGAGTCCCGCCGATCATAGAACCGGCGGTGGAGCCGGAACTCTGGAACGCGGCAGCGGATATGCCGGTGTGGACCTGGAGCCAGCTGGAGGACGCGCTGAGCGAGCTGGCGGCGAGCCGGCAACAGCACGACATGATCGAGAACCTGGTCTCGGCGACGCGCAAGCAGGCCCGGTACCTTCCGTCAGGGCATATCCTGAAGGAGATCCTCTGCATCGCCTGGGTGATCGCGGACGAGACCTTCAAGGGCGGTCGCGAGGAGGGCTCCTCCATGACCTGAGCCCCGTCAGCCGACTGGCGCTGATCATCGGCGCCGCGATCCTGGCCGCCCTGTTGCTAAGCGGCGTCGTCGTTGCGAGCCACCAGTTCGCCTACGTCGTTCAGCAGCTCATGTCCGGCCCGGACAGATAACCGGGACCCGAGGGTCCCACATCCCATCGACAATTTCACGGAACCGGCGCGCCGACCCTTCGGCGCGGACGGGAGGAGCTTGCCATGAAGCGTAAAATTCTCGGCCATCAGGTGGCCGACCAGCTGTTCGCCGCCGAAGCCGCCATCGACAGCGCCCTGTCGGCCGTCGCCACGCTGACCGCCATGCTGCCCAACGCCCGTATCGAGGCGCGCCTGTCGGCTGTCGTGGGCCAGGGCGTCTTCGACCGGTCCTGCCAGACCATCGCCGCCCTGACCGAGGCGCGGCGGGGCATCATCGAAACCCACCACGAACTGACCCGCGTCCAGCACAGCATCGGACTGGGCGGCGTGGCCCTCGGCGGCCACGACAAGCCGGATGAGAACGAACCTCCCCTCGAGGGCCGTCTGCGGACCGTGGCCGGAGCCCGCGCCGCCTGAGGCTTACGCTGACCCCGGTTATAGGGTGAGATGGCCGGAGCAACCTGCAGGGGTGTTCCGGCCATGTTTCAGACAACCGCGTCACAGATCGGTCTGGTGGTCACCACGCTCATCTGCCTGTTCGCCGCCTGGGCCGGGGGGCGCGAGCAAAGGACGATCGCCGCCATCGTCATGATCGGCTGGATCGCCTCGGCCGCGGCGGAAGATCGCAGCTTCCGGAATCCGCAGTACGTCACCCTGGCGCTGGACGGCCTGCTGACCGTCGTCTTCGCGACGCTCGCGGTGCGGTGGCGGGCGACGTGGCTGATGGGCCTCGCCGCCTTCCAGATCCTGACGACCGCGACCCATTTCGCGATGATCCTCGATCCGCGCATCTGGCCCCGCGCCTCGATCACCGCCTACCTGGTGTGGAGCTACGCGGTGCTGGCCTGCGTCGCCTGGGGCGGCGTCGAGGGGCTGCTGGATCGCCGGCGCCCTAGAGCCCGGTGAAGGCCGGCGCCCGCTTCTCGACGTAGTGGGCCACGCCCTCCTTGAAGTCGGCAGAGGTGAAGCTGTCCTGCATGTCGCCATTGGCCGCCTCGATGGCGTCGCCCAGGCCCTGGAACTGCGCATTCCAGATCTCGCGCTTCATCACCCGCATCGAGCGCGGCGAAACCTCGGTCGCCAGCATGCGGGCGTAGGCCATGACCTCGTCCATGAAGCCGTCGGCCGCGATCGCGCGGTTGACCAGACCGATGCGCTCGGCCTCCGCCGCGCTCACCCGGCGGGCGGAGAACAACAGGTCGGCCGCGTGGGCGAACCCGACCAGCCGCGGCAGCAACCAGCTGATCCCGTGCTCTGCGATCAGGCCGCGCCGCGAGAAGGCCGTGGTGAACACGGCGGTGTCCGACGCAAACCGGATGTCGGTATAGAGCGCCATGACCATGCCCAGGCCCGCGCAGGCGCCGTTGATCGCCCCGATGATCGGCTTGGGCACGCTGGGGAAGTAGGAATAGGTCTTGCCGAAGTCCTCCCGGGCCTCCGGATCGAATGGACCGTCGGCGACGGCCGCCCGTGTCCCCGCGCCGATGCCCTGCAGCGCATTCATGTCGGCCCCGGCGCAGAATCCGCGGCCCGCGCCGGTCAGGACGATGACCCGCACGGCCGGATCGTCGCTCGCCGCCCGCATCGCGGCCCGTACCTCGACATGCATCTGGCCGGTCCAGGCGTTCAGCCGGTCGGGCCGGTTGAGGGTCACCACCGCGACGCCGTCCTCGACCTGATAGAGAATGTCCTGATAGCTCATGGCGACCTCCCGTTTTTCTTTCACGGGAGCCTAGCCCAGGATCAGCGGGAGTCGAGGCGATGAAGGGTGTGGCGTTCGGACGGACGACTTTCGAGACCCTGCTCTGCGACCGGCCGGCCGCAGGGGTGGCGCGGATCACGCTCAACCGGCCCGGCGCGATGAACGCCTACAGCTTTGGCATGACACAGGAACTGCAGGACGCCATCGCCGCCTTCCGCGATGATGACGCCCTGAAGGTCCTGATCCTCACCGGCGCCGGCGAACGCGCCTTCTGCACCGGCGGGGACATTTCAGGCAGCGAACCCGCCCATTCTGCCGCCGTCGCGGCCGCGCCCATGGGGCACGGCCGGGAGATGCGCGAGGGCATGCAGGCGGTCGTGCTGGCGCTGCGCCGGCTGGACAAGCCGTCGATCGCGATGGTGCGGGGCTACGCGGTCGCCGGCGGCCTCGCCCTGGCCTGCGCCTGCGATTTCCGGCTGGCGGCGGCGAGCGCGAAGCTCGGCGACACGAGCAACAAGGTCGGCCTGCTGCCCGACGAAGGCGGCGCCTGGCTGTTCCCGCGCCTGATGGGCCTGGACCGCGCCCTGAAGATGACCCTGCTGAGCGAAATCTACGACGCGGCGACGGCGGCGGGGCTGGGACTTGTGACCGAGGTGGTCGCGGACGGGGCTCTGGAAGAGCGGACCCTGGAGTTCGCTTCAGCGCTGGCGACCCGCGCTCCGCTGGCCGTGCGCCTGAGCAAGACCATGATGCAACGCGCCGGCCAGATCAGCCTCGAGGACTCGATGATCGACGCCCAGCACGCGGTGATGATCGCCAACCCGAGCGCGGATGTGCGCGAGGGAATCGCGGCGTTCAGGCAGAAGCGCTCGCCGAAGTTCGAGGGGCGGTAGGGCATCAGCGCCACTTGTCAGGTGTCCGAACACCGATAGGGTCTGGTCGCAAGCGCGATGGTGGCCCGATCAGGATGGCCACACCGGGCATCGAAACATGGTGGCCGGCCGAAGGGACGGGCCAAGACGAGGGGGCGTCCATGCGTATCCTGCTGGCTGTTTTCGCACTGGTACTGGCCGGTGCAACCCCGGCCCTGGCACAATCGAATTCGGGCAACGCGGCTCAGACCCGCGACGACCGTCTGGTCAGGTCCGTGACGGTCGAGGACCTGAAAGCGATCGTCCTGGCCGAAGGTCACACCGTCAACTGGGTGGGGAACTCCGGACCGGTTTCGGTAGGCGGCAAGACCAGGGACGGCCTGCTCTTCGATCTGATCGGAAGGGCGTGCGAAGAGCCCGGAGTCATCGGTTGCCTGGGGATCGCCATGCAGGTCACTTATGACATCGACTCGCGGCTGACGCTCGAGAAGATCAACCTCGTCAATTCCCGCTACTGGGGGGCGTCCGTATGGCTCGACGAGGAGGGCGGGCGGCTGGTCATAAACCGCTACGTCATCCTCGACGCGGGTGTCACGATGAAGAACATCAGGCTCAACCTCGCCAATGCCCTCGCCATCAATGCGAATGTCCAGAAAGAGGTCTGGTAGGGCTTAGCCGACCCTGGCCCGGAAGGTCATGGACCCGGACGTGATGATGGCGATGCCCGCCGGCCAGATCACGCGCTGATCGCTGCCCGGCAAGCGGTGATGATCACCAACCCCGGTGCCGATGTGCGTGAAGGGATCAACGCATTCCGCGAGAAGCCGTCGCCGCGGTTCGAAGGGCGCCGGGAGCGCGGTCACCAGGGGTTGGACCAGGTTCGTCCGGCAATCGGCCGGCCGGCTGGTCCGGGGGCGGCGGGGCGGTCTCCGGCAGAACCGGTTTCGACGCGTCTGGAAGTCGCACCACGTCAGCATTGAGCTGGTAGGTCTCCTTCATGAAGGCTGCCGGCTTCAAGGTCCTGGGATTGCCCGGCTTCAGACCCAGCGTGGTTGCCATATCCGCGACGAAGTCGATGCAGGTGCGCGTCCGGAGATGGTACCAGGAGCCTTCAGGGGAGTGCCACCATGCAACCCGGGCCATCAGCGCCGTGAACTGCGCGTCGCTGATCTCCAGCCAGAAGTTTGCCTGGCTGTCCGCCAGGTACCGCTTTCCGGTTGGCGCGACAAAGCCGCGGTAGCCTTTCATGGCATCCACCGCGGAACGAACATGGAAACCATAGGTCATGTCGAATTCAGCGCCGCCATAAGGATTGCCCTCGAGGCGAATGAAGGCGTGCGGGTAGATGGTCTGGCCCAGGGGGCCGATGCCCCAGCCATGGCTGTAGAATGTCACCCGGATGGCTGCGGCGGCCGACTGCGGCCAGCCGGCCGTTGTCAGCGCAAGAACGACGACCAGAACCCTTGCGAAGCGAAAAACCATCCCGAAGACCCCAATCGCCAACCCCGGGCTGGTGCGCCGACCAGCCAACGTAACCTCAGCGCCCTGTCAGGACCCTGGGGACATAGAACCGAAGGTAGTCAATTGAAGCGCCTGCGATCAATGTTTTCTCGCCGCGGCCGTCCCGGCGAACGTCGCCATCAGGAGATGGCGAGGCGGATGGTGGACACGACTGGGATTGAACCAGTGACCCCCTCGATGTCAACGAGGTGCTCTCCCGCTGAGCTACGCGTCCTTACCGGGGAGGCCGGCGGTATAGCGATGCTTTGAGCGCCGCGCAACCGCTGGCGATCCCGGCCTTCGCCGGGAAGAGCGGAAACCTCAGGCCGCGGCCATCATCCGTTCGACCTCGGTGACGATGTCACGCAGGTGCACGGGCTTGGACAGCACCTTGGCGCCGGCCGGGGCGCGCTCGCCGGCGGTCAGGGCGACGGCGGCGAAACCGGTGATGAACATGATGCGCAGGCCGGGATGCCGGGCGGCGGCGTGGCGGGCGACCTCGATGCCGTCCATGCCGGGCATCACGATGTCGGTCAGCAGCAGGTCCCAATCCTGGTCGAGGACGGCCGCGGCCTCCTCGCCATCGGCGCAGGCGGTCACATCGTAACCGGCGCGCTCGAGCGCCCGCGTCAGGAAGTTGCGCAGGGAATCATCGTCTTCGGCCAGGAGAATGCGCGGCATGGTCGGAGAACGGCCCCTCTGGACGGCGGAAACTGACTGTCACCCTAACCTGTCAGGCGTAAAGGGGCGATGAACCTCGCGCGAGACGGGAAGCCGGAAAGCCTTTGACCCGGCGCGGGTGTCCCCCGATCATGCCGGGGATGGATGCGCGGGCGGTCTTTTCAGGAGCGGATGACGAGACCGGGGGCAGACCCGCGTTCCAGGTCATGGCCGCCGATCCGCCGCCGACGCCGCTGGTGTTCGCCTCGCCCCACTCCGGACGACACTATCCGGCTGTCATGCTGGATGCGGCAGCCGTCGACACCGAGGCGCTGCGGCGATCCGAAGACGCCTTCGTCGACGAGCTGATCGCCCCGGCCTTCGCTTCCGGCGCGTCGGTGATCACCGCCCGCTATGGCCGGGCCTGGATGGATCTGAACCGCGAGCCCTGGGAACTGGACCCGGCGATGTTCAGCGACGCCCTGCCCGACTTCGCCCAGGGTCGTTCGGCCCGCGTCGCCGCCGGACTGGGGGCCATCGCCCGCGTGGCCGCCGAGGGCCGCGAGATCTATGCCCGCAAGCTGACCTTCGCCGAGGCCAGGGCGCGGGTGGAGTCGACCCACCTGCCCTATCACGACGCGCTCGACCGGCTGCTGGCGCGCGCGCGCGGGGCCCACGGGATGGCGGTGCTGATCGACTGGCATTCCATGCCCGAGGCCGCCGCCCGCACGGCCGTTACGCCTCGCCACGGCAAGGGCTGCGACATCGTGCTGGGCGACCGGTTCGGGGCGGCCTGCACCCGCAAGCTGACCGATCTGGTCGAGCGCGAGCTGGAGGCCATGGGCTATCGCGTCGCCCGCAACGCCCCCTACGCCGGCGGCTACACCACCGAACACTACGGCCGGCCGGCCAACCGCACCCACGCCCTGCAGATCGAGATCAGCCGCGCGCTGTATCTGGACGAAAGGACGCTGGAGCCAACCGCGGGCCTGGCCAAGCTGACGGCCGACGTAGGCCGGCTGACGGCGGTGCTGGCCGAGCGCTGGCCCAGCCTCAGGCCGGCCTAGACGGTTGCCCCGCCCGGCCTAGGTTCGACACTGAAGGGCGGGAGCCGGCGGCATGACCTTGATCTCGACATGGACGCGACGCGGCGTGCTGGCCGCCGGCGCCGCCGGCCTGATGGCGGGGCCCGTTTCGGCCGCAGACCTGCGCGGCGATATCGCGATCCTGCGCCAGGCCTATGGCGCGCTGCATCCCGGCCTGCATCGCTATGCGACGCCGGCGGCGATCGAGGCCGGCTTTCAGCGGCTGGAACAACGCCTGCTGGCGACCGACAGCGTCGCCGACCGCCTTCTCGCCCTGAACCGGTTTACGGCCATGGTGAAGTGCGGGCATTCCCAACCCAACCCGTTCAACCAGTCCGATGCGGTCGAGGCGGCGATCCTCAGGCCGCGCCGCCTGCCGTTCGCGTTCCGGTGGCTGGCGGGCGAGATGGTGGTCACCTGGTCCGATCCGGCGACGCCGCTGCCGAGAGGCGCGCGCGTCCTCGGGATCGACGGGCGCAGCACGGGCGACATCCTGCAGCGGCTGCTGCCGCTGGCCCGGGCGGACGGAAACAACACCGGCAAGCGCATCGCCCAGATGGGCGTGTCGGGCCAGGAAGGCTACGAGACGTTCGACATCGCCTACGCCCTGCTGTTCGGGTCGCCCGGCGAGACGGTCGTGATCAAGGCGGTCCTGCCGGGCGGGACAGCGCCGCGCCGGATCGAGGTTGCCAGCCTGCCCGGCGGCGGGGCGCGCCTTCCGACGCCCGACAGCCGGTCGGACGCGCCGCTCTGGACGCTCGACCGCCTGCCCGGCGGCGTGCTCAGGCTGACGATGCCGACCTGGGCGATGTTCAACAGCAAATGGGACTGGCAGGCCTTCCTCGCCGACGCGCTCGACGAAGCCGCCGAGGCCCGCGCCCTGGTCGTCGATATCCGCGGCAACGAGGGCGGCAATGACTGCGGCGACGCCATCCTCCAGCGGCTGGTGCGGCAGGACACCCGGCCCCTGCCCTACCGGCGCAAGGTCCGCTACCGCCGGGTCCCTGACGGGCTCAATCCCCACCTCGACACCTGGGACAAGAGCTTCCGCGACTGGGGCGATGACGCCGTGGGCCCCGGCCCGGACGGCTATTTCGCCCTGCGCGACGAGGCGGACGATGTCCGCGCGCTGATCCGGCCGGCCGGAAAGCCGATCGGGGGGAAGGTCTTCGTGCTGACCGACGCGGCCTGCAGCTCCGCGACCTTCCAGTTCGCCCAGGTGATCAGGGAGACCGGGATCGCGACGCTGGCCGGAACAACCACGGGCGGCAACCGGCGGGGCATCAATGGCGGGGCGTTCTTCTTCGTCAGGCTGCCGGCGTCGGGGCTGGAGGTCGACCTGCCGCTGATCGGCTATTTCCCGGACGCGCCGCAGCCTGACGCCGGGATCGAGCCTGACGTAACGGTCCCGACGACCGCCGCAGACATCGCTGCGGGCCGCGATCCGGTTCTGGCGCGCGTCCTGTCCGGGGCGGCCTGAGCGCAGGCCAAAAAAAAGCGGCGACCGAAGTCGCCGCAGTTCATTAGGGAGGAAACGCCCAGGAAGGGCAGAGGGGCCGGAGCCGCCTCACACCCCCAAGTTAGTGTGCGGCGCACAAAAGACAAGAACAAAACATGCGCCAGACCCGAGTTTCTTTGCGGCTCCCTTTCAGAAATCCTTGTTCCCTTGGGGCATTCTTGTCATCTGATCGTCATTGTGCGATGCACAATATCCGGGCGTCGCCTGCTTCATTTCATTGTTTGGTGAATAGATACAGCCGTTTGACGGCGCCCCGTTCCGCGTCACTCCCCCGGGGTGGCTAAACCCGGCCGGCTCGCGTACAAGCGCGCGCCTTCCGTCCCCGCCCGTCCGTTCCGTAAAAAAGTCGTCTCATGTCCCTGCGAAATATCGCCATCATCGCCCACGTCGACCATGGCAAGACCACCCTGGTCGACCAGCTGCTCGCCCAGTCCGGCGTCTTCCGCGCCAACGAGGCGCAGACCGAACGCGCCATGGACTCCAACGATCAGGAGAAGGAACGGGGCATCACCATCCTCGCCAAGTGCACCTCGGTGCTCTGGAACGGCAAGGCGGGCGAGACCCGGATCAACATCATCGACACCCCCGGCCACGCCGACTTCGGCGGCGAGGTCGAGCGCATCCTCGGGATGGTGGACGGCTGCGTCATCCTGGTGGACGCCGAAGAGGGCGTCATGCCCCAGACCAAGTTCGTGCTGACCAAGGCGCTGAAGATGGGTCTGCGGCCCATCCTCTGCATCAACAAGGTCGACCGCGCCCACGCCGACCCCGACCGGGTGCACCTGGAGACCATCGAGCTGTTCGAGGCCATCGGCGCAACGCCCGAGCAACTCGACTTCCCGCACATCTACGCCTCGGGCCGCAACGGCTGGGCGACGATGGACCTGAGCCAGCCGAACGACAACCTGGCCCCCCTGTTCGACCTGATCGTCGACCACGTGCCGCCGCCCAAGGTCGCGGCCAACAAGGACAAGCCGTTCCAGATCCTGAACGTGCTGATCGAAAGCGACCCCTTCCTGGGCCGCCTGCTGACCGGCCGCATCGAGAGCGGCAAGGCGGTTCCGGGCATGGCCATCCACGCCCTGGACCGTGAGGGCAAGGAAATCGAGCGCGGCCGCATCACCAAGGTCCTCGCCTTCCGCGGCCTGAAGCGCACCGCCCTGGACGAGGGCTCGGAAGCGGGCGACATCGTCGCCATCGCCGGCATGTCCAAGGCCACCGTGGCCGACACCCTTTGCGCGATGGAGGTCACCGACGCCCTGCCCGCGCAACCGATCGATCCGCCGACCATCTCGATGACCGTCTCGGTCAACGACAGCCCCCTGGCCGGCCGCGAGGGCGACAAGGTCCAGTCGCGCGTCATCCGTGACCGTCTTCTCAAGGAAGCCGAGTCCAACGTCGCCATCCGCGTCACCACCACCCAGGGCGGCGACGCCTACGAAGTCGCCGGCCGTGGCGAACTGCAGCTGGGCGTTCTGATCGAGAACATGCGTCGCGAAGGCTTCGAGGTCTCGATCTCGCGCCCGCGCGTGGTCTACCAGACCGGCGAGAACGGCGAGAAGCTCGAGCCGATCGAAGACGTCATGATCGACGTCGACGACGAGTTCTCGGGCATCGTCATCGAAAAGCTGTCTGCCCGTAAGGCCGAGATGACCGACATGGGCCCGTCGGGCGCCGGCAAGACCCGCATCCAGCTGAAGTGCCCGTCGCGCTCGCTGATCGGCTACCAGGGCGAGTTCCTGACCGACACCCGCGGCTCGGGCGTGATCAACCGCGTCTTCAGCCACTACGAAGCCTACAAGGGCGAGATCGGCGGCCGCCAGAAGGGCGTGCTGATCTCCAACTCGGACGGTGAAACCGCCGCCTTCGCCCTGTGGAACCTCGAAGACCGCGGCGTCATGTTCGTCGGCGCCGGCACGAGGACCTACGAAGGCATGATCATCGGCGAGAACTCGCGCTGGGACGACCTCGACGTCAACCCGATCAAGGGCAAGCAACTGACCAACGTCCGCGCCTCCGGCAAGGACGAGGCCGTGCGCCTGACCCCGCCGCGCATCATGTCGCTGGAGCAGGCCATTGCCTACATCGGCGACGACGAGCTGGTCGAGGTGACGCCCAAGTCGATCCGCCTGCGCAAGCAGATCCTCAACCCGTCGTTCCGCAAGAAGCGCGCCCGTCCGGAGTAGGGCGGCCGCGCCAGACGGCGAAGACAAGGAAGGGGCGCACGAGCCATCGTGCGCCCTTTTGTCTGGTGCGCCGGACAGACCCTGGAAGACGCGATCGCCTGCAACCAGGAAGACGAACTGGTCGCGGTGACGCCCAACAACATCCGCCTGCGCAAGAAGGTCCTGAACCCGAGCTTCCGCAAGCGGCGCGTGAAGGACGAGTAGGGGTTGGCGGGGGCGTGGTCGCGTTGCAGGGCAATGCGGATGGGTCCCCGATCAGAGGCCAGCAGCTGAAGGCGGGACGCTGGGAGGCGGGCCGCCTTTTGCATATCGGGCGGGGAGAGACCCGCAATTGGGTGTTGCTCGCTTGCTCCCGGCCGCTTCATGACTCATCTCGGACGTCGGGAATGTCCGTTTTCGGACCGGCAGCCTCACGTCCGCTTTCGACCCAAAGCCGACATCAGCGAATTGTCCTCGGTCCAGCCAGTCGCTAGCTGCGGGAGCGGTGACGACCTGATCCCGTTTACAACCATGACGTCGGTAATGTCAGGCAAACGCCAAGCTTTCACCGCTTTGGGCCCTTGTCGTGCGGACCTTCCTCCGCTGCGGATCATGTCTGGCGCGTCCGTGTTCGAACTCCACCGCCGCTAGACGGGCCTCGAGGGTGTCAACTCGGCGATGTAGACGACCACGTCGAACAGGGATCCACTCGGTATGGTCGGATCAAGGTTCGCGACCTGCCAGCGCGTGGCGGCATAGCCGGGCCAGGCGAGCTTGTAGGGCAGGGCGCGCCAGGCCCTTCCGGCCTCGTCATCGGGCAGGTCGCGGAGCGCCACCCAGAACGATCCGGCCCGGGCCTTGCCGAGCATCTGCGCGAGCCGCCCGCGGCGGTCCGTCCACCGGATGACCGTCATCGGCGCGGCAGCGCTGGGCGGCGGGACCACGGGCAGGGCCGGGACGGCATTGAACTGCGCGGCTCCGTACTCGAACACTACCGCGCGATAGGCGTCGCCGAGACGGCGGCGCAGCTGGCCGCCAGCGGGGAGGAAGGCAGAACCGGGCGGTCCGCCGGCCGCCACATGGGCGTTATGCGCCCAGAACACGCCCGGCCCGTCTGCTGGCGCCTCAAGTATGTTCTCTGCCATGAACCGATCGCGACGCGCGTAGTAGGCATCGGCGTCGCCGGTGATCTTTCCGTCCGCGGTTTCCAGTTCAAACGCCTTCAGCCCCTGCCAGGCGGTACGGGCGGAATACCGGGCGGTGCGGTCATCGGGATGGGCGCCCAGCGCGGCGCGAAGTGCCTCCAGCGCGCTCATCGCCTCACGCAGCTGCGCGGTGGTGAGCGATTTAATCAGGGCGGGGAACCGCAGATTCTGCGCCTTGGCGGATACGATCGGGGCGAGACGGGGGGCGAGACGGTCCGCCGCCGCCGGGTCTCTCCGCCGGAGCGCGATAAGGGCCTCGGCAGCATCCTGGGCGGTCGACTGACAGTCTATACCGAAGATCCGCACGGGCTGCAGCGCCGCGCGGTTCCAGTCCCTGAGCCAGGCGAGCAGATCGGCAAGCGCGCGCGTCTTGAACACCCGGAACGCGTGGGACGTCCGCAGGCGCGCGCGGGCATCACCTGAGCTGCCCTGGATGAAGGCGTCGAGCTCACGTCCCGCCTGGGCGTTCATCTCGAGATAAAGGGTGCGGGCAACTCCCGACGTGACAAGGCCCCTGATGATGGCCGCCTTCGCCACGGCGTCTTCGTGGCTGCCATGGGTCGCCTCGCCGACGCCGATAATGCGCGCGCCGTCCAAGGCGCGGGCGAGCGCGGGGCTCCAGAGGCTGTCGGGTCGCGCAGGGTCAAAGCTGTGAGCATTAGCCGTGACCCAAGGCAATACCCGCCCCTCGACCTTGCCGCGCTTCAGTCCGTCTAGCGTCGCCCAGCCGCCGGCGAACAGAAGACCGCCGCCCGCCGCGCCAAGCAGGGCCCGTCTTGAGACCTTGCTCTTGATGGCCAACTCATGCCTCCCCGGCGACCCAAGCCCCAGAACGTAGCGTCGGTCGGCGCTGTCAGGCAAGTGCCACCCCCTCTCCCCCAAGGGCTCTCACAATGAACGAGGGACCAGCGGGGGGCAGGTCAACTCATCTGGCGGCGACAGTGGCAATGTCAGCTATCCACCCTTTGCGGACGCTCAGAACGTCTGATTGGAGTCAGCGCGTCAAAGTCCGCGTATAGCGCATTGCCGCCGCCCAGCTGTCCGCTTGGAAGAGCTTGATCTCTGCGCTCACGAGGATGACCCGGTTTCGTGCGGGCCAGCGCAACCACCCCCTTCATTTCTTGCCGAGACGATCGACGGGCGATCCGGATCCTCCGGCAGGCTGGCCTGCATGAGATCGAAGGGTTCCCATCCTCCCCGCTCGCGGGGAGGATGCGGGACGCGGGACTCCCGATACCTATACTCCCGGGACAAGGCGGGACATTCCAGCCCCTCGCGAGACATCTGCGGCCCGCCGCCGTGCGATCTGCTCCCCGCTCTCCCGGGCGGGGTTAAAATGGCCGCATGAGACCGCTCGCCGCGCCCCGCAAGCCCTGCTCCGCTAGGGATCGCCTCCGGCCCCCGCCCCGCCGGGCGGCGCGGTCGGCCGGGCTGCGGGCGGCGATAATCCCCGCATCGGGCTCCACCGCGAAAAATGCGCGCGGCGCCGCGATACAGGCGGGACGACCGCTGTCCCCCGCCGGGGTGGCTTTTCCACAGGTTTCCCTGTATGAGCCCGCATCCACCTATTCCGAAACGCTGAACCAGCCCCTCGCAGGCGCGAGACATTGGGCGTCCGACGCGTTTTCGCACCGTCAGGACGACCGATGACCTTTCCTTCCGTGAACGCCGCGATTGATCGCGCCCTTGTCGACCAGGGCTATCTTGAACCCACTCCCGTCCAGCTGGCCGTGCTGGAAGCCGACGCCGAGGGGCGCGACCTGCTGGTCTCGGCCCAGACAGGCTCGGGCAAGACCGTCGCCTTCGGCATGGCCATGGCGCCGACGCTGCTGGGCGAGGCCGAGCGCTTCGGCGAGTACGGCGCGCCGCTGGCGCTGATCATCGCCCCGACCCGCGAACTGGCCCTGCAGGTCAGCCGCGAACTGACCTGGCTCTACGCCAAGACCGGCGCGATTGTCGTCTCCTGCGTCGGGGGCATGGACGCCCGCAGCGAGCAGCGCACGCTGAACCGCGGCTGCCACATCGTGGTCGGTACGCCCGGCCGTCTGCGCGACCACCTCGAGCGCGGCCACCTCGACCTGTCGGCCCTGAAGGTCGCCGTGCTCGACGAGGCCGACGAGATGCTCGACCTGGGCTTCCGCGAGGACCTGGAGTTCATCCTCGAGGCGACGCCGGCCGAGCGTCGCACCCTGCTGTTCTCGGCGACCATCGCCAAGGACATCGCGACCCTGGCCAGGACCTTCCAGCGGGACGCGGTGCGCATCGACACCACCACCCGCAACGCCCCGCACGGCGACATCGAGTATCGCGCCATCCGCATCGCGCCGAACGAGATCGAGCATGCGGTGGTCAATGTGCTGCGCCACTTCGACGCCGGCGGGGCGCTCGTGTTCTGCGCCACGCGCGACGCGGTGCGCCACCTGCATTCCAGCCTGCGCGAGCGCGGGTTCGAGGTCGTCGGCCTGTCGGGCGAGATGGGCCAGCGGGAGCGGAATGACGCGCTGCAGTCCCTGCGCGACCGCCGCGCCCGCGTCTGCGTCGCCACCGACGTGGCCGCCCGCGGCCTCGATCTGCCGGACCTCGGCCTGGTGATCCATGCCGACCTGCCGGTGAACAAGGCCGCCCTGCTGCACCGCTCGGGCCGCACGGGCCGGGCCGGCAAGAAGGGCGTGTCCGTCCTGCTGGTGCCCTACACCCGCCGCCGCAAGGCCGAGATGCTGATCGGCAACGCCGGCGTCGAGGCCGTCTGGAGCGGTCCGCCCAGCGCCGAGGAGATCCGCGCCGGCGATACCGTCCGCATGCTGAACGATCCGACCCTGACCGAGGCGCCGTCGGAGGAGGACCTGACCCTCGCCCGCACCCTGATGGAGGGCAAGTCCGCCGAGGAGATCGCCACCGCCCTCGTGCGGATGTACCGCGCCCGTCTGCCGGAGCCGGAAGACCTGTATGACGCCGGCGACCGCAACGCCGGCCGTCCCGAGCGCGCGCCGCGCGAGTTCGACGACGGCGGCGAGCGCGGCGCCCGCGACCACGGCGAGTTCGCCGACGCGTCCTGGTTCCGCCTGTCGATCGGCCGCAGCAAGAACGCCGATCCCAAGTGGGTCCTGCCGCTGATCTGCCGTCTGGGCCATGTGACCAAGAAGGACATCGGCCAGATCCGCATCTTCGACAACGAGACCAAGTTCCAGATCTCGGAAGAGATGAGCCCGCGCTTCGCCGAGGCGATCAAGGCGACGGCGGCCGAGGACATCAAGGTCACGCCCTCGACCATGCCGACCTCGAAGGACTTCGGTCCGAAGAAGCGGGATTCCGCCCCGCGCGGTGATCGTCCGGAACGGGCCGAGCGCCCTGCGCGTCCGGAGTGGAAGGACCGTCCGGAAAAGCCGGCGTTCGCCGAGCGCGCGCCGCGGCCGGACAAGCCCGCCTATGCTGATCGGGCGCCGCGCCCTGACAAGCCGGCCTACGCCGATCGCGCGCCCCGCGCCGACGCCCCCGTCCGTGAGTCCTCGCCCTATGTGAAGCCGCGTGTCGCCCGCGAGGACCGCCCGGCCGCGCCGGCGAAGCCCAAGCGCGAGTACGATCGTCCGCGCGACGCCGCCCCCGCCCCCTACCGGCCCGAGGCGACCTCCGACCGTCCGGCCTTCAAGAAACCGCGCGCCAGCGACAGCAAGGGCCCGCGCGAGTCGGTCCCCTACACTCCTGCCGGCGCCGTGACCGACAAGCCGCCGTTCAAGAAGAAGCGTCCCTTCGAGGGCGGCCCGCGCACTGACAGCTTCAGGAAGACCGACGGCGCCCCGGCGGCCCGCGGGGCCTTCAAGCCCGGCGGCGACTTCAAGGGCGGCAAGGCCAAGCCCTTCAAGGCCGGCGTCGAAAGCGCGTTCAAGGGCCCCAAGAAGCCCTTCAAGCCCAAGAACAAGGGCAACGACTGGAAGCCGTAGGTCAGCCCTGGAGCGTCACATAGAGCTCCGACTCGATGACCCACTGGCCGGTGACCTTGCGCCACACGGCCAGATAGCTGCCGGAGAGGGTCGGCGCGCCGCGCCAGCTGGCGACCCAGCGCCCGCCCTCGGCGGCGCGAGCCTCGTCCTGGTCCAGCTCGACTGAGGCGGTGGTCCGCTCATAGGTGATGAAGTCGGGGTCGGCGAACTGGGCGGCGAACGCCTCCAACACCGCCGGCGCGCCCGACAGCACGGTCCCGTCACCGGCGATCAGGGTGATCGCCGGATGCAGGAATGGCCTGAGCCGCGCCGCGTCATGGCCGGCGATCAGCCTGTTGGTCAGTTTGCGCCGCGCCCGGATGGCGTCGGCGGCGGCGGTCAGCGGCCCATCCGCTTGGCTTCGCGCTTGGCGCGGGCCTCGGCCTTGGCTTCGGCCTTGCGGGCCTTGCGCTCGTCGCGCTTGAGCGCCAGCTGCGCGTCGGCGTCGTTGAGCAGGGCGAGCCGGCGTTCCTCGGCGGCGGCGGCATCGGCCAGGCGCTTCGCCTCGGCCTTCGCTTCAGCGGCCTTGCGCGCCTCTTCCTTGGCCAGCTCGCGCGCGGCGCGGGCGGCCTCGCGCTCGGCGGCCAGGCGCTCTTCGCGGTGAACGAAGTTGGGATCAACGACGGCGGGCTTGGGCTTGAACTTGGCCAGCATGGCCTTCTTGGCGTCCGCCGCAGCCTGTTGGCGCTCGGCGAAGGTCGGTTGTTTCAGCAGACTCATAGCGTCTTTCAGCGATTTTTCACGGGCGCTTAAAAGCGAATATTCGCCGGTGAGGCAACCCCGCTTTCGCGCCTTCGCGGCGCTGTGTGGTAGAACGGGCTCACCCGAAACGGAGGTTCCCCATGACGCCCGCCCCGATCAAGCAATGGCACGCCTACATGGACACGCTGGACGCGGCGACGCTGAAGGACCTGCTGACCGAGGACGTGGTGTTTGAATCGCCCGTGGTCCACACGCCGCAGGCCGGCCGCTCTATCACGATGAAGTACCTGCTGGGCGCGGCGGCGGTGCTGAACAACGACAGCTTCCACTACGAGAACGAATGGTACTCGGACACCGGCGCGGTGCTGGAGTTCGTCACCGTGATCGACGGCATCAAGGTCAACGGCGTCGACATCATCCACTGGAACGACGCCGGCAAGATCGACCATTTCAAGGTCATGGTCCGCCCGCTGAAGGCCATCAACATGCTCCACGGGAAGATGGGCGAGATGCTGCAGAGCATGGCCGGCTAAAGCATCAGGGCCATCCAGACGTCGCACCGCGCGTAGGGCGTGTCCTGCTTCGGCAGGTCAACGAACCCCATGGCGCGGTAAAGGCCGAGCGCGGGTGCCAGCGCGCTGTTGGTTTCCAGGTAGAGCCGGAGCGCGCCGAGGTCGCTCGCCCGTTCGATACAGGCCTGCATCAGATCGCGGCCGAGACCTGTGCCGCGCGCGGTCTCGCTGACGGTCATCTTGATGACCTCGAAGCCGCCGTCTGCCATGGCCTTGAGCCCGACACAGCCGATAGCCGCACCGTCGTCATCCTCGGCCATGAAGATGTGCCCGCCCGGCGCGATCACCGTGCCGACGGGATCGCCCAGCACCTCCTCGTCCGCGGGTTCGATGGCGAAGTGCCGCGAGATCCAGGCCTCGTTGAGCGTTCGCCAGGCTTCGGCGTGGCGGGGTTCGAAGTCGACAATGCGCATGGCATGAGTTTGATAAGGGCGGCGCCCGCGCGCAAGGAGATCCCCTTGGTCCACCCCGTCTACGCCGATCTGCCGACGACCATCTTCGAGGTGATGAGCGGCCTCGCACGCGACTCGGGCGCGATCAATCTCGGTCAGGGATTTCCGGATGAACCGGGCCCCGAGGCCGTACGGCGCCGGGCGGCTGAAGAGGTGGTCAGCGGTTACAACCAGTACCCGCCCATGCGCGGCCTGCCCGAGCTTCGCAGGGCGGCGGCCGATCACTATGCGCGCTTCCAGGGTCTGGACCTCAACTGGCAGACCGAGGTGACGGTGACCTCCGGCGCGACCGAGGCCCTGGCGGCGGCCTTCCTCAGCCTGATCTCGCCGGGCGATGAGGTGGTCCTGTTCCAGCCGCTGTACGACGCCTACACGCCGATGGTCCGCCGCGCGGGCGGTGTTCCGCGTCTGGCCCGACTGGAGCCGCCGCACTGGCGCATCACCCGCGGCATGCTCGACGGCGTCTTCACGCCGAAGACGCGGATGGTGGTGCTGAACAATCCGGTGAACCCGGCGGCGGTGATTTTCCCCGACGAAGACCTGGCCCTGCTGGCGGAGTATTGCGTCGCCCACGACGCGATCGCGGTAAGTGATGAGGTCTGGGAGCAGATCGTCTTCGACGGCCGCGTGTTCCGCTCCCTGATGAGCTTCCCCGGCATGCGCGAGCGGACGGTGAAGATCGGCTCGGCGGGCAAGATGTTCGCCCTGACCGGCTGGAAGGTCGGCTTCCTCTGTGCGGCGCCGGACCTGACCAGGGGACTGGCGGGCGCGCACCAGTTCCTGACCTTCACCACCCCGCCGCCGTTGCAGGCGGCCGTGGCCTGGGGCCTCGACAACTGCGCGGACTGGTTCGCGACGATGCCCGGCGCGTTACAGCGCTCACGGGACCGGCTGGCCGCGGGTCTGGCGCACGAGGGGTTCAAGGTGCTTCCGGCGGCGGGGACGTATTTCCTGAATGTCGACCTGGAGGCCTCGGGCGTGCGCGAGGCCGACCACGCCTTCTGCCTGCGCGCCGTGAAGGACCACGGCGTCGCCGCGATCCCCGTATCAGCCTTCTACGAACAGGCCGCCCCGACCCACATCATCCGCCTGTGCTTCGCCAAGCGCGACGAGACGCTGGACGCGGGGATAGAGCGGCTGGCAGCGGCGCGAATTGCCTCCTTGAATTGAATTTGCTATCACTTGGGCCATTCAAGCGTGAGACATGGCTATGGCCAACCTCCATGTCCGGAATCTGGACGACGACCTGGTCGACAGGTTGAGGGTTCGCGCTGCCGAGAACGGTCGCTCGGTTGAGGCGGAGCATCGGGAAATACTGAGGCAGGCGCTGACCGACGCCCGGGGACTGAGTTTCGAGGAAGTCTCAGCCCGCCTTCGGGCCGCCACGGCAGGCCGCAGGCACACACCGTCCGAAGTGCTCGTCCGCGAGGGCCGCGAAGATCGATGAGCCGGCTGGTCGTCGACTCCAGTGTGGCGATCAAGTGGTTCGTAGCCGAGGACGACTCCGAGGATGCCCTCAGATTCCGCAACCGACACCAGCTCGTAGCACCGGATCTGCTGGTCGCTGAGTGCGTGAACGCCTTCTGGAAAAAGGCGCGCCGTGGTGAGCTGACCGCTGAGGAAGCCGTTCTGGCTTGTCAAAGTCTAGCCCGGACCGGCGTCGTTCTGCAGGACATGTCTGAACTTGCGGCGACGGCAGGGACAATGGCTATCGCCTTCGATCACCCCGCATATGACTGCTTTTTCCTGGCTCTCAGCGCCGCGGAACGCTTGCCGTATGTTACGTCGGACCTCCGCTTTGTCCGAAAGCTGCGAGCCGCGAACTTCCTCGAGGCAGACGTCATGACCCTCGCCGAGGCCGCCGCGCTGCCTGCCTGATCAAGCCACCTCCCACTGGTCCTCAGGGAGCCGCCAATAGACGTTGTTCTCGCGGGCCAGCATTTTCCAGCCGATCATCTCCCGGCGCATCGTGGCCGCGTCTGGATGGCGGCGCTGGAGGATCGCGTTGACCTCCTTCTCGGGATAGCGACGGCCTTCCTCGAAGCCCGACATCTGCCATTTCAGCAGCACCCATCGCTTGCGGCGGCTGGCCGGAAGGGTCTTCAGCGTGCCGTCGGGCAGGAGGAAGTTTGCGATCACCTTCTCCTCCCAGGTCTGTTCCGGCTTCGCCAGCGCGGTCAGGTCCTTCTGGTCGAACAGGGCGCGGTTGAAATCGTGCAGCCCCTCCGGCCGCAGCCGGTGCCAGTGGGTCACGCCCTCGACCCGCACATGCAGCAGATCGAGCGCCTTGAGGGCCGCGAGATGGTGGGAAACCGTCGGCTCCTTCAGGTCGAGCAGTTCGGCCAGTTCCTGGACGCTGCGCTCGCGCTCGGCGACCAGCCCGATGATGCGCAGGCGACTCTCGTTGGCCATCGCCTTGAAGAAGGCCAGCAGGGTGGCGATGTCGGCATCGGGCATGGGGCGACTCCGTCGATGCACATCTATTTAGATGAACATCGACGGATACACAACTCGCGTGGAGCCGCAGGCCATGACGGCGGAATGGGGAGCGCCAGCGCTTTGCTAGATCGTCGCGCCGCCGTCGACCACGATCGCCTGGCCGGTCATGAACGTCCCGGCCGCCGAGGCCAGGAACACCGCCGCCCCGGCGATTTCGTCCGGCTCGCCGATGCGGCGCAGCGGCACGGTCGAGGTCGAGCGCTTGAGAGTTTCGGGGTTGTCCCACAGGGCCTTGGCGAAGTCGGTCTTGATCAGGCCGGGCGCGATGCAGTTCACCCGGATGCCATGCGGGCCGTACTCATAGGCCAGGTTGCGGGCCAGCTGGAAGTCGGCCGCCTTGGAGATGTTGTAGGCGCCGATGATCGGCGAACCGCGCAGACCGCCAATCGAGGAAACGATGATCACCGAGCCGTCTTTCCGCTCGATCATCTCCGGCACCACCATGTTGATGAGCCAGTGGTTGGAGACGATGTTGTTGTCGAGGATCTTGCGGAACTGGTCGTCGGCAATGCCGGCCATCGGGCCGTAGTAGGGGTTGGACGCGGCGTTGCAGACGACGATGTCGACCTTGCCGAACGCCTTGCGGGTCTCGTCGACCAGGCGCTGCAGGTCTTCCTTGGAGGAGATGTTGGCCGGAACGGCGATGGCCGTGCCCTCGCCGTAGGTGGCGTTGATCTCGGCGGCGACCTCGTCGCAGGGTCCGGCCTTGCGCGAGGAGATGGTCACCTTGGCGCCATGCTGGGCCATGCGCTCGGCGATCGCCTTGCCGATTCCGCGCGAGCTGCCGGTGATGACCGCGACCTTGCCGGTCAGGTCGAAAAGCGTGCCTTCGGCAGCCATGACGTCTCTCCCTTAAACGCTTGTTTGAAGTTGGCCCGCAACGTGGCGGCAAGCCGACCCAGCGTCAAGCGCGGAGCGCCGCCCCCAGCGCCAGCAAGGGGTCTCGCTGGACATCGGGAATGGTCGCGTCAGCCCGTGGACCGACGTTGATCAGCAGATTGCCGCCACCGCCCGTGACCTCCCGGTAGAGGTCGAGCAACTGCGGGCCCGTCATGTAGTCGTCGGTCGCCTCGGCGGCGTTGTAGCCGAACGCCAGGCCCAGGCCCCGCGTGGACTCCCACTTGCCTCTCCCCACCATGTGCTCGCCGGTGGTGTACTCGACAGTGCGGAAGTCGCAATGGGGCGGCGTCGAGGTGCTGCCGCCATGCACGCCGACCTCGGCGATGCGCGCCTTCACCATGGCGTTGAAGGACGCGCAGTTTGCCGGATCGCGCAGGCTCTCGAACAGCGGCGCCGAGGCCATCCAGCGATCGTTGATCACCCCGTCAGGGACGGTCGCATAGTAGTGGGCGAACAGGCCGGGCAGGTCATCGACGTTCGGCCAGGCGATGTCATTCCACAGCACCGAAGGGCGGTAGCGGTCGATCAGTTCACGGGCCTGGGCCAGGGCGTAGGCGCTGTAGGCCGCGTCAGTGGGAACACAGGCGAACATCTCGCCCATGTTGCGGATGAGGCTGGGCCGGAACGTCCAGTCGAGGCCGCCGGAATAGTACAGGCCGTAGCGCATGCCCCGCGACCGGACCGCCTCTCCGAGTTCGCCGACGAAGTCGCGCTTCGAGTGCCAGCCGGGCCGGTTGGGATTGTCGATCCCCGTCGGCCAGAGGCAGAAGCCGTCGTGATGCTTGGTGACGAACACCACGTATTCGGCGCCGGCGGCCTGGAACAGGTCGGCCCAGGCGTCCGCGTCGAAGGCCTCCGCGGCGGCCTCGAAAGGCTCCCGGAAGGCGGTGTAGGGAGCGTCGCCCCACCGCTCACGATGATAGGCGCGGGTCGGGCTCTCGGGGTCGCGCAGGGCGTTGTCGTACCACTCCGCATACGGCCCCATCACGAAGGCCCTGTCGTAGTCGCTGACGAACAGGTCGCTGATCGAGCGGCCGGCGGGTGCGAAAGCCGGGATCGCGGCCATGCCCCAGTGGATGAAGACGCCGAGCTGCGGCCGGGCGTACCAGTCAGGGACGGGTCGTCCCGCGAAGGCGCTGAAGTCGGCCATGTCTCTCCCCAGGACTGTTGTCTGGCCCGAGCGTCTCGCGGCGGCCCCTAGGGAAGGCAACGCCTCAGCCGCACTTCGGCCAGCCGCCCATATCCAGGTGGAAGTGGTCGCGGTGCTCGGCATTGTAGTCAGGACCGAGGGTGGTCAGGAAAATCCGGCAGCCGCCGTCGCGGACCCGTCGCAGGAAGCGGCCCTTCGGCCCGGGGTCCGCCCAGTCGCGGGCGACCGAGATCACCGTGCCGTCCGCCAGCCGAAAGGCCGCCACGTCGATCGCGTTGGCCGTGGCGTGCTCGCTGATCGGCCCCTCGGCCTTTCCGTACTGCCGACGACAGGCGTAGCTGCCGTAGTGGTCCATCGCCACCACGGCCTGGCCCAGTTCGTCGAACGCGGCCGGCTGGACCACCTGCCGTTCCCAGAGGCCGAAGGCCAGCGCCTCCTTGCAGGTCATCGGCGGGGCGGCGGGTGACAGGGGCGCAAGACCGGACTTGAACTGGATGGCATCGCGCACGCCGCACTCGCCGGCGGTCGGCGGAACCTCGCTGAACTCGATGCCGCCCTGCGCCAGGATCGCGCGACAGGCGGCCGGATCATCGCCCGCGCGCGCGGCCTTGATCCGGGTCGAGGCGCCGACCGGATCGATCATGGTCAGGGTCTTCCACGGCAGATGCTCGCGCGGAAGCGCCCGATCCGCGACCAGCGTCATCAGTCCGACGAGGCTCCAGAGCAGCACAAAGCCGACCACCCGCGCCGCCAGGGTCTGGCGTCGGGAATGCCTCTCGATCTGAGGCTTGCGGGGGTGCGGTACGCGATAGGCGGCCATGGCTTATGGGGAACGAGACTGGCGCGACGGTGGGTCAGGAAAATGGCGAGGCGGCCATAGCACAGGTCATGGCCAGCTGAACGGGTTTCCTCAACGGCCCGGGCACACGCACCGAGGCGCATGCCCCCGCGCTCACCGCCGCAGCGAATCGACCACCACGCTACCCGCCGGCGGGTCGACGTCGGTGCGGGTCGTCTCGGTCAGCCGGGCCATGGTCATGTAGAAGCCGCAGGTCAGGATGATCTCGACGATCTCCTTGGGGCTGAAGTGCTTCTGCGCCTCCGCCAGGGTCTCCTCGCTCGCCCTGACCTTCTCGATCACCTCGGCGGCGAAGGCGAGCAGGGCCTGTTCCTTCGCATTGAAGCTGGCGTCGTTCAGTCGCCTGGCCGCAAGGGCGTCGATCTGGGCCTGGGTGCAGCCGCAGCGCAGACCGATGGGCACATGCTGGTTCCACTCGTATTCGCCGCCCTCGAGCTCGGCGACCAGCAGGATGACCAGCTCGCGCAGGTCCGCGCCCAGATCCTGCTTGCTCAGGATCGCGCCGCCGAACCGCAGCGCCGGTTCCATCATCGTGTCGGCGTTGGCCAGCATGCGGAAGATGTTCAGCTTGGCCGCCAACTTGTCCCAGTAGTCCTTCGCCTTGGGCGGCAGCTTGTCGATATCGGCGAAGGGGACGAGGGCCATGGCGCGCTTCCTGTTTGCTGCGTTTTTCCAGTTTCACCCGTCCCGGCGGCGGACGCCAGCGGCCTTGGCGGATCATCGGCAAGGGTCCATCAAGGCCACCATGGCTGATCCGGCGCCCCCTTCCGAGCCCTCCGGCTGGCGCGAGCTGATGACCCCGGCGCTGGCGTCGCGGTTCGCCTTCCTCTGCCTCGGCATCTGGCTCAACGCTGCGGACGCCCTGGTGACGGTCACCCTGACGCCGACCATCGCCGGCGAGATCGGCGGCTTCCAGTATTTCGGCTGGTCGGTGGCGGCCTTCCTGCTGGCCTCGATCATCGCCGGCGCGGCTTCCGGGCGGGTGTCGCTGATGATCGGCCTGCGACCCGCGACGGCGCTCGCCGGCGTGGCCTACGCCATCGGCTGCGCGGCCAGCGCGTGGGCGCCCGACTTTCTGGTCTTCGTGATCGGGCGTCTGATCCAGGGCCTCGGCGCCGGGGCGATCGTCGCGCTCTGCTACGTGGCGATCAACGCGATGTTCCCGGAACGCCTGTGGGTGCGGGTCTATGGCGCCATCGCCGGGGTCTGGGGCGTCGCTACCCTGCTCGGCCCGCTGATCGGCGGCCTGTTCGCCGAGATCGACGCCTGGCGAGGGGCCTTCTGGTTCTTCGGCATTCAGGGTCTGGTCTTCGTCGCCGCCACCTTCCTGCTGATGAAGAAGGCCACGCCGCCCGAGGCGGTCACATCCCGCGTGCCAGTCGCGCAGCTGGCGGTGCTGACGCTCGGTGTGACCCTGATCGCGGGCGCCGGCGTGGTCGGCTCGGTCACTGTAGCGGCCCTGATGGGCGCAGGAGGCCTCGGCTGTCTTGTGCTGCTGCTGCGCATCGACGCCAGGGCCGGCGGCGTGCTGCTGCCGCTGTCGGCGGGCGACCTGACGCGGGCAGCCGGCGCCGGCTATCTTATGATCTTCGCCCTGGAGGTCGCGACCATAGCCTTCACCGTCTACGGGCCGGCCTTCGTTCAGGTGTTGCACAGCGCCTCGCCGCTGGTCGCCGGCTATGTGATCACCGCCATCGCCGCCGGCTGGACCGTTGTCGCGATGCTGGTCGCAGGCGTGCAGAACCGCGACGGCCTGATGATCCGGCTGGGCGCGACGCTGGTTCTGGTCGGCACCGCCTGGGCTGCCTGGGCGACGCCGCGCGGGTCGATCCTCGAGATCGTACTGTCCATGCTCGTCATGGGCTCGGGCTTCGGGGCGAGCTGGGCCTTTGTCGCCAAGCGGATCGTCGCCAGCCTGCCGGAGGGCGAGCAGCCGCTGGGATCATCGGCCGTCCCGACCGCACAGCTGATCGGCGGCGCGTTCGGCGCGGCGGCCTCCAGCGCTGTCGCCAACGCCCTGGGTTTCCGGGACGGAATCGCTCCCGCGATCGGCGTCGCGAACGGCGTCTGGCTGTTCGCGGCCTTCCTGCCGATATCGATCGTCGGCTGGCTGGCGGCCTGGCGGCTCGGCGGGATGAAGCCGGTCTAGGGCGGCGGGCGGCGCGTCAGGACCACGCGCAGGACCGCGCCGACGAGGCCCGCCGCGAGCAACAGCGGGATCGCACGGGGCGTCCGGCTGACCCAGACGACGCCGGCAACGACAAGCGCCAGAAGGGACAGCAGCACGATCCAGCCGAGCGGGCTCAGCCTGTGGTTCGGCCGGCGCAGGCGGTCAAGGATCGACATGCCCGGAGGCTAGACCAGCCCCGGTGTGATGTCAGGACGCCGCGGCAATCAGGACGACGGCCATGCCGAACAGGAAGGAGCCCGCGAACACCACGCCGGCCGCACGGGCCAGGCCATCAACGCCCGAGAACAGGCTCAGCAGGCCAAACGCCGCGGGGGCGTCGGTCGGGTCGATCCTGAAGGTCGCGCTGTCAGACATGGTAAATTCCTTTCGGGGCGCCTCCCTAAAGCGCTCGCGCCGCCTTGGCCACCCCGAAAGTCCCCGATCTGAGGTTTCGGCCGGTCTCAGGCCTCGGTCAGGGCCGCCTGTTCCACGACGGTCACGACGTCAGCCATGATCTGGGTGAGCTTGAAATCCTTGGGCGTATAGACCCGGCGAACGCCCATCTGCTTGAGGATCAGGGCGTCGTCGGGCGGGATGATGCCACCCACGACGACGGGGATGTCCGACAGACCCTCGGCGCGCATGAGGCGGACGACCTCCTGAACCAGGTCCAGGTGCGAACCGGACAGGATCGACAGGCCGACGACGTGCGCCCTGGTCGCCTTCGCCCGGCGGACGATCTCCTCGGGCGTCGAGCGGATGCCGTCGTAGTGGACCTCCATGCCGACGGCGCGGGCCCGGGTGGCGATCTGTTCAGCGCCGTTGGAGTGACCGTCGAGGCCCGGCTTGCCGATCAGATAGGTCAAGGTGCGGCCCAGAACCTCGCTGACACGCTCCACGTCGCGCTTCACTGCCTCGATGTCCTCGGCGTCCTCGCCAGTCGCGACGACGACGGCGACGCCCGTGGGGCCACGGTATTCGCCGAACACCTCACGCAGGGCGAAGGCCCACTCCCCGGTCGTCACGCCAACCTTGGCGGCAACAATCGAGGGTTCCATAATATTCCGGCCATCCGCGGCGGCGGCCTTCAGATCCGCCAGGGCCGCCTCGACCGCAGCGTGATCGCGCGCCGCGCGCCAGGCCTTGAGCCGCTCGACGACGCCGGCCTCCAGCTTCGGGTCGACAGTCTCGATCGACGATTCCCCGGCCGAGAGGGGAGAGGGCTCGCTGTCGGTCCAGCGGTTAACCCCGACGACCGTCATGCCGCCGGTCTCGACGGCCCGCACCCGCGCCGCGTTGGAGCCGACCAGCTCTTCCTTCATGTAACCGATCGCCGCCGCTGCGCCGCCGATGGCATCGATCTTCGCGAGCTCGGCCAGGGCGCCGGCCTTCAGCTCGGCGACCTTGGCCTCGACCACGTGGCTGCCGGCGAACAGATCCTCGTATTCCAGCAGGTCGGTCTCATAGGCCAGCACCTGCTGCATGCGCAGGCTCCACTGCTGATCCCAGGGCCGGGGCAGACCAAGGGCCTCGTTCCACGCCGGCAGCTGCAGCGCGCGGCAGCGGGCGTCCTTGCTCAGCGTCACCGCCAGGGCTTCGAGCAGGATGCGGTAGGGGTTGTTCTCCGGCTGCTGCTCGGTGAGGCCCAGGCTGTTGACCTGCACCCCGTAGCGGAAGCGGCGGGCCTTGGCGTCCTGGACGCCGTAGCGATCCTTCAGGATCTCGTCCCACAGCACCGTGAACGTCCGCATCTTGCATAGCTCGGTGACGAACCGCACGCCGGCGTTCACGAAGAAGCTGATCCGTGAACAGACGATCTCGAAATCTTCATCCGGAACCTGGCCGCCGGCCTTGACCGTATCCAGCACCGAGATGGCTGTCGCCAGCGCGTAGGCCAGTTCCTGCTCCGGCGTCGCCCCGGCCTCCTGCAGGTGGTAGCTGCAGACGTTCATCGGGTTCCATTTCGGAACCTCGCGGTAGCACCAGGCGATCATGTCGCCGATCAGCCGCAGGCTCGGCTCGGGCGGGAAGATGTAGGTCCCCCGGCTGAGGTACTCCTTGATCAGATCATTCTGCGTCGTGCCCTGCAGCGCCGCGCGCGGCGCGCCCTGTTCGTCGGCCAGGGCGACGTACATCGCCAGTAGCCAGGCGGCCGGGGCGTTGATCGTCATCGAGGTGTTCATCTTGTCGAGCGGGATGCCGTCGAACAGCGTCCGCATGTCGCCCAGATGGCCGATCGGCACCCCGACCTTGCCGACCTCGCCGCGCGCCAGGATGTGGTCGGCGTCGTAGCCCGTCTGGGTCGGCAGGTCGAACGCCACCGACAGGCCCGTCTGCCCGGCCAGCAGGTTGCGCCGGTAGAGGGCGTTGGATTTCTCCGCCGTGGAGTGGCCCGCATAGGTGCGGAAGATCCACGGGGCGTCGGGGGCGTGCTGGAAGGGCTTGTCGGTCATGGCGGCGGATCATGGCGATCCGCCTGCTGCGGTGCAACATTTTTGCGCGAATGGCTTACGTTGGCGTCATGCGCGGCATGAATAGCCCCCTGTCATCCCGGACGGCCGTCAGGCCGATCCGGGACCCAGCGTGGTTCCAGGCCGAATCTGGGTCCTGGCTATCCGCTTCGCTGCGACCGGGATGACAACTATGAGCGCCCGAACACCGGTGGCCGCTTCTCCAGGAACGACGCCACCGCTTCCCGATGGTCCTCACTGTCCGCCAGTGTGGTGAGCGCGCTGTCCATCTCCCGAGCCTGCTCCACCGCCTCCATTCCTGCGAAACGCTTGGCGGCCTCGACCGCCAGCGGGGCCCGGGAGGCGATCAGCCCGGCGAGCGTGAGCGCCTCATCCAGCAGCGCCGCCGCCGGATACACCGCCGTGACCAGCCCGAACCGCAGCGCCGTCGCCGCATCGACGGGCGCCCCGGTCAGCAGCATCGCCTTGGCCGGCCCCACCCCGATCAGCCTCGGCAGCCGCCCCACCGACGCCATCAGCCCGACATTGACGCCGGAGGCGGTGAAGGTCGCGCCCTCGGCTGCAATGCGGATGTCGCAGGCCAGGGCCAGGTCCAGCCCGCCGCCCAGCGCCCCGCCGTTGACCGCCGCGATCACCGGCATCCGCAGGGCCTCGATCAGGGCCATCAGCGCGTTGAAGTCACTGATCGGCGAGAGATCGTCCGGCGCCCGGTTCGCGAGCTCGCGCAGGTCGTTGCCGGCGCAGAACAGCCGGCCGCGCCCGGTCAGCACGAGGCAGCGTACATCCGGGTCGGCGTCGATCGCCTCCAGGCCCCCGACCATCAGCCGGCGCATCGCATCGCCGAGCGCATTCGCCGGCGGCAGGTCGAGTTCGATCAGCGCCACATGCGGCGAGGGTCGGCTGAAATGGATGGTCATGGCGGCGCGGTCCTCCCGTTCCGCAGACCTAGCACCGCCGACGGCCCCGCGACCATGTTGCGCCGCACAAGAATCCGCTTGCCAGTTTCAAACAGTTGTCACACGATCCTTCCCCTACGGGCGGCGAACGGCGGTGTCTCAGGGCACAGCTTTGCGTCGAAACCGAAGAAACAGACGGATCACGGGCCGGTTTTCGTCGGGCGGCCTGATGCTTCGCGAAACGCCGGGCCACACCCCGGCGCTACTGCACCGCAACAGAACGCGCCCCAAAAGAACGCCAAACGGACCGCCAGATGACCACCGCCACGCTCGAGAAGACGCCCGTGAAGGACCTCTACGAAATCGGCGAGATTCCGCCGCCGTATCATGTGCCGAAAAACATGTACGCCTGGACCGTCCGCAAGGAGCGCCACGGGCGCCCGGCGACGGCCATGCAGGTCGAGGTCGTGCCGACCTGGGAGATCGGCGAGGACGAGGTTCTGGTGCTCGTGATGGCCGCGGGCGTGAACTACAACGGCGTCTGGGCCGCGCTCGGCGAGCCGATCAGCCCGCTCGACGGCCACAAGCACCCCTACCACATCGCCGGTTCCGACGCCTCGGGCATCGTCTGGGCGATCGGCAGCAAGGTGAAGCGCTGGAAGCTGGGCGACGAGGTGGTCATCCACTGTAACCAGGACGACGGCGACGACGAGGAGTGCAACGGCGGCGACCCGATGTTCTCGTCCAGCCAGCGCATCTGGGGCTACGAGACGCCCGACGGCAGCTTCGCCCAGTTCTGCCGGGTGCAGTCACGCCAGCTGCTGCCGCGCCCCAAGCACCTGACCTGGGAAGAGGCCGCCTGCTACACCCTGACGCTGGCGACCGCCTACCGCATGCTGTTCGGCCACAAGCCGCATGAGCTGAAGCCCGGCCAGAACGTGCTGGTCTGGGGCGCCTCCGGGGGCCTCGGCGTCTTCGCCACCCAGCTTGCCGCGGTCGTTGGCGCCAACGCCATCGGCGTGGTCAGCGACGAGGACAAGTTCGACTTCGTGCTCAGCCAGGGCGCCAAGGCGGTGCTGAACCGCAAGGACTTCAACTGCTGGGGCCAGCTGCCGACCGTCAACGGTCCGGAATTCGGCGACTACATGAAGGAGTCCCGCAAGTTCGGGAAAGCCGTGTGGCAGATCACCGGCAACAAGGACGTCGACATGGTGTTCGAACACCCCGGCGAGGCGACCTTCCCGGTCTCGGTCTTCCTGGTGAAGCGCGGCGGCATGGTGGTGATCTGCGCCGGCACCAGCGGCTTCAACCTGACCATGGACGCCCGCTTCCTGTGGATGCGCCAGAAGCGCGTCCAGGGCAGCCACTTCGCCAACCTGATGCAGGCCAGCGCGGCCAACCAGCTGGTGATCAACCGCCAGGTCGACCCCTGCCTGTCCGAAGTGTTCCGCTGGGACGACATCCCGGCCGCGCACGAGAAGATGCTCGATAACCAGCACCTGCCCGGCAACATGGGCGTCCTGGTCTGCGCCCAGCGCCCCGGCCTGCGGACGTTCGAGGAAGTGCAGGAGATTTCGGCGGAGATGGGGGCCTAGGCTCCCACATCCGATCGCATTCAGGCGGCGGCTCTCGCGAGGGAGCCGCCGCTTTGCGTTCGGGGACCGGCTTGTTGGCCCGCGTCCGCTTGCGACCCATCGCTGGCCTCGGGCGCACTGCCTTGGGGACTCCGCACGGACGCCCCTTGCAACCCACCTCAACGAAGGCTCAAATCACCCAGTGGCTCTCGTTTCGCCAGGATGGGAGAGAGGGGTCACGTCCCTGTCACGCGAACGGAGGAATGCCGTGGTGATCTTCAGCAAGGGGCGCCGGACCCTGACCATCGCATCGATCGCCACCCTCGTGGTCGCGGCGATTAACACGGGCGGTATCTTTATCCCGCCGCCCGCGAACGATGAGGCGCTGGTGGCCTTGATCAAGGCTGCCCGCGACTACAGGCTGGATCTGGGCCTGGGCATGTCGCCGTCGATCTGGGATGTCCAACAGGCCCTGGCTGTGACGACGAGCCTGCTCCTGATCGCCATCGCTGTCTTTGGCCTGTCCTTCGCCGGCGATCGGGACGCCGCGCCGCGCACCATGTCGCGCATTGCCGTCATCGCAACCGGGACCATGGCTGCTCTGACTGTCGCATACGCGGTGTTCCAGATCGCACCGCCATTGGTGAGCATGGCTGTTCTCGCCATCCTCTATCTCGTGGCTTCGCTGCGGACCCTGCGCGCCTAGACCAGGCCGTGTGGACGAGGCGGCTGACCGACGGTCGGATGGACGGTGCGCTTCCGCTTGGCCGGGATAACCGCGCCAACGCCTCGCGCCAACGCCTCGCACCTCGCGCCTCCAGATCGGCCAGGACGAAGTCGGCGTCGTATCCCTTTTCTGCGAGCAGGACACGGGGCGTTGGCCCGGCTCATCCATGACCGGAGCGTAGCCTTTCACATCAGAGACCTGACCGCCGCTCAGAGTGACCGCGAGATGGAGGCTGATCTGCCCGCATTCTCCGGAACACCCGGAACTGGAGCTTCCCCGCCCGGGTCAGGGTGACAGGCTGGCCGTGTCACCCGGATTCACCAATGCGATCGGCGGATTGTTGCCGTTGGCCGCATGCCGGCGATTTCGTTCAAGCGGCGCCGCTTCCCGCCGGACGTCATCTGGGCTGCAGTCAGTCTGTACTCTGCGTTTCACGCTGCGAATTGGCAACGGCGGCGCCCATTTCTATCAGCCGGTTCTTGAGTTTCTGCAGGGTGGAAAGCTTTCTTGGGTCACTTACAGCGGTTTGTTCGGAAATCACCTTCGCCAACGCCTGGGAGACCCCACCGACCTCTCTGGCTCGCTCTGCGGCCTGGCGGAACTCTTCGACCGGACAGGCGCCACCGAACTTCCACCAGCGCAACTGATTCGGCTCCGCCGTCAGGACGCAGCGGCTATCGGGCGCCAGGCTCAGCCAGATGATCCCCCTGAAGTCATCCAGGGCGGTACCGGCGAAGTCCGAGTGACCCAGCAGGCCGCCGCTGGCGTCGGTGGTGTCGACCGACTGTAGCCCCGGCTTGGTGACGATCGGCGCAGCGTCGCCGACCATCTGCTCGCCGTTGATCAGGCGAGACAGCGCCAGAGCTTTGTCGCGAGCCGAGGCGTAGAGGGTGAAGCGTCGACCGAGACCAGCGACGGACGGCCAGACATCATCGAATGGCTTGATGCCGATATCCGGCGCGGCCAGAACGATCTCTTCGAACGGGGGCGCCACTCCCTCTGGCGGATTGCCGATCCGCTTCAGGGCCGCCAACAGCGGCCGCGCGCCCATGGAGTGGGAGACCAGGTGGATGCGGGTGGCGCCGGTGCGGGCGACCACGTCCCGAAGGAAAGCTTCGAGGGCGGCGGCTTCGACGTCGCTTTCTGCCTCCTTGGCGTCGTTCCAGTAGCCCAGAACGGCGCCGCGCGACGGCCAGGACCAAAGGATCGGCGCACCGTCGAGGCGGAGGTCGGAGGCCATCTGCGCTGTGCGCAGGGCCGCGTCCTCGAAGGTGGTGTTAAAGCCGTGGATGAAGACAAACACTTCCTTGCGGTCGCTTGCCGCGACGCGGGATGAGACGGCCTGGAAGAAGGCCTTGTCGCCGCTCATCGGCTCTACGCTCCTTAGGATGAAGTGGCGGGCTTCGTCCTCGCGGATGTCGAGCGTCCAGATGCTGGGCGTCTTAAGGGTGCCGACCTCGCGGTCGCGCGGGACGCTGATGCTGGCGCGCCCGTACTCCAGTGGCCCGCGCCGGAAGCCGTAGAACCGCACCGCGCCCCGCTGCCCCGTCCGCTCCCGTTCGGTGGCGTAGAAGATCTCCACCAGATCGAAAACGGCTTTCTTTTCCGCCTCGGGCGGAGAGGCCCGGCGTAGAAAGTCCGGCGAAGCCCCCTGCACAACAAGGGGCGCAGGAGAGGGGGCGGGAGGAGCGAGAGTACTGCCACTTCCGGAAGTAGGAGGAGGAGGAGGAGGAGGAGGAAGAGATAGTCTGGCGACGCTTTCCAGTGGGTCCGGTTTACCTGGAGCCGCCGACCCTTTCGCCTTCTGCCGCTCGAGGACTTCACGCTGCTTCCGGGCCTCGCGCAACGCCAGATCCAGGTCGGCATAGGCGACGGCGTTGTCGCCCGCCGTAGCGGCCACAATAGCTTTGGCCCGGTCGAGGTCGTAGACCGCTAGCATCAACCAGAATGCCTCGGGCGGGTCTCGAGTGGTAAACAAGGCGGCGCGGCGGCGCAGCGGCTCGACCAGTTCGAGGGACCCAAGACCCCAAGTGCGTTCGGCCAGGCGAACAGCGCGGTCGGCGGTGGCCCGCGCCGAGACAAATTCCCCTGCCCGCGCCAGTCCATCAGCGATGTCAAGCAGCAGCGTGACCGCTGCTTCCGGATCGATCGCGGCGAGGGCCTGGATACCCGCCTCGTCGGTCGCGGCGGCCGAAAGGGTGTCGACATCCTTCTGGCGCAGCGCCTCGATAATCTCGAGCAAAGTCGGCGGTGCTGCAGCGACCGGCGTCGCGGCCAGCAGCAGGGCCGAACAGGCGAACAGTATCTTTATCAGGCGATGCACAGAGCCCCCCGGCAGAAACATCCAGGCAAGCTTAAGCAAAGTTATCGACTGCCGCGAATCGCATTCACCTTAAGCGCGATTCGCGTTCAGCTGATCCTGGGCGAGCGGCGACCGCAGGCGCCGTCAGGCAAACCCTAACCCGTCTCCGCCGACGCGCTGCTGCTGGCAGACCAACGCTAACCTCTCGCCGGCTTTGGCTGCTACGGGGGGTCAATCGCGGGAAGGCGATGCGGGCTATCTCGTTCAAACGGCACTTGTTCCCGCCGGACACTATCGGTCATGCGGTCTGGCGGCATCTCCGGTTCACACAGACGCAAAGGCCGGCGGCTCCGTGAATGTTGCCCGGAGGTCCGTTTCCGGACTGGTAGCCGGCGTCCGCTCCTCACCAGAGGCCGACCTTCAGAAGGTCAGGTTCAGAGCGACAGCACACCCCGCCCTGATGCCCTGGCGGAGCGCTGCGCGGGCGGGCGCCCTGCTCGCGGAATGCTCCGCCAAGGCTTTGGGGCGGGTTTCATCAGGGCTGCCTTCCCTGAATCCCGCTCATTCTCGCGGAAGCGAGGATGAGCGGAGTTACTGTGGTTCCGCCCGCTTCCCCACCACCGTCAGCGCCATCGCCGCGACGCCCGCCAGCAGGACGATCGGCACCGTCGACAGCACAACCTGCCCCGCGCTCGCCCCGCCGCCAAGCAATTGACCCGCCAGCAGCGGCCCCAGCGCTGACCCGAAGCGGCCCGCCGCGATAGCCGCGCCGACGCCCGTGCCGCGCACGGCGGGGCCATAGTACTGCGGTCCCACGCCATAGAGCCCGAATTGCGTGGCCATGATCAGGAAGCCGGCGCCGAACGCGAGGCCAGCCGTTACCGGCAGTCCGGCCCCGGGGGCGGCCAGCGCGAACAGCACCGCGACCAGTCCCGCGACCGCCGCCGCCAGCGGCCAGCGCGCGCCCAGCCGGTCGATGGTCAGGCCGACCAGCACCCCGCCCGCCGCGCCGCCGAGGTTGAACAGCGTCGAGATACCGGCCGCCGCCTTGCCCTCGACGCCCCGCGCGACCAGCAGGCTGGGCAGCCAATTGAGGAACAGATGCAGCACCAGGGCGATGGCGGCGTAGGACACCCACAGGCTCAGGGTCGCGCCCAGCCGGTCCTTGCCGAACAGGGCGTCGACGGCCGCGCCCTTCACCGGCGCCTCGGCCCGCGTCGCCGTTTCCGGCAGCCAGACCCAGAGCGCGATGACCAGCACCAGCGGCAGCGCCCCGCCGACAAGGAAGATCAACCGCCAGTCCGCCGCCGCCAGGTCCGTCCGCGCCAGCAGACCGACCAGGGCTCCGCCCATCGGCAGGCCCGCAGTGATGCTGGAGACGATGAATGTCCGGCGCTTCGGGCTGGCCAGTTCCGACGCCATGGCGATCAGCATCGGCATGGCGCCGCCAAGCCCCAACCCGGTCAGGAAGCGGACGA
Source organism: uncultured Caulobacterales bacterium (assembly GCA_903858185.1). GTDB lineage: Bacteria > Pseudomonadota > Alphaproteobacteria > Caulobacterales > Caulobacteraceae > Caulobacter > Caulobacter lacus. The sequence continues at coordinate 87,212 of CAIOHT010000132.1, forward strand.
TCAGCAGCGGCGCATAGTCATGGACCATGGCGGTGCCCAGCGAGAACAGGCCAAACACCGTCACCGACGCCAGCAGCACCGGCTTTCGCCCGATCCGGTCCGACAGGGGGCCGGCGAGGGCCGCGCCGAACAGCAGGCCGAACAGGCTGGCGCTGAAGGCCCAGCCGGCCTCGGGCTTCGACAGGCCCAGCGCCGGCATCATCTTCGGCGCGGCGACGCCCATCGAGGCGATGTCGAAGCCTTCGATCATCGCCGCCAGCAAGCACAGGCCGATGGCGATATTGATCTGCCAGGCCGGGGATCGGGTTGCGGTCGTCATGGCTCCCCCCAGAGCGGTCAGGGCAAAGCCCGGATCAGCCTCACACGGCTGCGAATCGTTCCTGAAGCTGTTTGACCAGCATCCGCGGCGCGCTCCTGCTGTCTGGCATCATCGCATTGGCGGCGCCGACAAAGGCAATGCCTCGCTTCGGGGCGACAAGGGCTACCATGTGCCACATGGTGTTGGAGCCCTCATGCCCCAGCGAGGCCCCCCGCGCCCAGGGCCGACCGGCCGTTACACCCCAGCCGAGCGCATAGCCTCCGCCTGGCGGCGGCGTGATCAGGCGAGCCACGGTCTCCGGCCTGAGCACCTCGCCACCCTCGGTCAGGAACAGGCGGATGAACTTCGCGTAGTCGGTCAGGGTCATGTGGGCGGTGCCGGCCGGGCCCAGCGCGGGCGGATTGTCCGCCCCGCCCTTCGCGTCCATCGGGTCGATCGGCATCAGGCCGCCCACGCCCATGGGCAGGCACCTGTGCCCCCAGGGCTGGGCGCCCTTGGGGGCGCCGAAGCCCGCGCTGGTCAGGCCCAGCGGCCTGAACAGCCGCTCGGTGATGGCGACCTCCCAGCTGGTCCTGACGATCCGCTCGATGGCCGCGCCGACGACGATATAGTTGAGGTTTCCGTACTCGAACTGGCCGGCCTTTCCGGCGGGCGCCGCCGCCAGCGCCTTGGCGACCAGGGCGGTGCGCTGGTCATTCACCGGATCGGTCGACGCCTGGGCCTCGATCAGCCAGCCGATGCCGATCACGCCCCTGTCGGACAGGCCGGCGGTATGGCCCATGACCTGCTCGATTGTCGTCCTGGACCAGGCTGCGTCGAGCTTCAGATCGGGGAACAGGTCCGGAAGCGTGGCGTCCCAGCGCGCCAGATTGGCGTCAACGAGGCGTCCATACAGGGCCGCCGTCATCGCCTTGGTATTCGAGCCGAGGTGCCACAGGTCGCCTGTCGTCACGGTTTCGGAGGCATTGCGGCGGCGAAGACCGGCGGCCTCGAGCAGCGGCAGGCCCTCAGTCGTCACAACCGCGCCGGCCAGCGCCGGAACACCCGTCTCATCGACAAGGCGCTGGAGCGAGCCTTCAGCCGCAGCGGATTGCGCCCGGGCGCACCCGGCGATCATCGCGGCCGCAGCGCCCAGCAGGTGTCGCCTCACGAGAGTCATCCGGGTTCATCCAAGGTTCCTGGGCGATCATGGAACGCGAGCGGGCGAACCCGGCAAGTGAAGATTCGGCAATCCGGGCTCCGGACGCGGGCGCGGTCAGGGTCCGGCCGGGGGAAAGTCTGTTGGCGACAGGCGCGCCACCCCTCTAGTCTGACCGCACAAGAGATCGGGGAGGATCGCATGAAAACCTGGAAGAAGGTCGCGCTGGCGACCGTGGGCGCCATCGCCCTGCTGGCCGGCGTGGTCACCTATCGCACCGTGACGTTCAAGCCGGCGACCCAGGTCGACCTCGGCACCGTGAAGGTCGCAGACGCCACGCCGGTCGACCAGGCCCAGGCTGCGCTGCACCTGTCGCAGGCGATCCAGATCCGCACGATCAGCAACCAGAACAAGGCCGACAACGACTGGGCCGAGTGGGACAGGCTCCATGCCTGGCTGGCGACCACCTATCCGGCGGCGCACAAGGCGATGACGCGCGAGATCCTGCCCAACAAGGCGCTGGTCTACACCTGGCAGGGGTCGGATCCGGCCCTCGCGCCGATCATCCTGATGGCCCACCAGGATGTGGTGCCCGTGACGGCCGGGACCGAGGGGGACTGGAAATACGCCCCCTTCTCCGGCGAGATCGCCGAGGGCGCCGTCTGGGGTCGCGGCGCGATCGACGACAAGGGCACGCTGGTGATGATGTTCGAGGCCGCCGAGGCCATGGCGGCCAAGGGCTTCACCCCGAAGCGGACGGTGATCTTCGTCAGCGGCCAGGACGAGGAGGCGGGCGGCTCGGGCGCCCGGGCGGCCAATGACCTGCTCAAGGCCCGGGGGGTGAAGGCGCTGTTCGTGCTCGACGAGGGCATGGCGGTGGTCAAGGACTTCCCGATGGTGAACCGCCCGGTGGCCGTCATCGGTGTCGGCGAGAAGGGCTACGCGACCCTCAAGATCGTCGCGCCGGCTGCGGGCGGCCATTCGTCCGCGCCGCCGAAAGAGACAGGCGTCGAGACCCTGTCGAAGGCCGTGCTGGCGATCACCTCGCACCCCTTCCCGATGAAGTTCCAGGGGCCCGGCGCCGACATGATCCGTGCTATCGCCCCCTATGCCGGCGGCATCGTCAAAGTGGCCGCGGCCAACAGCTGGCTGTTCGGCCCGGTGCTGGTGAACAGCCTGTCCAAGAGCCCGGCCAGCGCCGCGACGCTGCACACGACCATCGCCCCGACGATGCTGAAAGGCAGCCCCAAAGAGAACGTCCTGCCGCAGGACGCCACGGCCTGGATCAACTACCGCATCGCGCCCGGCCAGACGGCCACCGATGTGATGAACCGGGCGAAGGCCGCGACGAAGGGGCTGGATGTCCAGCTGTCCTGGGCCGGCGGAACCGCTGCCGATCCCTCGCCGGTGTCGTCGACGAAATCCGAAGGCTGGACCCTGCTGGCGGTGCTGGCGTCAGAAAAGGGGACCATTCCCGTCGCGCCCGGCCTCGTCACCGCCGGCACCGACAGCCGCTACATGACCGGCGTTTCCAGCGACATCTACCGCTTCTCGCCGATCCACGCCTCGATCAACGAGTTCGGCATGATCCACGGCACCAACGAGCACATGACGCTGGAGAACCTGACCCGCATGACCGACTTCTTCACGCGGCTGATCGCGACGGCGGCGGGGTAGTTCTTCTCCTTCTCCCCTCGCGGGAGAAGGGTTAGAGAAGGCCATGCCCGACGACGCGCCCAAACCGGCCGGCAAGGCCAGGACCGCCCCGATGAAATTCGGCGAGGGCTGGCTGCGCGACTGCTGGTACTACGCCTGCGAGGCGCGCGACCTGAAGCCCGGCAAGCTGCAGCGGTACGAACTGCTGGGTGAGCCGGTGCTGCTGGGCCGGCGGCGCGACGGCGCGGTCTATGCGATCCGCGACATCTGCCCGCACCGCGCCGCGCCGCTGTCCGCCGGCAAGCTGGTGCCCGAAGCCGGCGGCGGCGAGAGCGTCGAATGCCCTTATCACGGCTGGCGTTTCGGCACGGACGGGGTCTGCAAGGCGATCCCGTTTCTGCCCGACGAGCAGGAGATGGATATCTCCCGCATCCGGGTGAAGCGGTATCCGGCCGCCGAGAGTCAGGGGATGGTGTTTGTCTGGTTCGCCGGGGATGCCCGCGCCGGTCTGGGAATCGAGGCCGAGCCTGACACGCCGCCGCCGGTCTTCCCGGGCGCCATCGGCCGGCCGGCGATCGTCGACCACATGGATTTCGACACCCATATGGATCACGCCATCGTCGGTCTGATGGATCCGACGCATGCGCCCTATGTCCACGCGGCGTGGTGGGCCCGCTCCTCGCGGCGGATGAAGCCCAAGGCCAAGCTGTTCGAGCCGTCGCCGGAGGGCTTTGTCATGACCCGCCACGCGACGAGCAAGGCAAACCGGATCTACACCATCCTGGGCGGCCAGCCGCAGACCGAGATCACCTTCCGCCTGCCCGGCTATCGCTGGGAGCACATCCAGGTCGGCCGCTTCCAGTTGCTGGCCCTGACCTGCCTGACGCCGGTCAGCGAGACGAAGACGCGACTGTCCCAGCTCATATGGTCGGACCACCCGGCGATGATGCTCCGCGGGCTGATCAAACCCTTCGCCCGCGCCTTCATTCACCAGGACGGCGACATGGTGAACCTCCAGAACCAGGGCCTGAAGTACGATCCGTCCCTGCTCTGGATCGACGACGCGGACACCCAGGCCAAGTGGTACCAGCAGCTCAAGCGCGAATGGGCGGCCAGCCGCGCCGAGGGGCGGCCGTTCGAAAACCCCGTCAAGCCTGTGACGCTGCGGTGGATCAGCTGACCGACGCGCTCGCCGCCAGTCTGGACCTTGTCGCCGGGCGATGCGGCGACCCGACCGCGCTGGTCTATGACCGGCTGTTCGCCCGGCAGCCCGGGATGCGCGACCTGTTCGTCAACGACCCGGCGGGCGCGGCCCAGGGCCATATGCTGCAGATGGTGCTCGAGACCCTGACCAACATGGCCGACGGCGCCGCCTGGCCGGCCAACATGATCCGCGCCGAGCGGATCAACCACGACCAGATCGGCGTGCCGTTCGATGTCTTCGCCACCTTCTTCGATGTCGTCCACGAGACCTTCCGCGACGCTGGCGGCGAGGCCTGGACCGCCGAAATGGAAACCGCCTGGACCACCGTACTCGCCCGCGCGGCGGAGGCCTGAGACCATGCCCCTCGCCCCCTGCTTGCGCCCCGGTGACAGGAGCCCCCGCTTGCCGTTAGATCGCGCCATGCAAAGGCGCGTCTTCGCCATCGCCATCTTCAGCGCGTTCGCGCTTCCGGTCGGGGCCCAGGAAAGGCCGCCGCCCGAGCGACAGATCCTGCTCGACCTGGCTTACGCCATCGGCGAGAGCCACGCCCTGCGGCAGGCCTGCTCGGGCGAGGATGACCAGTTCTGGCGCGACCGCATGGTGCGGATGACCGACACCGAGGCCTCGGACGAGGCGTTCGATGGCCGGCTGAAGCAGCAGTTCAACGCCGGCTTCGCCACCCGCCAGACCGAATTCCCCAGCTGCAGTCCCGCCAGCAAGCGTGCGGAACAGGCCGTGGCCCGCAAGGGACAGGCCCTCGCCACCCGTCTGAGCACGGTCACCCGGGTGGTGCGCGACATGGGTTCCGACGCGCAAGGCGCAGAATCGGATAGCGCCGGTCCGGATTCCGTGGCGGTAACCCCCGCGCCGCGCTAGATTCTCCTCCAGATTGTTTTGGGAGGGGACAGATGTCCTTCGGAATCTTCGTCGTCGTCCTGATTGTTCTGGCCGTCATCCTGGCGGTCAGCGTGATCAAGATCGTGCCACAGGGCCGTGAGTTCACGGTGGAGCGGTTCGGCCGCTACACCCGCACACTCAGCCCCGGGATGCACTTCCTGACGCCCTTCTTCGAGGCCATCGGCCGCCGGGTGAACATGATGGAGCAGGTCCTGGACGTGCCCACCCAGGAGGTCATCACCAAGGACAACGTCTCGGTGAAGGTCGACGGCATCGTGTTCATCCAGGTGATGGACGCCGCCGCGGCGGCCTATCGCGTGGACAACCTGACCTACGCCATCAGCCAGCTCTGCATGACCAACCTGCGGACCGTGGTCGGCTCGATGGAGCTGGACGAGGTGCTGAGCCAGCGCGACCAGATCAACACCCGCCTGCTGCACACCATCGACCAGGCGACCAGCCCCTGGGGCGTGAAGGCGACGCGGATCGAGATCAAGGACCTGACGCCTCCGCCCGACATTACCAACGCCATGGCCCGTCAGATGAAGGCCGAGCGGGAGCGCCGCGCGGTCATCACCGAGGCCGACGGCGAGAAGCAGGCCGCCATCGCCCGCGCCGAGGGCGCCAAGCAGTCCGCCATCCTGCAGGCCGAAGGTCGCCGCGAAGCCGCCTTCCGCGACGCCGAGGCGCGCGAACGGGAAGCTGAAGCCGAAGCCAAGGCGACGGCCTTCGTGTCGGAAGCCATCGCCCGCGGCGACATCAACGCAATCAACTACTTCGTGGCGCAGAAGTACGTCGAGGCCTTCGCCGGCCTGGCGACCAGCCCCAATTCGAAGATGATCATCGTCCCGGCCGACTTCTCCGGGATCACCGGCACGGTCGCCGGCATCGGCGAGCTGGTGAAATCCCTGGCCGACGGCAGCGGCCGACCCTCCGGCGGCGGCGGCGGCGCGACCGCGACGCCGCGCACCAAGGCCTAGGAGACCCCCGCCATGACCTGGTTGGCTGAGCTTTATGTCGCCCATCCGTTCTGGATCTGGATGGCGCTGGCCGCCGTACTGCTGGCGGCGGAGGTGGCGACGACGACCGGCTGGCTCCTCTGGCCGGCGGCCTGCGCGGTGGTCGTTGCAGCGCTGACCTTCCTGCTGGGCGGCAATTTCGCCGTCGAACTGGCGGTTTTCGCGATGCTCACGATCGCCTCGACCCTGCTGGCGCGGCGCTACCTGCCCAGGAACCTGTCCGGCGACGGCCCCGACATCAACGACAACATCGGCCGACTGGTCGGCCACTCCGGCATGGTCGTGGCCGCGTTCGAGAACGGCCAGGGCCGGGTGTTCATCGACGGCAAGGAATGGGCGGCGGTGACCGAGGACGGCTCGGCGCCGATGCTTGAGCAGAAGGTCGAGGTCATCTCCGCGGCCGGCGGGATCCTGAAAGTGAAGGCGGCCTAGATCACGACCGGTTCCGCCCGGCCTTCGCCGGAGCGGGCGGACCTATCTGTTCTCGTCCAGCCAGACCCGCAATGCCTGCAGGAACGGCAGGGCTGCCTTGAACTCCGCCTCGGTGAAGGCGCCGCGCATCGCCTCCAGGTGAGGGCGCATGGCGCCGAGGCCAGCGTTGAAGGCTTGCGCGCCGGCCTGCGTCAGGGAGACCAGCTTGCGACGGCCGTCGGTTTCGTCACCGACGATCTTCACAAACCCCTGCGCCTCGAGCCGTTGCAGCGTGTTGGTCATCGCCCCCTTCGTGACCTGAAAGGCCTTGGCCAGCTGGGCAGGACTCTCCTGCCCGCCGCGACGCATGAAGTGGGTCAGAACCCCGAACTGCGCGGCGCTCATGCCCTCCGGCAGATTGCGCTCGAGCTGGGACGTCGAGAGCTGGGCGATGATGCCGATCTCGGTCATCACCCGCACATCGGGGCGGTCCTGCGGCTCCGTCGCCATCAGACCCCCTTCAGCTGGGCGGCCAGACCGCGACGCGGCGCGGGCGGAATCTCCGCCTCCGGATAGCCGATCCGCGCCAGCATCTGGATGCGGCCGCCTTGCGGGGCCAGTTCCCTGTGCAGGGCGTCGTAGACCGGCTTCTGGGTCGCGTATTCCTGCAGGCCCTGGCTCCACGGGTGCATGGCCAGTCCGAACTTCGCCGCGGACAGGTTTGCCAGGACATAGGCCCGGCCGGCGGCGATCTGGTCGGCGCGGGTATTGGTCTGGGTGGTGATCCAGAAGAAGGCGCGGCTGGTGTCCGCGCCGGCCTTCAGGAACTTCAGCGACTCATTGAAGGCGGTCGTACCGGGCTCGACCATCTTTTCCTTGGTCAGTACGCCGACGGTGTTCATCGCGGTCATGAACGGCGAATCCAGGGAAATGCCCCATGGGTGCGCCGCGACGTCGCGCGCGCCGATGAAGGTGCGCTCGACGCTTTCGTGGTGGGCGGCAGGCGTGTGCGCTTCGACATCGGCGCCCTGATAGACCAGCGCCTTCAGGCGCGCGATGCGCTCGGGCGTAACGGTCACATTGCTGATTGCGCCGGGTATCGGTCTGATGCCGCCGAGCAGGTTGGAGGCCGCCGAGGGATCGACCTCGCGGTCCGTGTAGGCATTGCGGTCGGTCCGGCGCTCCAGAATCCTCGCAAAGAGCGGATCAGGAGATGTGGCGGCGCGGCTGATCCGCACCCGGAACACCGGACGGTCGTCGAGGTTCGGCTGGGGCTCGCCATCCGGAAACAGGATCACCTCGGCCGCCTGGCCCTCGGCGCCCAGCGCCATCGTCAGCAGTTCGAGCATCGCCCCGCAGCCGAGGGTGATCTGACGGTTGAACGGATCGGTGACCGGCAGCAGGCGGGTCTTGTCGATGAACAGGGTGATCGTGTCGGGAACCGACAGGTCGACGATCCACGGCTGCATGTTGTGCGGGTTGGGCGCCAGGATCGCCCAGGACAGGGCCTTACGGCGCGGATCGGTCTCGCCCGCGCCGGGATTGACCCAGGCGGCGCGTGGATCGGCGCCGGTCGGCGCACAGCCCGTGGCGGCGAAGATCGCTCCGCCCCCGAGAACCCGGATGAAGTCACGACGATGCATGGCGAATGCCTTTCGTTTAGCCTTGAACCAAATTCAATAGTTCAATCGTAAACGAGTCAAGCCTCAAATTTCGCCGAGCGTTTCCTTCATGCCCCGGTTGGCCAGGCCGTCCGCCCGCTCGTTCAGCTCATGGCCGGCGTGACCCTTGACCCAGCGCCAGTCGACCTCGTGTCGCGCGCGGGCAGCGTCGAGCCGCTTCCACAGGTCCTCGTTCTTGACCGGGCTCTTGTCGGCAGTCTTCCAGCCGCGCGCCTTCCAGCCGTGGATCCAGGTCATGATGCCGTTGCGCATGTACTGGCTGTCGGTGTGCAGTTCGACCTTGCAGGGCTTGTTCAGCGCCTCGAGCGCCTGGATGGCGGCCATCAGTTCCATGCGGTTGTTGGTCGTGGCCTTCTCCCCGCCGCACAGCTCCTTCTCGCGCCCGTTCGAGATCAGGATCGCGCCCCAGCCGCCCGGCCCCGGATTCCCGCGACAGGCGCCGTCGGTGTAGATCAGCACGCTCGGCGTCATCCGTGGTCGCCGAGCAGGGCCAGGCCCGCGCGGTGCACCGCCAGCTTGCGTTCGTACTCCAGCGGATCCTTGGGCCGGACCAGCGCCCCGGCCGGGGTCGAGCCCCAGTCGTTCAGGCGCGTGAGGAAGAATCGCATGGCCGCGCCATGGGCGAGGATCGGCAGCGCCGCCCGCTCATCCGCGCCCAGCGGCCGATGCGCCTGATAGCCGGCCAGCATCGCGCGGCCGGCGGTCAGGTTGAACGATCCGTCGGCCTCGAAACACCAGGCGTTCAACGCCACCGCCAGGTCGTAGGCGTAGGCGTCATCGCAGGCGAAATAGAAATCGAACGCGGCGGCGAACCTGCCATCGCGAAAGAAGACATTGTCAGGGAAGAAGTCGGCGTGGATCACCCCGGTCGGCAGTTCCCGCGGCCAGTCGCGGCCCAGATAGTCGAGATCGGCGCGGATGGTGTCCGCCAGCCCGGGCTTGAGCCCCTCGGCCGCATCCCACAGTCCGGCGAACAACGGACCCCAGGCGGCCTGGCCCAGATCGTTTTCCCGCCGGCCGGGATAGCCCTGCCCGGCCAGATGCAGCCGCGCCAGCCCGGCGCCCGCCTCGCGGCAATGAGCGGCCGTCGGCCGGCGGGCCGAGATGCCGATCAGGAAGTCGACGATCGCCGCCGGCTTGCCGCGCACGGTCTTGAGGGTCCGCCCCTCGCGATCGGGCACCGGCCGGGCGCTGGGGAAGCCGTGATCGGCCAGCCAGGTCAGCAGGTTCAGGAAATAGGGCAGGTCGTCGGCCCGCACCCGCCGCTCATAGAGCGTCAGGATGTAGCGCCCCCTGTCCGTCTCGAGCAGGAAGTTGGAGTTCTCCACCCCCTCGGCGATGCCCTTGAAGGCGATGGCCTGGCCGATGTCGAAATCCGCCAGCAGCGCGGCGAGCTCTTCGTCGGAAATGTCGGTGTAGACGGCCATGCAGTGGGGATGGGCGAGGCCGGACGCCCCGTCAAGTTGGGAGACAGGCTCCCCTGCGCTAACTCGTCAGCACGCGCGGCAGTTTGAACGTCACCGTCTCCTGCATCGGCGCAACGTGTTCGACGGTCAGGTCATAGCAGGTGGCCAGTTTGTCGATCAGGCCCTGGACCAGGACCTCGGGGGCAGAGGCGCCGGCCGTGACGCCCACTGTGCCGACGCCCTCCAGCCAGGCCCAGTCCAGCCCCGACGCGTCGTCCAGAAGCCTGGCGTTGTCCGCTCCGCCGCGCAGACCAACCTCGACCAACCGGACAGAGTTGGAAGAGTTGCGCGAGCCGACCACCAGCAGCAGATCACTGTCCGCGGCCAGTTGCTTCACCGCCTCCTGGCGATTGGTCGTGGCGTAACAGATGTCGTCCTTGTGCGGCGCGGATATCCCGGGGAAGCGGCGCTGCAGAATGCCGACAATCTCGGCCGTGTCGTCCACGGACAGGGTGGTCTGGGTAACGAAGGCGACGTTCATCGGATCGAGCGGCTCGAACACCTCCGCGTCCGCCGCATGCTCGATCAGCCGCACCGCGCCCTCGGGAAGCTGCCCCATCGTGCCAACGACCTCGGGATGCCCGGCATGGCCGATCAGCACGATCTCGCGGCCGGCGTCGTAATGACGCTGCGCCTCGACGTGAACCTTGGACACCAGCGGACAGGTCGCGTCGAGGAACAGCATCTGCCGCGCCTTCGCCTCGGCCGGCACCGTCTTGGGCACACCGTGGGCCGAGAACACCACGGGCCGGTCGTCGGGGACCTCGTCCAGCTCCTCCACGAACACCGCGCCGAGCGCCTTGAGCCGCTCGACGACATGCTTGTTGTGGACGATCTCGTGCCGGACATAGACCGGCGCGCCGTACTTCGCGATCGCCCGCTCGACGATCTGGATCGCGCGATCCACACCGGCGCAAAAGCCGCGCGGGCTGGCCAGAAGGACCCTGAGGGGCGGCTTGATCGGCGTAGCATCATCCATCTGAGCAACGTAGGCGCTGCCTCCGGTTCCCGCTAGCGGTGAACCCGCGTTGCGAGGTCACGCATATGCCTTTATCAGACTGCATCTGCCTTTCGGCCGGCCCGCCCGCGCCGGTTCCTTAGTTGTTTTCCGGACGAGACATGCGCCGCTCCCTGAATTTCGGACTTCTTGCCCTGTTCGCCGCCGGTTCGCTGAGCGTCGCTGCGCCCGCCGACGCCCAACAGCGGCCGTCAGGACCTGATGCCGACCGGCGCGAGCAAGAAGACGCGGCGCGCAAGAAGAAGCGTGACCAGGAGTGGAACCAGCCGGCGGCCCCGCTGCCGCAGCTGCGCAACGCTGGTCCCTGCCCCTATGTGAAGGTGCTCTACGACGCCGGTCGCTTCATCGAGTTCAAGGACGGTCGGGAAAGCGCCTCGACGGTCGGCTGGACCGGCGAGATCCAGGGCGTGTCCGCCGGCTGCGAATACAAGGACGCCGATCCGATCAAGGTGCAGGTCCAGCTGCTGTTCTCGATGGGCCGCGGCCCGGCCGCCGTGGGTCAGTCCAAGGCCTATCGCTACTGGGTCGCCGTGACCCAGCGCAACCAGGCGATCATCGCCAAGGAATACTTCGACCTGCCGGTAACGTTCAGCGCGGACGAGGACCGGGTGTTCGTGCGTGACACTGTGGCCAACATCACCATCCCGCGCGCTGACGCCGACACGAGCGGCGCCAACTTCGAGGTCCTGATCGGCTTCGACGTGACCCCCCAGATGGCGGCGTTCAACCGCGACGGAAAGCGTTTCCGCGTGAACGCCGGGGCCGCCCCGGCCGCGACCGCCGGAGCGCCCACGACCCCATGAGCGACCTGAAGCGGTCCCTTGGCGAAGCGGTCGCGGCCGCCTTCGCCGCCCAGGGACTTCCTGTAGAACTGGGCCGGGTGACGGCGTCCGATCGCCCGGATCTGGCCGATTTCCAGTGCAACGGCGCCCTGCCCGCCGCCAAGGTCGCCGGCAAGCCGCCGCGCGAGATTGCCGCGGCGATCGTCGAGGCTCTGTCGGGCCATCCGCTGCTGCAGTCGGTGGAGATCGCCGGCCTCGGCTTCATCAATCTGCGGGTCAGCGCCCGCGCCCTTTCCGATCGCGCTCGCGAGATCTCCGCCGACGAGCGGACCGGCGCCGGAGAAGTCGCCGAAGCGCGCCGGGTCATCGTCGACTACGGCGGCCCCAATGTCGCCAAGCCGATGCACGTGGGCCACCTGCGCGCCTCGATCATCGGCGAGTCCGTCAAGCGCATCTATCGCTTCCGCGGCGACCAGGTTCTGGGCGACGCCCACTTCGGCGACTGGGGCTTCCAGATGGGCCTGCTGATCGTCGCCTGTTGCGACGAGGATCCGTTCGTCCGGACCCTCATGGAGCGACTGACCGGCACGGCGCTGCCGAGCCTGTCCGACCAGACCCAGGTGATGGGCGCGCTCGCCGATCACATCGACCTTCCGCTGCTCGACCGGCTGTATCCGGAAGCCGCCGGCAGGGCCAAGACCGACGTCGACTATCGCGACCGCGCACGCCGCGCGACCGCGGAACTGCAGGGTGGTCGCCTCGGCTACCGCCTGCTGTGGCAGCACTTCGTCAAGGTCAGTCGCGTGGCGCTGGAACGCGAGTTCCACGCCCTGGGGATCGATTTCGACCTGTGGAAGGGCGAAAGCGACGTCGACGGCCTGATCGATCCGATGGTCCACGAGCTGGACGCCAAGGGCCTGCTGGCCAACGACCAGGGGGCCCGGGTGATCCATCTGGCCCGGCCCGGAGAAACGAAGAAGAAGAAGGCCGCCGACGGTACGGTCTATGAAGCGCCGAGTCCCGACCCCCTGCTGGTGGTCTCTTCGGAAGGCTCGGCGATGTACGGCACGACCGATCTGGCCACCGTTCTGGACCGGAGCCGGACGTTCGCCCCGCATCTGATCCTCTACTGCGTCGACCAGCGCCAGGCCGACCACTTCGAGCAGGTGTTCCGCGCCAGCTATCTGGCCGGCTACGCTGAGCCCGGCTCGCTGGAGCATATCGGCTTCGGCACGATGAACGGCCCCGACGGCAAGCCATTCAAGACCCGCGAAGGCGGCGTGCTAAAGCTGCATGACCTGATCGAGATGACCCGCGCCAAGGCCCGCGAGCGGCTGCAGGAAGCGGGGCTGGGCGGCGAGCTTGAGCCCGCCGAGTTCGAGGACACCGCGCACAAGGTGGCCGTTGCGGCGCTGAAATTCGCCGACCTCTCCAACTATCGCGGCACCAGCTACATCTTCGACCTCGACCGCTTCTCCAGCTTTGAAGGCAAGACGGGCCCCTACCTGCTCTACCAGGCGGTGCGGATCAAATCCCTGCTGCGGCGGGCCGAGAGCGAACGTCTCGAGCCGGGCCGGATCTCCATCGTCGAGCCTGCCGAACGCGAACTGGCCATGCTGCTTGACGCCTTCGACACAGCCCTGATCGAGGCCTACGACAAGAAGGCCCCGAACTTCATCGCCGAGCACGCGTTCAAGCTGGCCCAGAGCTTCTCGCGCTTCTACGCCGCCTGCCCGATCCTGCAGGCCGGCAACGAAGCCACCGCCGGCTCGCGGCTGGCGCTGGCGGTGACCACGCTGAAGCAACTCGAACTCGCGCTGGACCTGCTGGGCATCGAAACGCCGGAGCGGATGTAGGTACGACGGGCTTCCCGTTTCGGTCGCAAGCGCGCACTATGTGCGCATGAGCGAGCGCTTTCACGTCCAGGCTGACTGGGATGCCGAGGCTGAGGTCTGGGTGTCGACGAGCGATATTCCCGGCCTGCACGTCGAGGCTGACACGCTTGGCGAGTTCATGGAGCTGGTTGAAGCCCTTGCGCCCGAAATGCTGGCCGACAATCTGGGCATCAAGGGACCCGTGCCAGTCGAGATTCGCGCCAACCGGATTCTGGACCTGACGGTCGCATAGAATCGATATTCTTCTCAAAGTTGTATAGCCTGCCCCGACATCCAGACCGTCGGTTCGGCACGCCATGCCTCACGACTTCTATCCTGACCTCTCCAGACTCCTTCGCGCGGCGGGCTGGGTGCGGGTCTCTGGCGGCAAAGGCAGCCACGAACGTTGGCGCAACGCGGCTTCCGGGCGAATTCTCACTGTCCCTCGCACGAAGAGCCGCCACACCGCCAACGACATCCTGAAGGATGCGGGCCTCCCCAAGGCTTTCTGATCGCGCCATAGTGCCCCCTTCTCCTGGGGGGCTAAACGTGTCCGGACTGCGGATTTTCGGGATCGTCGCGATCCTTTGCGGCGTCATGGTCGGGCCGATGGCCGCGGCGCGCGGGCCGGATGTCGTGATCGCCAAGGCGGTCGAGGGCCTCGCTCGCCACGACGGCCTGCTGCCAGTGTTCGTCAATCGCAAGGACGGCAAGATCCTGCTGCGACTGCCGCCACCGGACGCAGACGGCGTGCAGGGCCGCTACCTCTACCAGACCTATCTGCGGGCGGGCCTCGGCTCCAACCCGGTCGGCCTCGACCGCTCGGCGCCGGGCGATACACAGGTTCTGGTGTTTCGTCGCGCGGGCGGCCGGATGGTCGTGCAGTTCGAGAACTACAGCTTCATCGGCGAGAACGGCTCGGCCGACGAGCGCCAGGCGGTTCGCGAGTCCTTCGCCATCTCGACCGTCTGGTCGACCGAGGTCGTCGCCCAGGATGCCGACGGCGCGGTGCTGATCGACATCTCCGGCTTCCTCACCCGCGACGCCCAGGGCGTGGCGCGCCGGCTGAAGATGACCGAGCAGGGCGACTTCAGGCTCGCCGCCGACCTCAGCTTCCCCGACACCGGCGCCGTGGCGGCCTTCCCCAAGAACATCGAGCTGGAGGCGACCCAGACCTTCACGAGCGATGCGCCCGGGCCTGAGGTGCGCGGCATCCTGCCGGATCCCCGCAACGTGACCCTGACGCTGCACCATTCGCTGGTAGCCCTGCCGGAGCCTGGCTTCGAGCCGCGCTTCAGTGATCCGCGCGTCGGCGCCATCGACCATCCGGTCAGCGACTTCACGACGCCGCTCAGCCAGCCGATGGTGCTGGAACTGGCGCACCGCTTCCGGCTGGAAAAGACCGACCCGACAGCCGCCCGCTCGCGGGTCAAGACGCCGATCGTATTCTACGTCGACCGCAGCGCGCCCGAACCCGTCCGCTCCGCCCTGCGCGAAGGCGCCCAGTGGTGGGCCCAGGCCTTCGAGGCCGCGGGCTATATCGACGCCTACCGTGTGGAGATCCTGCCCGAGGGCGTCAGCCCGCTCGACGCCCGCTACAGCGTGATCAACTGGGTCCACCGCGAAACGCGCGGCTGGTCCTACGGCCACTCCGTCGTCGACCCGCGCACCGGAGAGATCGTCAAGGGCGATGTCCTGCTGGGCTCGCAGCGTGTTCGCCAGGACCGGATCATCTTCGAGGGCCTGGTCGGCGCCGACAGGACCGGTGGCGGCGGTCCGAGCGATCCGCTGCAGGTGGCCCTCGCCCGCCTGCGCCAGCTGTCGGCCCACGAGGTCGGCCACGCCATCGGCCTGCAGCACAACTTCGGCGCCAGCACCTATGGCCGCGCCTCGTTGATGGACTATCCCGCGCCGCTCGTCGCGATCCGGGACGGCGAGATCGACCTGTCTGACGCCTATGCCGTGGGGATGGGCGCCTGGGACAGGTTCGCCATCACCTGGCTCTATGCCGACGTCGCGCCGGGCGCCGCAGGACGGGCGCAGCTGTCGGCCATGGTCGACGCCGCCCTCGCCGGCGGACTGCGGTTCGTCTCGGACGAGGACGCCCGGTCGATCGATACGGCCCACCCGCTCGGTGCGGTCTGGGACAATGGCGCCGACCCTGTCGCCGAACTGACCCACCTGATGGCCGTTCGGCGCCTCGCCCTGTCACGCTTCGGCCTCGCCAGCCTGCCCGTAGGGGCGCCGATGGCCGACCTCCGCCGGCGGATCGTGCCGATCTATCTGTTCCACCGCTACCAGATCGACGCGACGGCCAAGCTGGTCGGCGGGGTCGACTTCACCTACGGCGCGCGGGGCGACGGCCGCGAAGCCTCGACCCCGGTCGCCGCCGACCGCCAGCGCCAGGCCATGGACACCCTGCTGGCCGTCGTCAGCCCCGCGGAGCTCGATCTCGGCGACGGCCTGCTGGACCTGCTGACCTCCAGCCAGGCGACCACGATCGCCAAACAGACCAGCATCGAGGTGTTCCAGGAGGGGCCGGTCTTCGACCTGACCAGCGCCGCCGACGTGGTCGCCGGCCAGGTGTTTGCTGATCTGTTCGCCCCCGCCCGGCTCAATCGCCTGGTCGAGGCCCGTCGCCGCGACCCGAACCAGCCCGGCGTCGAGGAGTTGCTGGCCAGGGCGTTCGCGGCCGTCTCGCCGACCGCCACGGGTCGTCAGGCCGAAATCGCCCGCCGGGTCCGCTACCGGCTGGTGGCGACGCTCGCTTCGGTTCAACGGGACAAGACCCTGTCCCCGACGGCCGCGGCGCTGATCCGCGCCGGCCTGACGGACTATGGCCGCAGTCTGCGCAAGGCAAAGGGCGACGCGACGGACATCGCGCAGGCGCGGGACCTGTCGGCCATCCTGCTCGATCCTGATCCCGCCCGACTGGCGGCGCTCGGCGACAGTCTGAAGAGCGCGCCGCGCACCCCGCCCGGGCCGCCGATCGGCGAGGACGACTGGTTCGGGGACCTGCGGCTCTGACGCCTCAGAGCGCCTTGGACAGGATGGTGATGTAAAGCGCGTCGGGCTTCTTCTGGCAGGTCCTGTAGGCCTTCTCCCAGGCCGCGCCGAAGGCCCGCACCATCTGTAGTCCGGCCCCGGAGCCCTTGTTGATCGCGATCAGGGTGAACAGGCCCAGGGTTGAATAGTAGAGCGGCGACTTCGCGTCCGGCTCCGGCCATGTGGTCCTGTACCAGTCCTGGTCGCGCACAAACTCGGCGCAGGTCTTCTTGCCCATGGTCTCGATCGAATCCCGAGAGAAGGTGATCCGGGCGCTGACGGGCGCCTCCATCGGCCTGCCCTCGACATCGAGCCCCGGCTTGAACGTCCACGTCCGGAATGCGTCGAGAGCCAGCTGGTCGAACTCGGGAACCCGCGAGCTCTTCGTCACGACGGGCTCGACCAGGGTTCCGTCCACGCGAATGACGCCGCCAAGGATGACGTCGCCCTGGGCCCCGGTGGCCCGGAGGGCATCAGGAAAGGCCGGCTGAGGCGAGGTCAGGGCCTTGGGCGCCACGGGACGCGGCGGCGGCGGCGGCGCGGAAATGATCATCGGCGGCGCGGGCGGCGGCTCCTGCGCCAACCCTGGTGATACAATCAAAAGCGCGGAAATCGCCGCGACGCCAGACACCCGACCCATGCGCACGCCAGTCTCCTCCACCCAGTGGCGGTACTAGGCCCGATGCCGCGAAACCGCACAAGTTGAAGCCGCCCATCCGGCCGCGGTTGACTCCCCGCCCCCGGTCCCGCACTTAAACCCCTGTCTCGCGGGAGACGTCGGGGCTTGCCCCCGAGGCCGAAGGCGCAACCGCCCCGGAAACGCTCAGGCAAACG
This sequence comes from uncultured Caulobacterales bacterium, assembly GCA_903858185.1. GTDB lineage: Bacteria > Pseudomonadota > Alphaproteobacteria > Caulobacterales > Caulobacteraceae > Caulobacter > Caulobacter lacus. The sequence continues at coordinate 104,557 of CAIOHT010000132.1, forward strand.
GACCGCGCGACTACTGAACGCTGGAAAGCGCCGCGTCTGCGGTGCGCCGAAGGAGCAAGGACGGTCCACACCGTCTGAAATCTCTCAGGCTCCAAGACAGCGGGGGCGAATCGCCAGGTCATCCGACCCGGCGAGCCGCATCGACCCCGCCGGAGCCCAGCGTGTCTGACGAGACCCTCAAGAAGACCCCGCTCTATGACGCCCATGTCGCCGCCGGCGCGCGGATGGTCCCGTTCGCAGGCTACGAGATGCCCGTCCAGTACAAGGATGGCGTGCTCAAGGAGCACCTCTGGACCCGCGAGAGCGCCGGGCTGTTCGACGTCTCGCACATGGGCCAGGCCCGGCTGCGTGGCGTCTCGCCCCTGTCGGCGTTCGAGGAGATCACCCCCGGCGACTTCATCGGCCTCGCGCCCGGCAAGCAGCGCTATTCCCTGCTGCTGAACCGCAAGGGCGGGATCATCGACGACCTGATGGCCTCGCGGCCCGACGACGACGGCCTGTTCGTCATCGTCAACGGCGCCTGCAAGGACAACGACTTCCACGTGATGGACGACGAGCTGGCGCCGCAGGTCACCATCGACCGTCTCGAGGACCGCGCGCTCCTGGCGCTGCAGGGCCCGAAGGCCGTCGAGGTGCTGAAGGCCCACATCCCCGAGTGCGCCGGCAAGGTGTTCATGGACAGCTGGGCGACGACCGGCTTCGGCGTCGACGTGCTGATCTCCCGCTCCGGCTACACCGGCGAGGACGGCTACGAGATCTCCGTCCCCGGCAATGCCGCGGAGCGGATCTGGAACACCCTGCTCGAGGACGAGCGCGTCCGGCCGATCGGTCTGGGCGCCCGCGACTCGCTGCGGCTCGAGGCTGGTCTGCCGCTCTACGGCCATGACGTCGACGAGACGGTCAGCCCGGTGGAAGCCGGCCTGACCTTCGCCGTGTCGAAGAAACGCCGCGACGCCCAGGACTTCCCCGGTGCCGCCCGCATCGTCAGGGAGCTGACCGACGGCCCCTCCCGTGTACGCGTCGGCCTGAAGGTGCTGGGCGGCCCGCCGGCCCGCGAGGGCGCGGAGATCGCCGACATCAACGGCAAGGTCGTGGGCGTGGTCACCAGCGGCGGGTTCGCCCCCTCGCTCGGCGCGCCGATCGCCATGGGCTTCGTCCCGCCGGCCCTGTCGGCCGTGGGCACAAAGCTGAACGTCATCGTCAGGGGCAGAGCCGGGGCCGCAGAGGTCGTCGCCATGCCCTTCATCCCCAACCGCTACGTCCGCAAAGTCTGAGAGGGTCCAGCCATGCGTTTCACCAAGGATCATGAGTGGGTCGCCCTCGACGGCGACATCGCCACCGTCGGCATCACCGCCTACGCCGCCGAACAGCTGGGCGACGTGGTGTTCGTCGAGGTGCCGGACATCGGCAAGACCCTGACCCAGGGCGACGGCATGGCCGTGGTCGAGAGCGTCAAGGCCGCCTCCGACGTCTACGCCCCGGTGTCCGGCGAGGTGGTCGAGGCCAACGCCGCCCTCGGCGACGCTCCGGAGACGGTCAACGCCGTGCCGGAAGCCGGCGGCTGGTTCGCGAAGATCAAGGTCAGCGATCCCTCGCAGGTCGAAGCCCTGATGGACCGCGCGGCCTACGAAGCGTTCCTGTCGACCCTCTAACCCTCAATTGTCATCCCGAACGCCGAAGGCGATCCGGGACCCAGATCAAGTCCAGGCCGAATCTGGGTCCCGGCTCTCCGCGACGCTTCGGCCGGGGTGACAGGAAAAACTGATCATGCGCTACCTCCCACTGACCCCCGATGACCGCGTCCAGATGCTGGGCGAGATCGGGGTGGACTCCATCGACGCCCTGTTCGTCGACGTGCCCGCGGCCGCCCGCCGCGAGGGCTTCGTCGATCTGCCGCATGTCGCCGGCGAGCTGGAGGTCGAGCGGGAGCTGGCCGGCCTCGCGGCGAGGAACGTCGCGGCCGGGTCGGTCCCGTTCTTCTGCGGCGCGGGCGCCTATCGCCACCACGTACCGGCCAGCGTCGACCATCTGATCCAGCGGTCGGAGTTCCTGACCAGCTACACGCCCTACCAGCCCGAGATCGCCCAGGGCACGCTGCAGGTGCTGTTCGAGTTCCAGACCCAGGTCGCGGCCCTGACCGGCATGGAGGTCGCCAACGCCTCGCTCTACGACGGCTCCACCGCCTGCGCCGAAGCAGTGATGATGGCCAAGCGCGTCACGAAGCGGAACCGGGCGGTGCTGTCGGGCGGGGTGCATCCCCACTACGTCCGGACCACCCAGACCCTGGCCCATGCCGAGGGCATGGAGGTGGACGCCCTGACCGCCGCCGTCGACGCCGAGGACGCGGTGATCGCGGCCATCGACGCCGGCACCGCCTGCGTGGTGGTCCAGACGCCGAACGTGTTCGGCACGGCGACCGACGTGACGAAGATCGCCGCCGCGGCCCAGGCCGCCGGCGCGCTGCTGATCGTGGTGACGACCGAGGCCGTCTCGTTCGGCCTGCTGAAGTCGCCCGGTGAAATGGGCGCAGACATCGTGGTGGCCGAGGGCCAGTCGATCGGCAACGCCCTGAACTTCGGCGGCCCCTACGTCGGGCTGTTCGCCTGCAGGGAAAAGCTGGTCCGCCAGGCGCCGGGCCGGCTCTGCGGTGAAACGGTGGACGCCGACGGCCGGCGGGGCTTCGTGCTGACGCTGTCGACCCGCGAACAGCACATCCGCCGCGACAAGGCGACGAGCAACATCTGCACCAACAGCGGCCTCTGCGCCCTGGCCTTCTCGATCCACATGAGCCTGCTGGGCGAGGTCGGCCTGCGCCGGCTGGCGGCCCTGAACCATCAGACGGCCCGACAGCTGAAGACGGCGCTGGAGGGCGTACCGGGCGTCGAGATCCTCACCCCGCGCTTCTTCAACGAGTTCGCCGTGAAGCTCGGCAAGCCGGCCGCCGACGTCGTCGAGGCCCTGGCAGCGAAGGGCGTGCTCGGCGGCGTGCCCTACAGCCGCCTCGACCCGGGGGCGGGCCTGGACGATGTCCTGCTCGTCGCCGCCACCGAAACCGTGACCGAAGGCGACATCGCCGCCTTCAAGGCTGCCCTGACCGAGGTGATGGCATGAGCTCGATGAACTCCGTCGGCCGCCCGACCGCGCCTGTCCAGACCAACGACTACGTCCACCCCACCCTGACCGGCGCCCGCGGCCTGTTGCAGGACGAGGCGCTGATCTTCGAGCGGGACGGCTGGAACAAGACCGGCGTCGACCTGCCCGAGGCCACGCGGCCGGCAGACGACCTGGACGGGCTGCTGCGCACCGCGCCGATCGGCCTGCCCGGTCTCTCCGAGCCCGAGGTCATGCGGCACTATGTGCGCCTGTCCCAGAAGAACCACGCCATCGACCTGGCCCTCTATCCGCTGGGCAGCTGCACGATGAAGCACAACCCGCGCCTGAACGAGAAGGCGGCGCGGATGGCGGGCTTCGCCGACCTCCACCCGCTGCAGCCGCAGTCGACGGTGCAGGGCGCGCTGGAGCTGATCGACCGGCTGGCCCACTGGCTGAAGACCCTGACCGGCATGCCGGCCGTGGCCATGACGCCCAAGGCCGGGGCGCACGGCGAGCTGTGCGGCCTGCTGGCGATCAAGGCGGCGCATGAAGCGCACGGCCAGGGTCACCGCAAGACGGTCCTCTGCCCGACCAGCGCCCATGGCACCAACCCGGCCACCGCCGCTTTCGTCGGCTACAGCGTGGTCGAGATCGCCCAGACCGCCGACGGCCGCGTCGATCTCGCCGACCTGGCGAGCAAGCTGAACGACCAGGTGGCGGCTATCATGGTCACCAACCCGAACACCTGCGGCCTGTTCGAGCGGGACGTGATCGAGATCGCTCGCCTGACCCATGCTGCCGGAGCCTACTTCTACTGTGACGGGGCCAACTTCAACGCCATCGTCGGCCGGGTGCGCCCGGGCGACCTGGGCGTCGACGCCATGCACATCAACCTGCACAAGACCTTCTCGACGCCCCACGGCGGCGGCGGGCCGGGCGCGGGTCCGGTGGTGCTGAGCGCCGCCCTCGCGCCCTTCGCCCCGGCCCCCTGGGTCGTGCACGACGGAACCCACTATCGCCTCGTCGAGGACCAGACGGGCGCCACCGCCCAGGCCTTCGGCCGGATGAGCGCCTTCCACGGCCAGATGGGCATGTTCGTCAGGGCCTATGCCTACATGCGCAGCCACGGCGCCGACGGCCTGCGTCAGGTCGCCGAGGACGCGGTGCTCAACGCCAACTACATCAAGGCCTGCCTTTCGGACGTGATGAGCCCGGCCTTCCCGGACGGCCCCTGCATGCACGAGGCGCTGTTCGACGACAGCTGGCTCGAGGGCACCGGCGTGACCACGCTCGACTTCGCCAAGGCGATGATCGACGAGGGCTTCCACCCGATGACCATGTACTTCCCGCTGGTCGTCCACGGGGCCATGCTGATCGAGCCGACCGAGACCGAGAGCAAGCAGGAGCTGGACCGGTTCATATCCGCCCTGCGCGCCCTCGCCGGCGCGGCCCATGACCTGAAGACGGGTGTGGGTCAGATCGATCGGTTCAAGGGGGCCCCGTTCCACGCCCCCCTGCGGCGGCTGGACGAGACCCTTGCGGCCAGAAAGCCACGGTTGAGGTGGCGACCTGAGACAATTCCGCCACTGGCGGCTGAATAGCCGTGCAGGACGCGTGAAGTCTTTGTCATAAGAGGAACGGGGTCCTTTACGGGTCGTTGTCAGCTGCACATATCGGGTGACGCAGCGACGCAGACTCACGGGAAAGCGGCGCGACCAGCCCCGCTTTCACGTGATTTATGTCCCTCGTCCTCACCATGCCCCGCGCCTTCACGCCTGCCGATGACGCCGCCCGCGAGCTGGTGACGCGTGCGGTTCGCTGGCTGCTGCTCGGCCTGGGTCTGGTTATCGTGGCGGCGGGAATCCTGATCGCGCCGCTGCCGGGTCCGGGCGGTTTGCCCGTGATCGTCGTCGGACTGATGATCACCCTGCGCAACAGCTTCTGGGCCAAGCGTCAGTTCATCCGCTTCCAGCGGGCTCACCCGCGGATGGTCTTCCCGATCCGTCGGCTGCTGCGGCGCGAGCCGGAGGTCATGCCCGTCTTCTGGCAGGGCATCCTGCGGATGGAACGCGTTGTCCTGAGCAGGGAGCGGCGCTTCGTAAAGAAGGTCCGCAAACACTTCCGCAGACGCTAGGCGTCGGGGACATGGACCAAAGGTACGTGGCCCCTGATCCAGAATCACGGGCGGCCTGATTGGGGGACACGTACCTCTGGTACATGTCCCCGGAGCGCTACTGGAGGCGAGCGGCCATGCCGGCGATCGCGGCGTCGACCGACGGATCGGTCTTGGCCGAAGCCAGACGGGCGGCGAGGATCTGTTCGGCGGCCTGGGCGGCGAGGTCGGCGGCGACGGCCTTCACATCGGCGGCGGCTTGCGCCTCGGCCGAAGCGATCTTGCGTTCAGCCAGGGCCGCGCGGCGCGCGATCTGGTCTTCCAGCTTGGCCTTGGCGTCGACCGCCAGACGGGCGGCGTCGGCCTCGGCGGCCTTCAGCATTTCCGTGGCCTGACGTTCGGCGTCGGCGCGCTGGGCCTTGAGAGAGGCCAGCAAGGCCTCGGCTTCAGCGCGGATGCGGGCGGCTTCGTCCAGGTCGCCCTGGATCTTGGCGGCCTTGCCGTCCAGCACACCGGCAACCAGGGCCGGCACCTTGGCCATGACGACAACGACGAAGAACAGGACCAGGCCAATGCCAACCCAGAACTCGGGGTTGGCGAAGCTCCAGAACTCTGCGGAGAAAAAGGCGGGCATCAGCGAGCTCCCGGACGGCCGGCGAGGGCCGCCTTGACGTCGGCGGCCGCGGGGGCCTTGCCGGTCAGTTTGGCGACGATGGCCGACGCGATGTCCTCGGCGATACCGGCGACATTGGTCATGGCCGCGTCGCGGGCCTTCTGGATCTGCGCTTCGGCCGCAGCGACCTTTTCGGCCACCTTGGCGTCTTCGACAGCCGCGACAGCAGCGGAGTCGGCAGCAGCCCTGGCGCGGGCCTCGGCGGCGACGCGTTGCGACCGGGCGCGAGCCTCGGCCACTTCGGCTTCACCGGTGCGGGCCTGATCGAGCGCCTCGGCCTGGACCTGACGGGCAGTTTCCAGGGCGGTGGCGATCGTGCTGGCGCGTTCGTCGAGCACACGCCGCATGCGCGGCGTGAAGACGCGCGCGATCAGCACATACAGAATGACGAACAGGACCAGCAGGTAAGCGATCTGGCCGCCCCAGTGTTGAAACTGGAACTGCGGCAGGCCGCCCGAACCGTGCTCGGCTTCGGTCGTCGTTGTATGGGCCGTGTCGGCGCCGTGGCTTTGCGGGGATTCAGCAGCCATCACGTGTCCGTCGAGTTAGGTCGCGCGACGACGTCCACAGGGACGCCGTCGCTGCTGGTTGCCGGATCAGCCGAAGTAGATCAGCACGCCGAGCACGAAGGCGAGAATGCCCAGGGCTTCGGCGAGGGCGGCGCCCACGAACAGGTTGCCGATCTGGCTGGCGGCGGCCGACGGGTTGCGCAGGGCGCCCGACAGGAAGCTGCCGAAAATGGTGCCCACGCCGATGCCGGCGCCGATCATGCCGAGGGTCGCGAGGCCCGCGCCGATGGCCTTAGCCGCTTCAACTTCCATGGTTCTCAAGTCCTGTTTGGTAAAGGTTGGAGGAGGTTTCTGGGGCTAGGCCTTAGTGGCCTTCACCCAGATTGACCACATCATTCAGATAGATGCAGGTCAGAACTGCGAAGACGAAGGCCTGAAGGAAGGCCACGAGGAATTCGAGGGCGGTCAGGCCGACCACCATGCTCATCGAGAGCGCGGCGCCCGGAATGCCGAGAAGGCCGAGCCCGCCGCCGGCGGCCATGGCGCCCAGGGTCACAACGAAGCCGGCGAACACCTTCAGGGCCACGTGGCCGCCCAGCATGTTGCCAAACAGACGAAGGGCCAGGGTGATCGGACGCAGCATGAAGGAGAACAGCTCGATCAGGCCGACGACGGGCCGCATCACGAGCGGAGCGCCCATAGGCCAGAAGAGCAGGAAGAACTTCAGGCCGTTCTTGGCGAAGCCGATGACCAGCACCAGTCCGAAGGTGACCAGCGCCAGGGTCGCGGTGACGGCCAGCTGCGAGGTCGCCGTGAACGACAGGGCCATGCCCAGGAGATTCATGCCGAGAATCAGCAGGAAGATCGTGAACACGAACGGGAAATACTTGCGGCCGTCGTGGCCGATGATCGAGTCGGTGAGGTTGTCGATCATGCCGAACAGCGTCTCGCCGACGGTCTGCAACCGGCCGGGAACGACCTGGGCGTTCGAGGTGACCAGGGTCAGGAACAGCACGACCAGGCCGAACGCGATCGTCATCGCGATATGCGAGTTGGTGATCGCAAGATCGACGAGGCCAACACCCGGGAGCGTGACATCAGGAAAGTCGACGACTTTCACGATCTGGAACTGATGAATCGGATCGGCCATCGGGCCTATCGCTCCCTAGTCTTCCCTGGCCTCGGAGGCCGCGCTGCGCGCCGCCTCTTCCGCCTTCGCCTGCGCCATCAGCCGGTTGGCTGTGCGACGCGCCATGAACAACGACAACGCGAAGCCCGCCAGGACCCCGCCGATCAACCCCCAGGGCGCCGTCCCGACCAACCGGTCGAGGATTGCGCCCGCCGCGATTCCGACCAGCACGCCCCCCAGCAGCTCCGCAAGAATGCGGTAGGCCTGGCTCGTGGCCGACGCCTCGCCGGCAGGCGAGGCAGGGCGAGCCGTACTGGCCTGCAGCGCTCTTGCCCGTGCGTCGAGGCTGCGGAGCGCCTCTTCGCGCGAGTCGACGGCCTTGGGCATGGGGTCGGTCAGGTCCGAAAAAAGCTCCGGGGAAATCCCCGGGGCCCGGCTTGATCGCGGCGGAACCTATAGGCCTCGCTGCGGTGCGTCAAGGTTGGGTGAAATGCGCCCAAACCCTTGATTCAAAGGGATTTCTCATAGGCAAAGGCCCCGGTGTTTCCACCGGGGCCCCGCTTTGGTTCAGCTTTACGCCGAAGATGCCGGATCAGAAGTTGATCTGGATCGTCGAACGACGGTTCAGCGGTTCCTTCACACCATCGCCCGTGGCGACGGCGAGTTCGGCTTCACCCTTCCAGTCAACGGCCAGCGTACCGGCCGCGACGCCCAGGCCCACCAGCGCATCGGCGACGGCCTTGGCGCGGCGTTCCGACAGGCGGACGTTGTAGGCGGGCGAACCCGAGGAGTCGGTGTGACCCACGACGACGACGCGGGTCGCG
>CAIOHT010000133.1 GCA_903858185.1 uncultured Caulobacterales bacterium
CCATCAGGGCGCTGAGCCCGAGCGCTGCGCCCGTGAACCAGACAAGCGTCGCGGTGGTCATGCCGGCCACGCCGACCAGCACCTGGGCCCCACCCCGCTGGATGCCGGTCGCGATCGCGAACAGATTGGCCGGACCGGGCGTGACCGCCATCAGGACCATGGTGGCCAGGAAGGCGCCGTAGAGGGCCGGGTTGACGGGCAGGGTCATGGGCCCGGCATACCGGTTGCACCGCCCCCGGAACAGACGCGGCCAGAAGAAATCCTCATCCGGCTCGCGGGGATTGGCGTGTGACGGCCCGGCCAGTCCTTGCAATGGCTGACACCAGCATACGGCCCGGGTTGGCATGTATCCCGGTTTCCGGGTTTTCTTCGCCGCCTGCCAACGCCTCGGCCAGCGTCCATGCGGCCAAGGTGTTCACCGGCGCGGCCTCGGCCGTCCCCCATATCGCCTACCGGGACATCAACGGACGGCTCTTGCTGCATCTGGCGGCCGGCGGGGTCGCCGGCGGTGGCCGCTGGATGACCAGGGCGCCGCCAGTCCGTGCCCTGACCTGGCTGGTCGGCCTGCTGGGGCAGGCCTGGCGATCTGGCAGGGCGCGGTGCTGGCGGGGCTTTCCTAGCCCGCGAGCGTCGCCATAAAGGCCTTGCCGAGCGCTCCGAACAACAGGACCGCGCTGGCCAGGGTCTGGATCAGGAAGCCCAGCTCCCGCTTGCCGGGATCCTTGATGTAGCCGCGCGCGTACAGAATGCGGCCGATGATCCAGACAAGGCCGAGACTGGCGGCGATGTAGCTGTTCGGATCCTGCTCGGCCCAGAACAGATGAAACAGCCACAGCGACGGCAGGAAGATCGGCAGCCACTCCAGGGTGTTCGCCTGGACCCGGACAGCGCGCTCGAGGATCGGATCGCCGGTCATGGCCGGGGCGGCAATGCCCGATTTCCGGCGGGCGCCGGCGACGCCCATGCTCATCCAGAAATAGGCCAGCAACGCGAGCAGCGTGACGATGGCGACATAGGCGTGTGACTGCATGTTAGGAGCCTCCCGAATTCCCGATGCGGTCTGCGCCGCAGTGGGCGGAGCCTGTCATGCTTCGCGGGATGCCGAAACCCTCCGGCGGGACTCCGACTCGCCCTCCCCCCCCGGCGCCAGGTCTGACGATGAGCAGCCGCACCTTTCGAGTCCTCGGCCATGTGCGACCGTGTCCCCCTACAACCGATGCGATTCCTGACCTAGGCTGATCGGAGGCTGCCGTCGGAGATCGCCATGAAACGCGTCGTCGCAGCGCTTGCGCTGCTTCTGCTGTCCCCGCCCGCGCCGGCTGCGGCCGCCACGCCCTATGCGCTGACGCCGGGGCTGACCTGCGACGGCTGGCCGAGGCTGCCGATCGACATGGCGCCCGGACTGTGCGCCGGCCTGGTGGTCGGGCCGCCGCACGGCGCCACGGGCCTCTCCCGCCGAACCCTGCGCATGCCGCGAACCCTGATCCAGCTGCCCGGCGGAGACTGGATCGTTACCGATCTCGGCGGCTGGGATCCCGGCAAGGGGTCGGTCTGGCGACTGCGGGCCCCCCGCGGCAAGCCGGTCGAGCTGAGCCGGCTGTTGACCGGCCTGACCATGCCGCATGGCCTGGGCATCGGTCCTGACGGCCAGGTCTATGTTGGCGAGATGAGCAGGATCATCCGCTTCAGCCCCGGTGCGCCCCTGCCGGCGACGACGGTCGAGGTGGTCGTGGCGGGCCTGCCGGACAACCGGCTGCACGACAACCGCCACCCCCTGTCCAACTTCATCTTCGACGCCAACGGCGACCTCCTGGTCAATGTCGGCGCGCCCAGCGACCGGTGCCTGGTCAAGGACAAGCCCGACGGATCGCCACGCTGCCGCCAGAGCGAGGGGGCGGCGGCCCTTGCCGGGGTTCGCCGCTATCGCTTCCTGGGAAAGGGCCAGTGGTCGGCAGACTTCACGATGCTGGCCCGCGGGCTGCGCAACAGCCTCGCCCTGGTCCGCACGCCCGGGGGAACCATCCTGCAGGCGGAGAACAGCTATGACTTCGACCCGGCGACAGACCGGCCGTTCGAGGAGCTGAATGTGCTGGTCGAGGGCGGCCACTACGGCTGGCCCTATTGCTACGACATGGACGCCTCGACCCCGGGATGGGGCGCGATGACCGACTTCCGGTGCCGCTCCGCGGACCACAGCCGCCCCGCCCTCTTGCTGCCGCCGCACGCCGCCCCGCTGGGGATGCTGGTCTATGACAGCAAGTTGCTCCCGCAACTGCAGGGCCGTCTGCTGGTGAGCTATCACGGCTATCGCCCGACCGGGGCGCGGATCGTGGCGTTCGAGCTGGACGGCAAGGGGCTCCCGCTGACCCGGACGGGAATCCGCTACCCCGCCTATGGCGCCGGCGGTCTGATCTGGAAGCCCTATCCGGGGCCGTCGGCGGATCCGCTGGTCCTGACGCCCGGTTGGAATGCCGTGGCCGGCAAACGCCCCATGGGTGCGCCGGTCGGGCTGGCGGTGGCCGCCGACGGGGCCCTGTGGGTGGCGGATGACCGCAACGGCGCGGTGATGCGTGTGTCAGTGGATCGGCCTTGAGGGCGTACCAGCATCAGACCGGATGTGGGCGTGAGCCGACCACCTATCCGTTTGCCCGCTGGTCCCGCTTGGCCAGAACGCGCAGGCGCAGGGCGTTGAGCTTGATGAAGCCGCCGGCGTCGCGGTGGTCGTAGGCGACCTTGCCCTCTTCGAACGTGACCAGGTCCTGGTCGTAGAGGCTGAGCGGGCTGGTGCGGCCGATGATCGAGACATTGCCCTTGTAGAGCTTCACCCGCACCTGGCCGGAGACGTTCTTCTGGCTGTAGTCGATGGCGGCCTGCAGCATCTCGCGCTCGGGCGCGAACCAGAAGCCGTTGTAGACCAGCGATGCGTACTTCGGCATCAGCTCGTCCTTCAGGTGCATGGCCCCGCGATCGAGGGTGATCGACTCGATGCCGCGGTGGGCGGCCAGCAGGATCGTGCCACCCGGGGTCTCGTAGACGCCGCGTGACTTCATGCCGACGAAGCGGTTCTCGACCAGGTCGAGGCGGCCGACGCCATTGTCGTGCCCCAGCTGGTTCAGTTTTGTCAGCAGGGTCGCCGGCGACATCGCCACGCCATCGATGGCGACCGGGTCGCCCTTTTCGAAGTCGATGGTGAAGACCTGGGGTTTGTCGGGCGCGTCTTCCGGCGCGATGGTGCGCATGTGGACGAACTCGGGGGCCTCGACCGCCGGATCTTCGAGCACCTTGCCCTCGGACGAGCTGTGCAGAAGGTTGGCGTCGACGCTGAACGGCGCCTCGCCGCGCTTGTCCTTGGTGATCTGGATCTGGTGCTTCTCGGCAAAGTCCAGCAGCGCCTCGCGGGACTTGAAGTCCCACTCCCGCCAGGGCGCGATCACCGTGATGTCGGGCTCAAGGCCGTAGTAGGCGAGCTCGAACCGGACCTGGTCGTTGCCCTTGCCGGTCGCGCCATGGCTGACCGCGTCGGCGCCCATCTTGCGGGCGATCTCGATCTGCTTCCTGGCGATCAGCGGCCGGGCGATCGAGGTGCCGAGCAGGTACTGGCCCTCATAGACCGTGTTGGCGCGGAACATCGGGAAGACGTAGTCGCGGACGAACTCCTCGCGCACGTCCTCGATGAAGATGTTCTCCGGCTTCACGCCCGCCGCCAGCGCCTTGGCGCGCGCAGGCTCGATTTCCTCACCCTGGCCGAGGTCGGCGGTGAAGGTGATGACCTCCGCCCCGTATTCGGTCTGCAGCCACTTGAGGATGATCGAGGTGTCGAGGCCGCCCGAATAGGCGAGGACGACCTTCTTGACGGACTTCTTGTCGGACACGGCGGCATTCCTGGGGGAGAGAGACGGAGTGGGCGCGTTCAAGGGCGCCGGGGGGCCGGGGTCAAGCCCGATCGGGCGCGAATCGGAATCGGCCTACGTTTCGGGCTGCGACCGGGATCGGCTCCAGCTGCGCTCCGGCGCCGATGTTGTGAACCACCAGCGGCTGGCCGAGGGCCGAGCGCGCGCCGGTGACGATGACGATGTGCGGCAGGTTTCCCGGCAGGCGCTGGGTGATCAGGTCGCCGGCCTGCCAGGGCGCCGCGAGGGGCCGGGCCGCGCCCCCGCGGGTCAGGAAGGTCTCGAGGTTGGGTACGCGACGGTGGTCGATGTTGCGGTCCGGGCGTCGTAGACCCCAGGTCTTCGGATAGGTGGCGAAGGCCCGCGCCATGTCCTCGTGCACCAGCCTCTGAAGGTCGAGACCGAACGCCGCGCGGTAGGCGCGGATGACCACATCGGTGCAGACGCCGCGGTCCTGCGGCACGTCACCGCCTGGATAGGCCAGACGGACGTAGGCGGGGTCATAGAGGACCGTCCGGCCGACCTGGGCCCGGGCGGCCGTCACAAGGCGCGCGGACCAGTCCGGGTCGGCCCGGGCGAGGCCCGGCGCGGTCAGCGCCGGCAGGGCGATCAGGACGGAGCGGCGGTCGATCATCCCGTGAGGATGGTCGCGGGTTTGTGGCCTTATCGCGACGGGCCCAGCGCGCCCTCGTCCTCCAGCGCGAGCAGCGCCCGGCGGACCTGGCTCATGTGCAGGATGGCGATCAGCGGCGCGAGGGTGGCCCGCACGCCGAGCGCGATCAGGGCGCCGTTGAAATCGATCCCCGGCGCGCGGCTCTCGAACTTCAGCCAGACGCCCAGCGCGAAGGCCAGCACCGGAACCAGCCACAGGGCCGGCAGGCGATGAGCCCGGACCGACACGACCTCGCCCTTCCAGGCCACGGGGACTTTCGTCCCGACCGGAATGCGTTTCCAGGCGCCCCAGGACAGGGCGCTGACCAGCGCCAGGCCGAGGATCCAGAAGGCGTCGCCGATGAAGGACAGGGTCTGGATCATCGGTCTAGACCGTCACCTGCGCGCCCATCTCGACCACGCGACCGGGCGGGATCTTGAAGAAGTCGGTCGGATTGGCGGCGTTGCGCATCAGGAAGATGAAGATCTTGTCCTGCCACAGCGGCATGCCGCTGTGGGCCGAGGCGATCACGGAGCGGCGGCCGAGGAAGAAGCTGGTCGCCATGATGTCGAACTTCAGCCCCTGCTGCTTGCGCAGCAGCGCCAGGGCCTTGGGCACGTTCGGTGTCTCCATGAAGCCGTAGGTAATGACCAGCTTCTTGAAGTCGTCGTTGACGGGCTCGATACGCACCCGGTCGGCCTCGGAGACGCGCGGCGTTTCGGCGGTGCGCACCGTGGCGATGACGTTCTTCTCGTGCAGCACCTTGTTGTGCTTGAGATTGTGCATCAGGGCGACCGGGGTCATGTCCGGGTCGCTGGTCAGGAAGATGGCCGTGCCGGGCGCGCGGTGGGGCGGCCTGGCCTTGAGGATGTTGATCAGGTCGGTCAGCGGCACAGAGTCCCGGCGCGTCTTGTCGGTGAGAATCTGGGACCCTCGCGTCCAGGTCCACATGATCAGCACCAGCAGCGCCCCGAACACCAGCGGCATCCAGGCGCCCTGCGGGATCTTCAGCAGGTTCGAGGAGATGAAGGTCAGGTCGATCGCCACCAGCGGCAAAAGCACCGCCAGGGTGGCTGACCAGCGCCATTTCCACATGAAGCGCACGATGACAAAGGCCAGCAGGGTGTCGACGAACATCGAGCCGGTAACCGCGATGCCGTAGGCAGCGGCCAGGGCGCTGGAAGTCTTGAAGCTGAACAGCAGGACCAGCACGCCGATCAGCAGCAGGGTGTTGACCTGGGGCACATAGATCTGGCCGGCCTGGGTCTCGCTGGTGCGGCGGATGTCGATGCGCGGCAGGAGGCCCAGCTGGACGGCCTGCTGCGTCACCGAGAAGGCGCCGGTGATCACGGCCTGACTGGCGATAACCGTCGCGGTCGCGGCCAGAACGAGCACCGGCCAGTAGGCCAGCTCAGGCACCATGGACCAGAACGGATTGGCCTTGGCCTCGGGGTGGGCGAGGATGTTTGCGCCCTGGCCGAGGTAGTTGAGCACCAGACAGGGGAACACCAGCCACAGCCAGGCGGCCTGGATCGGCTTTTTCCCGAAGTGTCCCATGTCGGCGTAGAGCGCCTCGGCTCCGGTGACCGCCAGGAACACGCTGCCGAGGATCACGAACCCGAGGAATCCGTTCTGGAGCAGGAACATCACACCGTAGTGCGGCAGGGCGGCGCGCAGGATCGAGGGGTCGTCAAACATGTGGTAGAGCCCGAGCGCGCCCAGCACCACGAACCACAGCAGGGTGATCGGGCCGAAGAAGGTCGCCACACGATGCGTCCCGCGCGACTGCACCATGAACAGGGCGATGAGGATGCCGGCCGAGATCGGCAGGATCCAGTTGTCGACCCGCCCGCCCAGACCCGGCGCCTCTTTCAGACCCTCGACGGCCGAGAGCACGGAAATCGCGGGGGTGATGATGCCGTCGCCGTAGAACAGCGCCGCGCCGATAACGCCCAGAAAGAAGACGGTCGCCGATCGCTTTCCGCTCGGCTTGGCCAGGGTTCTGCGGGCCAGCGCCATCAGGGCCAGCGTGCCGCCTTCGCCCTTGTTGTCGGCCCGCATCAACAGCAAGACGTACTTGAGGGTGACGATCAGGATCAGCGCCCAGATCACCAGCGACACGACGCCCAGAACGGCCAACTCCGTGGTCACGCCGCTCCTGGTGTGATGCAGCGCCTCACGCATGGCGTAGAGCGGGCTGGTTCCGATGTCGCCGAAGACCACGCCGATCGAGCCGATGGCCAGCGCCCAGAAGCTCTGCGCGCCATGGCCGTCAGAGGCGGGTTTCGGAGGCGGTGTGGGGGCCGCTGAATTGGGTGCGGTGGCGCCACGGGCTTCGGAAGCCATCAGGTATCTCCGGGACTGACAGCGGGACAGTCCCGTCGCCGAGTCCCCAGCGTTTGCGGCGCGGGCGATACACCCAATCCGCAAAGGGTTCAATGCGTGGTCTCGGGGTCGGCTCGACGATTTTCATGGCGTCCCGCCCCGGCCTTTCCTACCTTCCCGGTCCAGTCATGTCAGACAGCCAGAAATTTCCCGTCGCGGCGCACGCCCTCGCCTATCTCGCCCACAAGGAGGCGACGGAGGCGGCGCGCGCCGTATCGAGCGCTGAACTGGCGGCCTCCATGCCGACAAACCCCGTGGTGGTAAGGCGCGTGACGGCCATGCTGGCCCGGGCGGGACTGATCGACACCCGCGCCGGCGCCGGCGGCGGCGCCTGGCTGAAGGTGGATCCGGCGACGATCAGCCTCGATGCGGTCCTCAAGGCCGTCGGCGGCTGCACCCACCTGGGCGTCGCGCCTCCCGGCGCGAAGGGCTGCCCGGTTGGCGAAAGGATCCCCGAGGCGGTCAGCGCGGCGATCGTCGCGGCTGACACTGCCGCGTCCGAGCGGCTGTCCCGCATCACGGTCGCGGATCTTCTCAAGGGCTCCGCAGAAAAACTGTGATCGAATCTGTTGCGGATCACTTGCCCGACCTGTCGACCCCACCCAAGTAACTGTCACCGACACAGTTTCTTTTGGGGATACCAGAATGACGCGCATCGCCATCGCCTATCACTCCGGCTACGGCCACACAGAAGTTCTCGCCCAAAGCGTCGCCCAGGGCGTCCGGGACGCCGGGGTCGAGGCCGTCCTGCTGAAAATCGACAACGCCACACAGGATTTCGACCCGCTGCTGGATGAAATCACCGCCTCTGACGGCGCGATCTTTGGCGCCCCCACCTACATGGGCGACGTCTCCGGCGTGTTCAAAGTGTTCGCCGACGCCTCCTCGAAGGCATTCTTCACCGGCGCCTGGAGGGACAAGCTGGCGGCGGGCTTCACCGTCTCGCACAGCTTTTCGGGCGACAAGCTCCACGCGCTGAGCAGCCTGTCGATCCTGGCGGCGCAGCACGGCATGAACTGGATCAACCTCGGCATCCCCGCCCCGAACATCCCGGCCGCAGAGCGCGGGCCGGATACGGTCAACCGGGTCGGGTCCTTCATCGGTCTGGCCGCCCAGGCCGACAACGCCGCCGCTGACGTCTCCCCGCCCTTCGGCGAGCACGAAACGGCGCGCCTTCTGGGCCTTCGGGTCGGCAAGGCGGCCCTGCGCTGGGCGCGCGGCGCGGAGGCGGAACTCAAGCAAGCCGCCTGACGCGGCTTGACCGGGTCGGCGGGCGGGCCAATCTAGGGGTCCCAGTTCCTCGAAGGGTCCGCCCGCATGGCTCGCCGCCTTGCGCTGGTGACCGGCGCTTCCGCCGGCATCGGCGCCGCTTTCGCCCGTATCTACGCCAGCCACGGCTATGACGTGGCCCTGACCGCACGCCGGACCGACCGGCTTGAGGCCCTCGCCGGCGAGATTCGCCTGCGCTTCGGGGTCGAGGCCCTGGTCATCGCGGCTGACCTTGCCGAGCCGGGCGCCGCCGATGCGGTGCTGGCCGAGATCGAATCCCACGGTCGGGTTGTCGACGCCCTGATCAACAACGCCGGATACGGCCTGCCCGGCGCCTATGCCGACACCGAATGGCCCGATCAGCGGTCAATGCTGCAGGTCATGCTGATCGCGGTCTGCGACCTGACCCACAAGGTCCTTCCGGGCATGATCGAGCGAAAGTTCGGCCGCATCGTCAATGTCGCCTCGCTCGCCGGCCTGGTCCCGGGTTCCGCCGGACACACGCTTTATGCGGCGACCAAGAGCTTCCTCGTGAAGTTCTCCCAGAGCCTGCATCTCGAGAACCAGGCGACCGGCGTGCATGTCACGGCCCTCTGTCCGGGGTTCACCTTCTCGGAATTCCACGACGTCAACGCCACCCGGGCGCAGATTTCCCAGTCGACGCCGGACTGGCTGTGGCTGGGGGCGGACGAGGTCGCGGCCACCGGCTACGAGGCGGCAGAGGCCAACAGGCCGGTCTGCGTCACTGGCGCGCCCAACAAGGCGATCGCCGCCATCGCCAAGATCCTCCCCGACGACTGGGCCCTGGCCCTGATGGCCAGCCAGGGTGCGCGGTTCCGGAAGGTGTGAGGCGCGGGGTCGCCGTCACCCTCACGGCAGGAATCGTCCTGATGTCTTGATGAGCAGTCTTGCTCCGGCGGGACCTTCGTCAAGGACGGGCCCGCAGGGCCCGCCGCTGCGCGGCCGCCGAAGGCGGTCCTTGACCAAGGTCACCGCCCGGAGCGAACCATTCCATCAAGGCCTTCAGGGCGTATCAGCATCACGCCCGTCGACAGGAAGTCCCCTATTTCTCAGCCGAATAGGGCGCCGAGACATCCGTCTTGATGATCACGCTGCGGGCCGTGTCGGCGACGCCGATGATCACGAACTGCACCGCCATGGCGCAGAGGATCAGGCCAAGCACCCGTACGATGATGGTCATGCCGATCCGGCCGAGCAGGCGCGAGATCAACGGCGTCAGCCAGAAGCAGATCATCGTCAGCAGCGAGACCGCCGCGATGACGCCGATGCCCACGGCCATTCCCTCGAGACCCAGGGTCTTGGCTTCGCTGGCGTAGATGATCACCGTCGAGATCGCGCCCGGGCCGATCAACAGCGGCATCGCGAAGGGCACGATCAGGCGTTCGAACCGGCGACGGGCGTAGGCGCGCGGACCGGCGTCCTCGGCCCCCTCGGCAGCGTCGGCGAACATCGCCGTGAAGTCGTCCCGCGCCATCTCCAGCCCCATCAGGAACAGGATTACCCCGCCGGCGATGCGGAAAGCCGGCAGGGAGATGCCGAAGAACTCCAGCAGCGCCAGGCCGGTGAAGAAGAAGAAGCTCATGAACAGGAACGCGAACAGCGCGATGTAGACGGCGACCCAGCGCCGGCCCGCTGCGATGGCGCCGGCGGTGGCGGCCGCGAACACGGGCACGTTGCCGATCGGGTCAAGCAGCGCGAACAGGGCGACGAAGAAGTTGACGGCGTATTCGGAGGGGGTCATGCAGCCTTCTTAGCCCAAAACACACTGAATCGCCTCCCCCGAGAGGCGGGAGACGCTGCATGTCCGCCGACCCGCGCCTGATCATTCCGCTCGACCTGCCCAGCCGCGCCGAGGCGGAGGCGATGGTGGAGGCGCTCGGGGACAGCGTCAGCTTCTACAAGATCGGCCTGCAGATGCTGGCGGTGGGCGGCATGGACATGGCCCGCGACCTCAAGGCGCGGGGCCGAAAGGTGTTTCTCGACTGGAAGCTGCACGACATCGGCGCGACGGTCGAGAAGGCCACGGCGGCGATCGTCGGCACAGGCGCATGCGACCTGCTGACCGTCCACGCCCAGCCGCAGGTTCTGGCGGCGGCCGTGAAAGGCCGTGGCGGCGACCAACAGGCGAAGATTGTCGGGGTGACCGTCCTGACCAGCCTGAACGGCCAGGACCTGGCGCAGATCGGCTACGGCATGGGGGTCGAGCAGCTGGTCGAGCGCCGGATTCGTCAGGTGATCGATGCGGGCGCCGACGGTGTGGTCGCCAGCCCGCACGAGGCGGCGCTGGCCCGGCGCATCGGCGGCCCCGACTTTCTGGTCGTCACGCCGGGTGTTCGTCCGGACTGGGCGGGCAAGGACGATCAGGCGCGCGCCGCGACGCCTGCCGAGGCCCTGCGAGCGGGCGCGAGCCATCTCGTCTGTGGCCGGCCGATCACTGCGTCGGCGGACCCGCGCCATGCGGCCATGCGGGTTGTCGAGGAGATGGCCGCGGCCTAGTGGCAGCAGCCGCCCTTGCGGGGCTTGCCGCCACCCTTGCCCGGCTTGCCCGGGTGGACCGGCGGAGGACGGTGCGGGGGCGGACGATAGCCGCGTCCACCGCCAACCGTGACCCGCGCGCTGGCGCTGGCATAGGCATAGGAGGACGCTGAGGCGCCAGCCCAGGCATAGCCGCCACCGCCACCACCGCCGCCGGCGTAGACTTCGGGCCCAACGCCACCGCCGCCCCAGAAGAAGCTGTCGCCCAGACGCACCTCGCCGTAGCCGGGCGGATAGGAGGGCGGGCAGGACGGCGGAGCCGGCGGCGTGTACCCGCCGCCGCAACAGCTGCTGCAGGGGGGCGGCCCCGCCGGCGGGTGCGGATAGCCACCGCCGGTGGCGTAGCCGTAGCCCGCCGCGCCCGGGGTCGACTGTGCGCCGGAAACCTGGCTCCAGCGACCGTCCTGGTCCTGGACAAAGATCTGGGCTTCCGCGACGCCGCGCGGATAGCCGGCGATATAGCCGGCCCGATAGCCTTCCTCGTAACCGTAGCCGCCGCCATAGCTGTATCCGCCGCAGGGGCCGGGACAGGCCGGCGGAGGCGGCAGGGGCTGCGGCGGGGGCGCCGGATGCGGCGCGCGGCTGCAGCAGGTCTCGACCACATAGTAGCCGCCGCCCTGCTCGGGCATGGCGGGATAGGCCGGCGAATAGGCGGGCGCGTAGGCGGGCGTGTAGCCCGGAGGGGCGGGCGGCGGCGCCTCGTAGGCGGCAGCGGCGCGCGCCAGCGTCAGAAGACTGACGATGGCCAGCGCTATACGTGTGATCCAGGTCATCATGGCCGCTCCGGCGCCTTGAAGCGGCGACCCTAGGAGCGTCAACGGCGAGAGGCGAACCCTTGCCCCTGATGCGCGAGGGGGCCGTGGTTAAACTTCGCGCCTGACGGATGCGGCCGGGCGGCCGTCAGAAGTCGCTGGCGAGGCCCTTGCGCTCCCAGTCGCCGTACCGCGTGGGCTCAAGGCCGGCGGGTCCGCCTTCTTCCGGCGGCAGATCAGGCGCGGGCGCGGCGGCGCGGCGGGCGGCGGCTTCCTCCAGCGCCCGACGAGCGGCCGGTGTCAGCACCACGTCCGGATTCGCGCCGGGCGGGAGGTCGTCCTTCGGATCGGTTTCCATGGCGGTGATCTACCAGCGCCCCGCCCGACGAACAATGACGCCCGCCGGCTTCCGGCGCCGACCGTCGAGACGCATGGATCTTGAACGGTTCGTCGAACGCTGGTTTCGTGACCCCGTCCGATCTGGGCAAGCGCTTCGTTTCGGGGGAATCGAATGCCACGCGTCTCATCCGCCTTTTTCACCATCGCCACGCTCTGTGGTCTCGCCGGGATGATCTGGGGAAGCCAGATGGGGACCAGCGGGGATCACTCGATGATGCCCGCCCACGCCCACCTGAACCTTCTGGGCTGGGTCACACTGGCCATCATGGGCGGCTACTACGCCCTGCCCGGCGCCAAACCCGCCGTGCTGGCCTGGGTCAATCTGGTGCTCTCGAGCCTCGGCGCGATCCTGATGGCCGTCCTGCTGCCGCAGGTTCTCACCCACAAGCTCAGCGGCAAGGTCATGATGGCCGCAGAGATCCCGGCAATCCTCGGCATCATCTGCTTCCTGATCAGCGTGATCAGCGGCTGGCGCAAGCCGGCGGCATGACCGGCCCCTTGCGCCGCCGGCCGGGACAGGGCACGGGGCGCGGGTGAGCGAGCAAGATGATATCGGCCTTCCCGCGCGGGAGGCGGCGGCCCAGTTTCTCGAAGCGGCCCTGTCGCGGCGCGCCGGCCTGGACGAGGCCCTGTCTGTCTCGGCCACGCGCGGCCTGCCACCGCGGGACCGCGCCCTGGCCCGCGCCCTGACCATGGTCGTCCTGCGCCATCTCGGCGTGATCGACCGGGCCCTGGCTCCGAAACTCCAGCGTGAACCGCCGGAACGTATCCGCACCCTGCTGCGGCTGGGCATGGCGCAGCTGTTCTGGATGGACGTGCCGGACCACGCGGCGGTTTCCACCACCGTCGCCATCGCCGACCGCCTCAAGCCGACCCGGTCGTTCAAGGGCCTGGTCAATGCGATCCTGCGAGGTTTGCAGCGTGACGGCAAACCGGCCGACGATCCCGAGGCCCTCGCCCCGTCCTGGCTGTTCGCCCGCTGGCAGGCGGCCTTCGGCGACGCCGGCGCGCGCGCCATTGCCGCAGCGATCGCCAACGAGCCGGACACCGACCTGACGTCAAAGGACCCTTCGGACACCGAAGCTCTGGCGGCCCTGCTTGAAGGAACGGTCCTGCCTGGAGGCTCCATCCGCACCGCAAGGCGGGGCGACCTGGCCGAATGGCCCGCCTTCGCCGAAGGGCGTTGGTGGGTGCAGGACGCCGGCGCGGCGATCCCGGCCAGGCTGCTGAACATCCAGCCCGGCCAGACCGCGCTCGACCTGTGCGCAGCGCCGGGCGGCAAGACCCTGCAACTGGCCGCCGCCGGCGCATCGGTCGTGGCGATCGATCGCTCCCCAGACCGGCTGAAACGCGTGAGCGAGAATCTCGCCCGGATGAGCCTGACCGCCGAGGTTGTCGCCGCCGACGCCCGGACCTGGGCCGACAAGCGGACCTTTGACGCCGTCCTGCTCGACGCCCCCTGTTCGGCGACCGGCACATTCCGACGTCACCCGGACGTCCTCTGGGCGGCCGCGCCCGGCGACATCGCCAGTCTGGCCGGGGTGCAGATCCGCATGCTCGATTCCGCGTCGGGTCGCGTGAAGCCGGGCGGGCGGCTGGTCTATTGCGTCTGCTCGCTGGAGCCCGAGGAGGGCGAGGCCCAGATTCGCGGCTTCCTCACCCGTCACCCGGACTTTTCCCTCGAGCCGGTCGCGGCCGGAGAGGGGGGTGCGCCGGCGGACAGCGTCTCGCCGGAAGGCTGGCTGCGTATCCTCCCGCATCACCTTGAAGGCGGGATCGACGGGTTCTTCGCCGCACGAATGATCCGGAAGGTCTGAGCTTCCTTGTTCCGCCGGGCGGCTCCGGTTAGATCAGGACATGGCCGCCCCGATCATCGCTCCGTCCATCCTGGCGTCGGACTTCGCCCGTCTCGGCGAGGAATGCCGCGCCGTCGAGGCCGCCGGCGCCGACTGGCTGCATGTGGACGTGATGGACGGCCATTTCGTGCCCAACATCACGATCGGCCCGGACGTGGTGAAGGCCCTGCGCCCGCACGTTTCGATCCCCTTCGACGTGCATCTGATGATCACGCCGGCGGATCCGTATCTGGAGGCCTTCGCCGCCGCGGGAGCGAACATCCTCAGCATCCATCCCGAGGCCGGGCCCCACCTCCATCGCTCGCTGAAGCGCATCCGCGAACTGGGCTGCAAGGCCGGCGTGGTGTTCAACCCCTCGACTCCCGTCGAATCCGTCGAGTGGATTCTCGAGGACATCGACCTGCTGCTGGTGATGACCGTCAATCCGGGCTTCGGCGGCCAGAGCTTCATCGGCTCGCAGCTGAAGAAGATCGAACGCCTGCGCAGAATGATCGACGCGTCCGGCTTCGCCATCGAGCTTGAGGTCGACGGCGGGGTCACGCCGGTGACCGCGCCGCAATGCGTCGCCGCCGGCGCCACCGCGCTGGTCGCGGGCTCGGCCGTGTTCAAGGGTGGACCGGACGCCTATGCCGACAACATCCGCGCCCTGAAGGGCGCCTGAGCCCGGCGGGATGGACGCGCCCCGTCTGCCTTCAGCCTCCTCTGCCGCCCTCGCCCTGCAGGCCGCCGGCGAGAGCGCCCGCCGCCTGGCCGAGCGCGAGTGGTTCGGCACACCCCTGCACCGCCTGAGCCTTGCCCGACCCAAGCCGGACGGCATGGCGGCCAACCCCCGCGACCTCAGACCCGTCGAACCGGAAACCGGCCGCCGCATCCTGGGCGGGATCTTCGATATCGGCGGGACGGAGATGGTCGTCGGCGCCCAGGGTGATCCCTTCGACCGTCCCAGCCCGAACCGCCGGTTCGCCGTCGCCCTGCACCGCATGGGCTGGATGGGCGACCTGCTCGCCACCGGCGACGCTGGTGCGAAGCTCGGGCTGCGGCTGGTGATGGACTGGCGCCGCGTTTTCGGGCGCTGGAACAGCTTTTCGTGGGGTCCCGACGTCCTCGAGCGGCGGGTTTTCAACCTGGCCTGCGCCGCGCGACGGTTGACCTATGCCGCTTCGGACGCCGAACGCGTCGCCCTGCTCGATGACCTGGCGCGACAGGCCCGGCACCTGAGCGGCATCGGACAGGCGCCGGAGCGGGCGCTGGAACGGGCGGTGGCGACGGGCGTGGCCGGCTGCGCGCTCGGCGGTGAGGCGGGCGAGCGGCTGATCGACCTGTCCGTGGGCCGGCTTAAGCATGATCTGGCAACGGTCGTGGGACACGACGGCGTGCATGCCAGCCGCTCGCCCCAGGCGGGGCTGGAGCTGCTGTTCGACCTGCTGACCCTGGACGACGCCCTGCACCAGCGCGGCCAGTCCGGGCCGGACGACCTGCCGCGGGCCATCGACCGGCTCAGCGCGGCAACCCGGTTCTTCACCCTGCCCGACGGGCGACTGGCCGATTTTCAGGGGGGCGAGGCCGTCGGACTGCGGCGCATCGCCGCCGCGCTGGCCCATGAAGAGGGCGGTCCCCGCGTTCGCGGACGCGCGCCGCACGGCGGCTATGAGCGGCTGGAGTCGCCGGGCATGGCGATCATGGTGGATGCAGGCCTGCCCGCGCGGGGCCGGTGGAGCGCGACCGCCTGCGCCCAGTCGGCGGCGATGGAGGTCGTCTGCGGGACCGACCGGCTGATCGTCGGCTGCGCCTGGACCGCCGACTCGGGCGCCTCGCATGCCCTGCGCCTGACCGACGCCTCGTCGACGGCCAACCTGGCGGACATGTCGGCCGGCCAGCCGTTGCGGGGTTTTGCCGCCGCCGCCCTGGGGGCCCGCCTGATCGGCGCGCCGCGCAAGGTCGAGGCCAAGCGGCACGACGCCGAGGCCGCAGCCTGGCTGGAGGTGTCGCACGACGGCTGGGTCAAGCGCTTCGGCCTGATCCACGAGCGCAAACTCTATCTGGACCGATCGCTCGAGGAGCTGCGCGGCGAGGACAGCTTCCGGCCGAAGGTCGAGAAGACCCAGGACGGCCCACGCCGCTACATGCCGTTCACGGTGCGCTTCCATCTGCACCCCGACGCCCGCGCCTCGCTCGCCCGCGACCACAAGAGCGTCCTGCTCAAAGGGCCTTCGGAACAGGGCTGGTGGCTGCGAAATGACGCCATCGAGGTCTCCGTCGAGCCGTCGCTGCATATCGAGAACGGCGTCCAGCGGCGCACCGTCCAGGTCGTCCTGCGCGGCCAGGCCAGCGACGACAAGGGCGGCCGGGTGCGCTGGAAACTGTCGCGGGCGGAGGGGTGAGTGCGTGGTTCGAGACGCTCGCCTGACGCCTCGCTCCTCACCATGACGGCCATTTTTGACGCCCGCCCCTGCGTCATCCTGAGGAGCGAGCCTCAAGCGAGCGTCTCGAAGGACGCATTGACTTGCCCACCCCTCTCCGTATTTTCCGCCCGTTCGCGTAACTGGCGCTGGAGGTGGGTGACCACCGGGGAGCGCGAACCTCATATGCCGCGCGCCTGGGCTCCTCGTTCAATCCGGAGCCGAACCATGCCTGCCGCCCCCGACTATCCCGCATCCCCCGACCGCGTGCAGATCAGGCGCGCCCTGCTGTCGGTGTCCGACAAGACGGGCCTGGTCGAGGCGGCGAAGGTGCTGG
Source organism: uncultured Caulobacterales bacterium (assembly GCA_903858185.1). Taxonomy (GTDB): domain Bacteria; phylum Pseudomonadota; class Alphaproteobacteria; order Caulobacterales; family Caulobacteraceae; genus Caulobacter; species Caulobacter lacus. The sequence continues at coordinate 16,496 of CAIOHT010000133.1, forward strand.
CCGGTCTGGGCGTCGAGCTGGTGTCGACTGGCGGCACCCGCGCGGCGATCGCGGCGGCGGGGCTGGCGGTGAAGGACGTCTCCGAGCTGACGGGCTTTCCGGAAATGATGGACGGGCGGGTCAAGACCCTGCACCCGATCGTCCACGGCGGCCTGCTGGGTGTGCGCGACGCCGCGGACCATGCGAAGGCCATGACCGACCACGGGATTGGCGGGATCGACCTGCTCTACGTGAACCTCTACCCCTTCGAGGCGACGGTCGCGGCGGGCGGCGACTATGCGACCTGCGTCGAGAACATCGACATCGGCGGGCCGGCGATGATCCGCTCGGCGGCCAAGAACCACGGCTATGTCGCTGTCTGCACCGACCCGTCGGACATGGCCGAGGTCATCGCCCAACTGAAGGATGGCGGCGCCACGACCCTCGACCTGCGCAAGAGCCTCGCGGCCCGCGCCTACGCCCGCACAGCGGCCTACGACGCGGCCATCGCCACCTGGTTCGCGACGCAGCTCGCGCAGGTCGCGCCCGCCCGAAAGGCCATCGCCGGGACGCTGATCCAGACCATGCGCTATGGCGAGAACCCCCATCAGTCGGCGGCCTTCTACGCCAGCGGCCCGGCGCGGCCCGGCGTCGCCAATGCTCGCCAGCTGCAGGGGAAGGAGCTCAGCTACAACAACATCGCCGACACCGACGCCGCCTTCGAGCTGGTCGCCGAGTTCAGCGAGCCGGCCTGCGTCATCGTCAAGCACGCCAACCCCTGCGGGGTGGCGACCGGCGGCGACCTGCTCAGCGCCTATCAGCGCGCGCTGGAATGCGACCCGGTCAGCGCGTTCGGCGGCATCGTGGCCGTCAACCGCCGGCTGGACCGCAAGGCCGCCGAGGCGATCGTGGAGGTGTTCACCGAGGTGGTCATCGCGCCCGAGGCGGACGACGACGCGATCGCGGTGTTCGAATCGAAGAAGAACCTGCGTCTTCTGGTCACCGGCGCCCTTCCGGACGCCCACGCGCCCGGCGAGGTATTCCGCTCCGTCGCGGGCGGCTTCCTCGTTCAGAGCCGCGATACCGCACTGATCAGGCCCGGGGACCTGAAGATTGTGACGAAGCGCGCGCCCTCGCCGACCGAGATCGCCGACATGCTGTTCGCCTTCACCATTGCCAAGCATGTGAAGTCGAATGCGGTGGTGTTCGCCCGGGCCGGACAGACACTCGGCGTCGGCGCCGGCCAGATGAACCGCAAGGACAGCGCCCGAATCGCCGCCATGCGCGCCGGTGACTTCGGCCTCGACCTGAAGGGCAGCGCCTGCGCCTCGGAGGCCTTCTTCCCGTTCGCGGACGGTCTGATCCAGGCCGCAGAGGCGGGGGCCACGGCGGTCATCCAGCCGGGCGGCTCGATCCGCGACGAGGAAGTCATCGCCGCAGCGGACGAGCGGGGCGTGGCGATGGCGTTCACCGGGGTGCGGGTGTTCCGGCACTAGGCTGGACGCTCGGTTCGAATCCCTCTCGGCAGGGGCCTCGTGATATCGACCGGCGCGCCGCTTGACATGTGAGCGTTTGCTCACATACTGGCGCACATGATCGCCCAGCCCTCGACCCTCGCCGCACGCGCCGACCTGCTGGCGAAGGGCGTTCGCGTACTCAGGCCGGCCGGTTCCGGCCCCTTTCCGGTCGCCCTGCAGCTGCACGGTTGCGCCGGATCACAGCCATTCCAGAACAGCTATGCCGAGGCAGCCGTGCAGGCCGGGGTGGCGGTGGTAATCGTCGACAGCTTCAAGCCACGCGGCATGTCGCGGCTCGACGGCAGCCTGTTCGTCTGCACGGGCGCCGTGTTGCGCGGGTCGCAGCGCGCGGGCGATCTCTATGCCATGCTCCACTGGCTGAAGGGCCAGCCTTGGGCCGACGCCGACCGGGTGGTCGCCGCCGGCTGGAGCCACGGCGGCTGGACCGTCATGGACGCCTTCGCGCAGGGATCCGGCGCCGCCCGGATGACCGGCCTGATCGACGCCGACCCGGCCCAGCTGAAGGCCGTACGCGGCGCCTTCCTTGTGTATCCCTACGCCAGCTTCCCGTCCCTGACCTCCGCGCGGGGGTGGCAGGGACACCGTCCGAAGGTGTTTGCGGTGCTCGGCGGGCAAGACCGGGTCGTTGGCGTGAACGGCCCGCTGAAAGCCCTCGGGCGTCTCAAGGGCGACGGGCTGGCTGTCGACGTCCTGACTTTCGCGGACGCCACTCACGCTTTCGACGACGATGACGCCAATGACCCGCGCACACGCTACCGGTCCGATCTGCGGGCGACAGCGGAACAGTACTATGTCGCGGCATTGAGGGCGTCGCTGTCCTGATTGATGTTGCTGACGGCCTGAAAGGCCGCGGCAAAGTAAACGCCCCTTAACCCTCCTCGCCGCAAAACGGAGCGTTCATGATTACGGGGGCGCGGATGGCGCGGGCGATGCGACGGTCGGGGCTTGAGATGGCGATGGAGCTGGTGCTCTGGGCCTGGTCGCGACCGACCACGATTCGCCTGCGCGGCGGACTCGTCGCGGCCTTTGGCGCGGCCCTGATCGCGGCCTTCGCCAGCTGGAATTCCGCTGATCCCAGTCTGAATGTGGCGTCCGCCCTGCCGGCCACCAACGCCCTGGGCGGGGCCGGCGCCCTGATCGCCGACATTTTCCTGCAATCGCTGGGTCTGGCCGCCTGGGGCATGGCGCTGCTGATGATCGTCTTCGGGCTCACGCGGGTTATCGAGGCCGAGCCCGGCGCGGCGCGCGGCGCGATGCGCATGCGAGCCCTGCTGGGCGCCCTGGCGGTCTTCGCCCTGGCCGGGGCCCTGTCGGGTCCGACGCCGCCGAAGAGCTGGGCGCTGGCCAGCGGTCTCGGCGGCTTCTGGGGCGACGCCCTGCTGGGCCTGTTCTCCTGGCTGTTCGCCTTCGCCCACATTCCCGGCGCGACCTGGTTGTCAGCCCTGCTGCTGCTGGGCCTCGGGCTGGCCGGTCTGGCCGCCTCGCTGGGCGTCCGCCGTGAAGCGATGGCCGAGGCGGCGGGCGGGGCGCTTGAGCGCCTGCTAGACCATACGCGACGCGCACCGGCGCCCGGACCCGCGCCGGTCGCCGAGAAGGCCCCGGCCGTGCGCCGCCGCGCCGAGCGGGCCGCGAAACAACCCCTGACCTTCGCCGACGACGCGCCCGTCGCCGCCCAGACCCCTATCCAGGCGCCCGCCCCGCGTTCGGCGGACGGCGAGCCTGCCATCAAGCCGCCCAAGGCCACGCCGCGCAGCAGCGGCCGCGAGGTGCGCGAGCAGCAGAAGAGCTTCGACTTCGTCCAGCCGGGCGGGTTCATGCTGCCGGAGCTGGCGATCCTGGCCAAGCCCAAGCCCCGCGCCGGCAACTTCGACGAGGAAGGCTTGCGCCAGAACGCCCGGCTGCTGGAGAGCGTGCTGGCCGAGTTTGGCGTGCGTGGCGCGATCGACCAGATCCGCCCGGGTCCCGTGGTCACCCTCTATGAACTGGTGCCGGCGCCCGGCGTGAAACATGCCCGGGTCGTGGCCCTTGCCGACGACATTTCCCGCTCGATGGGCGTGGCCGCCTGCCGGGTTTCGGTTGTCCAGGGCCGCAACGCGATCGCGCTGGAGCTGCCGAACACCAAGCGTGAGACGGTCTATCTGCGCGATCTTCTGGCCAGCGCCGACTACGAAAAGCAGTCGCAGACCCTGCCGATGGCGCTGGGCGAGACGATCGGCGGCGAGCCCTATATCGCCGACCTGGCCAAGATGCCCCACCTGCTGATCGCGGGCACCACGGGCTCGGGCAAGTCGGTCGGGGTCAACGCCATGATCCTGTCGATCCTCTACCGCCTGAGCCCCGACCAGTGCCGGTTCATCATGATCGACCCGAAGATGCTGGAGCTCAGCGTCTACGACGGCATCCCCCATCTGCTGGCGCCGGTGGTGACGGACTCAAAGAAGGCCATCGTCGCGCTGAAGTGGACGGTGCGCGAGATGGAGGACCGTTATCGTCGCATGGCCAAGATCGGCGTGCGCGGCATTGCCGCCTACAACGAGCGCGCCAAGGAGGCGATCGACAAGGGCGAGCATTTCGAGCGGACGGTCCAGACCGGGTTCGATGACGCCGGCCGGCCGATCTTCGAGAGCGAGAAGATCCGCCCCGAGCACATGCCCTATCTCGTGGTGGTCATCGACGAGGTCGCCGACCTGATGATGGTCGCGGGCAAGGATATTGAAGGCGCGGTCCAGCGACTGGCCCAGATGGCCCGCGCGGCCGGCATCCACCTGATCATGGCCACACAGCGACCGTCGGTGGACGTCATCACCGGCACCATCAAGGCCAACTTCCCCACCCGCATCAGCTTCCAGGTCACCTCGCGGATCGACAGCCGCACCATCCTGGGCGAGCAGGGCGCCGAGCAGCTGCTGGGCCAGGGCGACATGCTCTACATGGCCGGCGGTTCGGGCGGTCGCCTGACGCGCCTGCACGGACCGTTCGTCGCCGACGAGGAGGTCGCAGCGGTGGCAAGGTTCCTGCGCGAGCAGGGCAGCCCGCAGTATCTCGACGAAGTCACCGCTGGAGCCGACGACGAGGCCGACGAAGGTCAGGGCGGGCTGGCCTTCGGCGACGAGAACGGCGCCGGCGACGGCGGCCTCTACGACAAGGCCGTGGCCGTGGTCACCCGAGATGGAAAGGCCTCGACCAGCTACATCCAGCGGCGTCTGCAGATCGGCTACAACCGCGCGGCCTCTCTGATGGAACGAATGGAACAGGAAGGGGTTGTTGGTCCCGCAAACCATGCCGGCAAGCGCGAGATCCTCGTCGGCCCCCCGCCCTAGATTCGCCGTGACGACCTGATAGACGTGACAGATGGACACGACGACAACCCGCCGCACCCTTCTGCTCGCCGCCCCGGCCCTGCTGCTGGCGACGCCGGCTCTGGCGCTTGCGCCGGCCGACCAGGCCATGGTCGACAAGGCGGTCGCCTATCTGCAGGGCCTGCCGACCGCGCGCGGACGCTTCGTCCAGACGGATCCGCGCGGCTCGGTCACCCAGGGGCTGCTCTATCTGCAGCGGCCCGGTCGAGCCCGGTTCGAGTATGACGCGCCCTCCAGTCTGCTGGTGGTTTCCGATGGCAAGGTCGTCTCGGTGGCCGACAAGCGGCTAAAGACGGTCAACCGTTACTTTCTCAGCCAGACGCCGTTGAAGCTGTTCCTCGCGGACGAGATCCGGCTGGATCGGGGCGTCGCCGTCAGCCGCGTCACCCGTCTGGCCGACGGCTTCGAGATCACCGCCCAGGACCGGGTCGGCAAGACCCGCGGCCAGATCGTCCTGACCTTCAGTGACAATCCGATGCAGCTGATCGGCTGGAAGATCACCGATGGCCGCAACGCTGTGACCCAGGTGCGCCTGACCAGCCTGACACGCGCCGGCGAGCTTGATCCGGGACTCTTCCGCGCCCCGTTTCCGCAGCAGCCGACCCGCCGCTGAACTGTGACATGTTCGCGACAGGCAACCTGCCTTTCGAATCACGATTGACGTTTCGAAGCTTACGTTGCGATAATGCCACTTATGGCAATGGCGCGCCCGACCTCGCGCCGCCGTGAGATACCGTGCCGGAACCTATCCCCTCCCGGCCGCGGCATGAGAGACAACTTCAGCGCCCGGATGCTTCGTAGCGTCCGGGCGTTTTCTTTGCCGCGAACAAGCTTATGGAACAGTCCATGCGCCTTCGCCTCGCCACCTGGAATATCAACTCCGTCCGCCCGCGCGGCGATCTGGTCGGCCGGATGGTCGACGAGATCGCGCCCGATGTCCTCTGCCTGCAGGAGATCAAGTGCCAGACGCACGAGTTCCCCACGGGGATGTTCGAGGCGCTCGGCTTCAACCATTTCCGCATCGCGGGGCAGAAGGGCTGGCACGGGGTCGCGATCGCGTCGCGCCTTCCGATCGAGGACGCCCCGCCGCTCGACGTCTGCCGGGAAGGTCACGCCCGCTGCGTGGGCGCGGTCATCGCAGGCGTCGAGATCCAGAACCTCTACATCCCGGCCGGCGGCGACGTCGCTGATCCGGGCCTGAACCCCAAGTTCGCCCACAAGCTCGACTTCTACGGAAAGCTCACCGCCGAGATGGCCAAGCGGGACCCGAAGGCGCCACTGGTCGTCACCGGTGATCTCAATGTTGCCCCGGGCGAGTTCGACGTCTGGAATCACCGCCACATGTCGAAGATCGTCAGCCACACGCCCGTCGAGATCGAGGCGTTCCGCGCACTCGAGGCCTCGCTGGGGTTCATGAACCTGGCCCGGGAGGCAATCCCGGAGCCGGAGAAGCTGGCCAGCTGGTGGAGCTATCGCGCCGCTGATTTCCGCCAGTCCAACCGCGGCCTGCTGCTGGACCACATTCTCGCCAGCCCCGGCTTGCGGGACGCGGCCTTCCATACCGGCAAGGCGCAATGCCGGATCCATGACGACGTGCGCGGCTGGGACAAGCCCAGCGACCACGCCCCGATAACCGCCGACTTCATGATCTGATCAACAGGCGATGGCCTGGACGTAGCCGGCTGCGGCGTACGTCAGGATCGGCCGGTCGCGGGTCATGATGCGGAAGCCGCGGGAGCGTGCTGTCGCGACGATGATCCGGTCGGCCGGATCGCGGATCTGGGGTCCGGGCAGCGTCGAGGACGCGATCAGGGTCGCGGCGTCCATCGCCGCAAGCTGAACCCCGGCCTCCACCAGCGCGTCCCACCAGACACTGGTGTCCATCGAGAGCGACAGCCGCCGCCGTGATGTCAGCTGCCCCAGCTCCCAGGCGCTGGCCGGGCTGATGTGAATGCCGTCACAGGCCTGCAGCGCTTCGACGGCCCCGTCCGCAAGCGGGCTGCCGTTGGCCAGCCAGAGGGCGGCGCAGGTATCCAGCAGGATCGGGGTCACTGGATTTCCGCGTCCCAGACCTCGCCGGTCGGCTCTGTCAGATCCACGCCGTAAGGGATCCTGACAGTTCCCCCCAGCCGGGCCTGGAGCCTTGCGACGACCCCGGACTGCGGCCCGCGATTTGTCCCGGCCAGGGACGGCGCCGGTGTCGCCAGACCCGGGTCCCGGCGAAACACGAGGGTCTCCGCGGTCATATCGACCTGAAACGCCCTGTATCCGGCGCCCCGCCAGCTTCGGGTGATGGCGCTGTTGTCGGGATTGTTGCTCCACCAGGCCCGGTATCGTGTTGCGGCGGGCGGGAGCGGCGCGCCGATCAGGGTTTCGATCTGGCGAAAGGTCATGGGTATCTCGTCCTGCGCGCTTTCGGCGAGGTGCGCCCCGAGAGGATCGTATTTTCCCATAAATCGCGTTCCCGGCGTGATACGGGAACCAGTTACTACGAAACCTATGAACTGAATAGGTAGTAACTATTTACTTGTCAGGGCTGGAGCCGGTAGCCACCGGCTTCCGTCAACAGCAGGCGGGCATTGGCCGGATCAGGCTCGATCTTCTGGCGCAGGCGATAGACGTGGGTCTCGAGGGTATGGGTCGTGACCCCGGCGTTGTAGCCCCAGACCTCGGTCAGCAGCTCCTCGCGCGACACGGCCTTGGAGCCGGAACGATAGAGGTATTTGAGGATGTTGGTTTCCTTCTCGGTCAGCCGGACCTTCTTGCCCTTGTCGTCCACCAGCAGCTTGGACGCCGGGCGGAATTCATAGGGGCCGATACGGAAGACCGCGTCCTCGGACGCCTCATGGCTGCGCAGCTGGCTGCGGATGTGGGCGAGCAGCACCCCGAACCGGAAGGGCTTGGTCAGATAGCCGTTGGCGCCGGAATCGAGGCCCAGGATCGTGTCCGCGTCACTGGCCGCGCCCGTCAGCATGATGATCGGGCTGGTCACCCCGCCCTTCCGCATCAGCCGGCAGGCCTCACGGCCGTCCATGTCAGGCAGATCGACGTCCAGCAGGATCAGATCGGGGCGGGCTTCCTTGCCGAGCCTCGCGCCTTCGCCGGCGGTTTCAGCCTGGACGACGGTGAACTCCTCGTGGAGCTGGAGCTGTTCGGCCAGCGCACCGCGCAGGTCGGCGTCGTCATCGACGATCAGTAGGGTCTTGCGTTGCACCATAGGGGGACCATGCACCGGTTCGCGGCCTGAGGCCAACCGCCGCAGGGTTCTGACCCTCAGATAGGGCCGCAAGAGGGCGTTCTCTAGCCCTGGCGAGGCAATCGGCCGCCAAACAGCGCTGATCCGACGCGAACGCTGGTTGCGCCCAGGGCCACGGCGGTCTCGTAGTCCGCGCTCATGCCCATGGACAACCCGATCAGGCCGTTGCGGGCGGCGATCGTCGCCAGCATCCGGAAATGCCGTTCCGGAGCCTCGTCCTCTGGCGGAATGCACATCAGGCCGTCGATGCGGAGGCCCAGATCGCGGCAAAGGGCGACAAACGCGTCTGTTTCACCCGGCGCGACCCCGGCCTTCTGCGGTTCCTCCCCCGTGTTCACCTGAACGTAGAGCCGGGGAGACCGGCCCGACCGCGCAAACTCGGCCGCCAGGGCCCGGGCCAGCTTCTCGCGGTCGAGGGTCTCGATCACATCGAACAAGGCCACGGCCTCACGCACCTTGTTGGTCTGCAGGGGCCCGATCAGGCGCAGCTCAACGTCGGAACGGCGACCGGACCAGCGTCCAATCGCCTCCTGGACGCGGTTTTCGCCGAAAACCCGCTGCCCGGCAGCCAGCATGGCGTCTATCCGGTCATCAGGCTGTTGCTTGGAGACCGCCACCAGAGTCACATCCCCGGGCGACCGGCCGGCCTCGCGCGCAGCGGCGGCGATGCGGTCCAGCACGGCAAGGCGCGCGGCGGCGATATCCGATGACGACGACAGGTGACGATCTCCAGCGGCTGGCGGCTCTCGCGGCGTCATTACGACCGCGCTTCATCGTCGGAAAGCCCCTCCCGAGGCTGCTGTTCGTAACCGACCCGGCCCGAACGCCCGATCCGGAGGCTATCGCGGCGAGACTGCCAGCGGGCTGGGGCGTGATCTACCGGGCTTTCGGGGCTGCCGACGCCCCGGCGCGTGCTGCGGCCCTCAAGGCGATCGCGATTGAGCGGGACCTGGTGCTGCTGATCGGCGCGGACGCCGACCTGGCGGAGGCCTGTGGCGCAGACGGCGTGCATCTGCCGGAACGGGCGATCGCGGAGGCCGCGCGGCATCGGGAGCACCGGCAGGACTGGATCCTGACAGCCGCCGCCCATTCGCCGGTGGCGGCCACTGCCGCGCATCAGGCCGGTTGCGATGCGGTGCTGGCTTCACCGGTGTTCGCCAGCAACAGCCCTTCCGCGGGGCCCGCGATGGGCCTTGCGAGATTCACGGCCTTCGTCCGCGAGGCGCCCCTGCCGGTCTATGCCCTTGGCGGCGTCAACGCGGAAACGGCCTCGCAGCTTTCAGGCTCGGGCGCGCAGGGCTTTGCAATGGTGGAAGGCCTGACCGGCGTCAGAACTTGAAGGCGGTCTCGAGGCGCACGCGGGGAGTCTCGTCCTCGCGATCGCCCGCCTTGCGAACCGGCGCAGGCTGGGCGCCAACGCCAACGGCGCCCCCGACCCGCAGTTGCGGCGTGACCCGGAAGAAGGCGCCGGCCTCGACGTCG
>CAIOHT010000134.1 GCA_903858185.1 uncultured Caulobacterales bacterium
CATCCACACCGAGCGTGGCCTGGGCCGCGCCGAGCGCGAGCAGGACGACGCCGCCGGACTCGATCTCGAGCAACATGTCGGCGTTGGCGAAGGCGAGGCCGAGCAGGCGGCGGGCGGCGATGGACAAGGCAGGACTCCCGGAAACGGGATGCAGTCTGCACAGTCAGCCTTAAGGCCCGGTTGCCACCGGCAAGATTGATCCTGCCGCAGTCGTCGACCCCCTCGGCGAGCGCCGCTGGCGGTGCGAAAAAAAGCCGTCGCGGGCGATCGAACACAATTTTAACGGGTGTGAATGAGAACATATTGCCAACCGGAACAAACCATGATCATAGTTCGTCCGTGGGCCACGCGGCCCGACAGAATCGTGGAATAAGGACGGCTCCCATGAACCAGGCGGCTTTGAGACTCGTGACACGCGACGAAGGTGACAAGCAGCGCGCGCTCGAGGCGGCGCTGGCGCAGATCGACCGGGCCTTCGGCAAGGGCTCGGTGATGAAGCTCGGCTCGAAGAGCAAGATCGAGGTCGAGGCGGTGTCCACCGGCTCGCTGGGTCTCGACATCGCGCTCGGCATCGGCGGCCTGCCCAAGGGGCGGGTGGTCGAGATCTATGGCCCGGAAAGCTCGGGGAAGACGACCCTGGCGCTGCATGTGGTGGCTGAGGTCCAGAAGAACGGCGGCACCGCGGCCTTCGTCGACGCCGAACACGCGCTCGACCCCGCCTACGCCCGCAAGCTGGGCGTCAACCTCGACGATCTGCTGGTGTCCCAGCCGGACACCGGCGAGCAGGCGCTCGAAATCACCGACACCCTGGTGCGCTCCGGCGCGGTCGACGTGATCGTCATCGACTCTGTGGCGGCCCTGACGCCGCGCGCGGAAATCGAAGGCGAGATGGGCGACAGCCTGCCGGGCCTCCAGGCTCGTCTGATGAGCCAGGCGCTGCGCAAGCTGACCGCCTCGATCTCCAAGGCCGGCACCCTGGTGATCTTCATCAACCAGATCCGCATGAAGATCGGTGTGATGTACGGCAGCCCGGAAACCACCACGGGCGGTAATGCGCTGAAGTTCTACGCCTCGGTGCGCCTCGACATCCGCCGCACCGGCTCGGTCAAGATCCGCGACGAGATCGTCGGCAACAACGTCCGGGTGAAGGTGGTCAAGAACAAGGTCGCTCCGCCGTTCCGCGAGGTCGAGTTCGACATCATGTACGGCGAGGGCATCTCCAAGCTCGGCGAGATCATCGACCTGGGCGTCAAGGCCGGGGTGATCGACAAGTCGGGCTCCTGGTTCTCCTTCGGCGACCAGCGCATCGGCCAGGGCCGCGACAACGTCCGGGAGTTCCTCAAGAAGAACGCCGACATCGCGGGCCAGATCGAGGCGGCCGTTCGCGGCAAGTCCGAGATCATCGAGGAGGAACTGCTCGTCGGTCCCACCGAGGGCGAAGACGAGGACTAGGTCCGGGCCAAGGCTTTCGCGGCGCGCCTCTCCGCGCCGGGCGTTCGCCCACCCGCAGCCCGCGTGGCCCCGCGGGGCGCACCGCGATCGAAGGACGTCCGGCGCCACCGCCGGGCGTCCTTTTTCGTTCAGTCGTTTCCTTCTCCCGGCGGGAGAAGGTGTCGGCGTAGCCGACGGATGAGGGTTTACGGACACCGCCGGCCCGAGCCGTAACCCCTCACCCTCCCGTCGCTCCGCGTCGGGCCCGCCTCTCTCCCTCCGCCAGAGGGTTGCCTCACGACCGTCCAGCCGGTCGCGGATTCCCGTCGCGCGCGCCTTTTCCTTTGTGGCGTGGGCGGCCGTTGGTTAAGGAGCCGGTTCCATTCCATCCCGGCGAGGGGGCGGCTCCCCGAACCGACAGCGACCTGGCCGTACGATGAAGAGTCTCAACGATATCCGCAGCGCCTTCCTGGACTATTTCGGGAGCAACGGGCATGCCGTGACCGCCTCGGCCCCGCTGGTGCCGCAGAACGACCCGACCCTGCTGTTCGTCAACGCCGGCATGGTGCCGTTCAAGAACATGTTCACGGGCGCCGAGACCCCGCCCGCCCTGCGCGCCGCGTCGTCGCAGAAGTGCGTTCGCGCCGGCGGCAAGCACAACGACCTCGACAACGTCGGCTACACCGCGCGTCACCACACCTTCTTCGAGATGCTCGGCAACTTCTCGTTCGGCGACTACTTCAAGGAACAGGCGATCGAGCACGCCTGGACCCTGCTGACGCGCGACTTCGGCCTGCCGAAAGAGAAGCTGCTGGTCACCGTCTACCACACCGACGACGAGGCGGCGGCGCTGTGGCGCAAGATCGCCGGCCTGTCCGATGACCGGATCATCCGGATCAGCACCAACGACAACTTCTGGTCGATGGGCGACACCGGTCCCTGCGGGCCCTGCTCGGAAATCTTCTTCGACCACGGCGACCACATCGCCGGCGGGCCTCCTGGCAGCGCCGATGAGGACGGCGACCGGTTCATCGAGATCTGGAACCTGGTCTTCATGCAGTTCGAGCAGCATGCCGACGGCACGCGGACGAGCCTGCCCAAGCCCTCGATCGACACCGGCATGGGCCTGGAGCGCATCGCCGCGGTGATGCAGGGCGTGCACGACAACTACGACGTCGACCTGTTCCGCACCCTGATCGCCGCCTCGGAAGAGGCCACGGGCGTCAAGGCCATGGGTGACCAGGCGCCGTCGCACCGGGTCATCGCCGACCACCTGCGCACTTCGTCCTTCCTGATCGCCGACGGCATCACCCCGTCGAACGAGGGCCGCGGCTACGTCCTGCGCCGGATCATGCGCCGGGCCATGCGTCACGCTCATCTGCTGGGCGCGACCGAGCCGCTGATGCACCGCCTGGCGCCCACCCTGGTCGACCAGATGGGCGTGGCCTATCCCGAGCTTCGCCGCGCCCAGCCGGCCATCGTCGAAACCCTGCGCCAGGAGGAGGAGCGCTTCCGCCGCACCCTCGGGCGCGGCATGATCCTGCTCGACGAAGCCACCGCGCCCCTGTCTGAGGGCGGCGTCCTGTCCGGCGACGTGGCGTTCAAGCTGCACGACACCTACGGCTTCCCGCTCGACCTGACCCAGGACGCGGTCCGCTCGCGGGGCCTCACCGTTGATACGGACGAATTCGACCGGCTGATGGCCGAGCAGCGCGGCAAGTCCGAGGGGCTTAAGGGCACCGGCCAGCAGACGGCCGCCGCCGAATGGTTCGCCATCCGCGACCGTGTCGGCGCGTCGGCCTTTACGGGCTACGACAGCGTCGATGGAACCGGCACGGTCCAGGCCCTGCTCAGCGCGGGTGTCGAGACGGCTGAAGCCCTCACTGGCGACACCGTCCAGGTGGTCTTCGACCGCACGCCGTTCTACGCCGAGAGCGGCGGCCAGGCGGGCGACATCGGCCTGATCGAATGGCCCGGCGGCTCGGCGAAGGTCACCGACGTCCAGAAGCACGCCGGCGACCTGCATGTGCATGACCTGGAGATTGTCTCGGGCAGCCTGAAAGCCGGCCAGGCCGTCTCGCTGTACGTCGATCCGGCCAACCGCACGACGACCCGCGCCAACCACTCGGCCGCCCACCTGATGCACGCTGCCCTGCGCAATGTGCTCGGCGAACACGTGACCCAGAAGGGCCAGATGGTCGACGGCGAGCGTCTGCGCTTCGACTTCAGCCACGGCGGGCCGCTGACCCCGGATGAACTGGCGCGCATCGAGGACGAGGTGAACGCCGTCGTTCTGCAGAACCGCGCCGCCGAGACGAAGATGATGGCCCCGCAGCAGGCCATCGAGGCCGGCGCCATGGCCCTGTTCGGCGAGAAGTACGGCGACGAGGTCCGCGTCCTGACCCTGGGCGACAGCCTGGCGGGGCAGGGCGCCTATTCGGTCGAGCTCTGCGGCGGCACCCATGTCGCCCGCACCGGCGACATCGGCCTGTTCAAGATCATCGCCGAACAGGGCATCGCCGCCGGCGTGCGGCGCATCGAGGGCCTGACGGGCCTCGCCGCCCGCCGCTGGCTGCAGGACCAGGCCAATGTCGCCCGCGACCTGGCCGATCGCTTCAAGGTGCCGGTGCTCGAGGTCGGCCAGCGCGTCGACGCCCTCGACGCCCAGCGCCGCAAGGCCGAGAAGGACCTGGCCGAGGCGAAGAAGGCTCTGGCCATGGGCGGCGGCGGCTCAGGCCCCGTTGCGGCCGAGGACGTCGGCGGCGTCGCCTTCATCGGCAAGGTGCTGGGCGGCGTCGGCGGCAAGGAGCTGCGCGGCCTGGCCGAAGAGTTCAAGAAGCAGGCGGGCGTCGTGGCCATCGTCGGGACGGCCGACGGCAAGGCGGCCATCGCTGTCGCCGTCGCCGCCGACCTGACCGGCCGGTTCAACGCCGCCGAGCTCGCCAAGGCCGCCGTGATCGCCATGGGCGGCCAGGGCGCCGGCGGCAAACCCGACTTCGCCCAGGGCGGCGCCCCGGACGACAGCAAGGCAGCGGACGGCGTGGCGGCAGTGCGGGCGGCGCTGGGGTAGCCGCGGGGGGACATGTTCCGGCGAAGCCGGTACGCGTCCCCACTCAGGCCGGTTCATGAACCTGAAAAGTACGGGTCCTCGTTGCATTCAGAATATCTGAAGGACACCGACGAAGATCTGCCCTGTCGCTTGAGGCCTGGCCAACAAGATCAGCACGCCGATTGCAGGCGCGGCAAGTCCGAGGAGCGAGGAGGCGATCCTGAGTATCAGGCGGCGGCCCCTCAGCTCTGATGTCCAGCCCCGAGTTCGCGGTTCATCCACTGAACGGCAAAGGACACAAAGTCGCTGGCCTCAAACAGCTCTGCGGTGCAGCAGCCAACCTGCCCTGTCGTCACGGCTCCTGAGGATCTGTAGTCGAGGAAAATCTGCTCGAAGTAATCCCCTTGGGGCCACTCTGCGATGCCATCGCTGTCGTCGAGGCTTTCTATCCAGATCTCCCCGGTGTCGGCTCTCACATACTTTCGCCGCGCCCTGATCTTGTCCGGTACATTTGCCAGATACTCGGCATAGTGCGTCAAAGTCACCGTGTCCGGATCTGCGCCGAGTCGCAGGACGCGCCCTCGAAGACCGGTGAAACGTTCCAGCGGCGACTCTGGCCCATAGTAGTCATGGAGCGGCATTGGGTGGAGGAGACGATGGGCCTGCTTGCCAATGGCGCCGAACCTGCCGGCCGGATGATCCGAGACCTGAACCCCGGGATAGTTTCGGAAGACCTCCGCCAGAATTCCCAGGTCTTCGATATCGACGGGGGTTGTTTCGGCGTCAAAGGGGTCGTCTGCATCGGCGCCTAAAGCCATGAGCAGGGTTCCTTCGGCGCCGATGGCAGCGAGCTGAGCCTCCACGAGGGACTTTGCGCCGCCTTCAACGGGTCCCACCGACCGCATACTCGCGTGGGTCATAACGACATCGCCGAGACGGAGACCCAGGTCGCCAAGCTGTTGGGCAAGCGTCTCGCAGGTAGTCTCTGTACTCATCGGCTTTGGACGCTCCTGAATCGAAAAGGGCGCGCTACACGCTCCTACAGAGCTCGACGAAACGTCCCGCCTGAAATCTTGCGTCGAGCAAGTGATCATCGTCCCAGGCGGCGGCTGGTCGGAGACTTGAAGAAGTCTGCCACGATCTCACGACCTCGCCAATGAGAACGCCCGCGAGCATGTCGTGCTTCATCTCCCCGGGGCTAGAGGGACATTCACGAGCGCCTGCCAAGCATGCTGAGTGCGAGCGTCTGTCCTGGTGGCCGGCGTAAGAACGCCATCAAGACTGTCGCGTGGCCAACGATGTCGTGCTTCGGGGGCCAACGGCTTAAGTGGGCCATGAGCGACGAGCCGCCACATTCTTTCCTACGGAAACGCGTCACGCAACGGCTTCGCCGGAACAGGTTCCCGGGGGCCTTGCCTGACGAAGCCAGACTTCCGCGCCGGATCCTCCCGGGACAAGGCGGTAGGGATGGAGATACTCCGTTCCCCCCACAGGCGAGCGCGGGTTGCCAAACGGCCCCGATTGCGTGCTCTGATACCCGCCACAGTTAACGGTGCAGACCCCATGCGGTTCGACCTCTTCAAGATTGTCGTCACGGCGGCCCTGGTGTTCGCTCTGGCGTTCGCCAGCGCGCCGTACTTCGCGTTCCGCGCGCTGCGGGCCGCGACGGCGGCCGAGGACGTTCAGGCGACGGCGGATCTGGTCGACTTCCCGGCCGTGCGCAAAAGCCTGACGGGCCAGCTCTCGCCGGCCCAGGCGCCGGCCTCGGTCGAGGCGCCGTCGATCTGGAAAGACCCGATCGGCGCCCTGAAGCGCGCCATCGAGCCGCTCGCGCCGCCCGAGCCCAAGGTCGACCGTTACCTGACGCTGCCGGGGATTTCGGCCCTGACCCGCGGCTACAAGCCCGGCGCCGCCCCGCCCGCGGCGCGCGGCGAGCAGCCACTGGACGTGCAGGTCAAGGCGGCGATGAAGGGCCCCTGGCCCTCGGTGCCCTACTGGGGCATCGATCGTACGCGGATCGCGGTCAAGCGGCCCGGCGACGAGAAGACCGTGACGGTCTTCACCTTCGAGCGCCGCGCGTTGTTCGACTGGAAGCTCGTGCATATCCAGCTGCCCGAAGGCGAACGCTGAGTCCGCCGCTGCTGCCATCCGCTGTCAGCAGGATGACCGACGGGTTCTTGTTCTGTTCCGGATGTTGACCTAACCTCGTTCGATCACAACGAGGGAGGTCGAGATGCTCGGCTATGTCACCATCGGCGCTCTGGACGTCGAAAAATCGCTGCCGTTCTGGGACGCCGTCTTCGGCGCCATCGGCGGCGAGCGCGGCTTCTTCAGCGGCGGCTGGGCCGGGTACGGCCCGTCGGGCGGGGCCCAGACCGTCTATATCTGCCCGCCCCATGACGGCCAGGCGGCGCGGGGCGGCAACGGCATCATGGTCGCCCTGCTGGCGCCATCCGCGGACGCGGTGAAGGCCGCCCACGCCGCCGGCCTGGCCAACGGCGGAACCGACGAGGGCGCTCCCGGTCCGCGACCTGAAGACTCGAAGGACTTTTTCGGCGCCTATCTGCGCGACCAGACCGGCAACAAGATCTGCGTCTATGCCAAGGGGCCCTTCTGATGGGCGCGGGAACCCGACCGGTGGTCAGCTACCTGACCTTAGGCGCCGACGACATCACGCAGGCGACCGCCTTCTATGACGCGGCGCTGGGGGCTCTGGGCCTTCGCCGCGCCTGGTTGAACGACGGCTGGGCCGGTTATGGGCCGGAGGGCGATGATCACGGCACGATCCTGATCTGCGCGCCTTTCAACGGCGAGCCGGCCCGCGCCGGCAACGGGATCATGATCGGTCTGCATGCCGAGAGCGCGGCACAGGTCGACGCGTTCCATGCGGCGGCGGTGGCAAACGGCGGAACCTGCGAAGGTCCGCCGGGACCGCGAACGACCTATGGCGAGGGCTTCTACCTGGCCTATGTCCGGGATCCGACGGGCAACAAGCTGTCGGCCTTCTACCGGCCCGAGCCGGCCTGACTGCGGACGACGAAAAAGGCCGCCCCTCCTGTCCAGCCGGACGGGAAGGGCGGCCCTGTCTCTTAGGTGGGCGAGGACCGGAAGACCGGTCCCGACCGAACCTAGGCCATCGCGATCTTCAGGTTCTCGTCGACCTTGTCGAGGAAGCCTTCGGTGGTCAGCCAGGCCTGCTTGTCGCCGACCAGCAGCGCCAAGTCCTTGGTCATGAAGCCCGACTCGACGGTGTCGACGCAAACCTTCTCAAGGGTCTGGGCGAACCGGATCAGCTCGGCGTTGCCGTCGAGCTTGCCGCGGTGCTCCAGACCCCGCGTCCAGGCGAAGATCGAGGCGATCGAGTTGGTCGAGGTCGACTCGCCCTTCTGGTGCTGGCGGTAGTGGCGGGTGACGGTGCCGTGGGCGGCTTCCGCCTCCATGGTCTTGCCGTCCGGCGTGACCAGCACCGAGGTCATCAGGCCCAGCGAGCCGAAGCCCTGGGCGACGATGTCGGACTGGACGTCGCCGTCGTAGTTCTTGCAGGCCCAGACGTAGCCGCCCGACCACTTCAGCGCCGAGGCGACCATGTCGTCGATCAGCCGGTGCTCATAGGTCAGGCCGAGTTCCTTGAACTTCGAAGCGTACTCGGCGTCGAACACCTCCTGGAAGATGTCCTTGAAGCGCCCGTCATAGGCCTTGAGGATCGTGTTCTTGGTCGACAGGTAGACCGGGTACTTGCGGGCGAGGCCGTAGGCGAACGAGGCGTGCGCGAAGTCACGGATCGAGTCGTCGAGGTTGTACATCGCCATGGCGACGCCGCTGCCGGGCGCATCGAACACTTCGTGCTCGATGACCTGGCCGTCCTCGCCGACGAACTTGATCGTCAGCTTGCCCTTGCCCGGGAACAGGAAGTCGGTGGCGCGGTACTGGTCGCCGAAGGCGTGGCGACCGACGATGATCGGCTGGGTCCAGCCGGGCACCAGTCGCGGCACGTTCTGGCAGATGATCGGCTCGCGGAAGATGACGCCGCCCAGGATGTTGCGGATCGTGCCGTTCGGGCTCTTCCACATCTTCTTGAGCTTGAACTCCTCAACCCGCTGCTCGTCCGGGGTGATGGTCGCGCACTTGACCGCCACGCCGTGGCGCTTGGTCGCCTCGGCGGCGTCGATCGTCACCTGGTCGTTGGTGGCGTCGCGATGCTCGATGGAGAGGTCGTAGTAGTCCAGCTCGAGATCGAGATAGGGGAAGATCAGCTTGTCCTTGATGAGCTTCCAGATGATGCGGGTCATCTCGTCGCCGTCCATGTCGACGACCGGATTGGCGACCTTGATCTTGGCCATGGGGATGTTTCTCCGTTGGGCGCGCTTCTGCCGGAAAAAGCGGGGGCGCACAGGGCCCCCGCGAGCGCGAGCGGGAGGGCTATAGCGCCTGTCGCGCGGTGGGGCAAACGGCCCGCTTCAGTCAACGGCCTGTTCAGGTCTGATCGTCGGGCAGACCGGACCAGGCTTCACTCAGTGCGGCGCGTGGCGCTTGCCGGCGGCGCGGACGATCACGCGCATGATGTCGCTGAACACCTGGTCCTGCGCCGCCTCGTCCTGGGTCGAGCCCGTCATGAACACCACAACGGCATAGCGGCGACCATCCCTGAGGGTGACGATCCCGATGTCGTTGACGACCATCGTCATGCCCAGATCCGTCGCCGAGGTCCCGGTCTTGTGCGCCAGGGTGGCGCCGGGCGGCAGACCGGCCTTCAGCCGCCCTTCGCCGGTCCGGCTTTCGATCATGATCCTGAGCAGCAACGCCGTGCTGCGGGGGGAGAGCAACTCCCGGACCTGCAGCAGGCGCAGGAAGGTCAGGGCGCCGCTGGCGGTTGTGGTGTCGCGCGGGTCGGCGAGGTAGCGCGCGGCGGCGGCGCGGCGTGTCGCCTCCGGCACGCTGTCCCGCGCCATCGCGAACGCCGGCCAGCCCTTCCAGGCGATACGGAAGGACTCCATGCCGCTGATCTCGGGTTGCAGCTCGCGCTCGTAGCGGTCGACCCGCATGTCCATGACGCGTTTGGACCTCAGCCAGGCAGTCACAGCGCCCGGACCGCCGATCCGCTTCATCAGGACATCAGCGGCGGTGTTGTCGCTTTCAGCCACCGCCGCCACCAGCAGGTCACGGACTGTGTAGGCGTCCCGCTCCGGCCAGGCGTCGGCGATCCTGCTGTGGGCCGGAGAGATGTCCTTCTCCTCAAGCGTTATGACCTCGTCCAGCGACAGCTTGCCCGCATCGACTTCGGCCAGCACCGCCGCGCCCAGCGGCGCCTTGAAGACGCTCTGCATCGGGAAGGCCTTATCGCCGTTCCAGGCCCACATCTCGCCGCCTTCGAGATTCTGGACCGCCACCTCGATCATGGCCGGTTCGGCCCGCTGGGCGATCACGCCGATCTCCTGGTCAAGCAGGGCGGCGTCGAGGGGTGGGGTCTTCGCGCCGGTTTCCGGCATGGGCTGGCTGCAGGCGGTGAGAACCAGGGCTGCGAGGATCGGCAGAAGCTTGTGCATGATGCTGTGGTAACGCGGAACCGACCCATTGGGCGACCCATGCGCCGTTTTTCTGCTATCTGCCCCGACTTGGCATCGAAGCAGGCCTGATCCGCGACCCAGGAACAGGTGGAGAGACCCGTGACCGCACCCGTCGTCATCCTCAACGAACCCCAGTTGGCCGAAAACATCGGCGCCGTCGCCCGGGTGATGGCCAACTTCGGGCTAAGCGACCTGCGCCTTGTGCGCCCGCGCGATGGCTGGCCGCAGGAGCGCGCCTGGCCCTCGGCGTCCGGCGCCGACTGGCCCCTGGACAACGCGAAGGTCTTTGACCGGCTGGAGGAGGCGGTGGCCGACCTGCGGCTGGTCTACGCCACGACGGCCCGATCGCGCGGGACCCAGTTGCCGGTTCTGACGCCGCGCGAAGCCACCGCGAACCTGCATGAGGCGGTCGCGGCCGGCCAGGGCGTCGGCATTCTGTTCGGCGGAGAGCGGGCCGGGCTGGAGACCGACGACATCGCGCTCTGCCACGGCATCGTGACCATCCCCGTCGACGAGCGCTTCCGATCCCTGAACCTGGCCCAGGCCGTGGCGCTGACCGCCTATGAATGGCGCCTAGGGGTTGCTGACCGGCCGCGCGAGGCTTTCGCGGTCAATGTGGACGAGCCGGCGGACATGGAGACCCTGGTGGGCTTCTACGAGCAGCTTGAAGGCGAACTGGACGCCGCCGGCTTCTTCCACCCGCCGGAGAAGCGCCCATCCATGGTCCGCAACCTGCGTATCTCGCTGGGTCGCTCGCGGCTGACCGATCAGGAAGTTCGCACCTGGCGCGGCGTGGTGACCGCCCTGTCAAAGGGACGGGGCCGGGTGCTTGAAAAGCTTGCGCGCCAGCGGGCCGTACCCAAGAATGAGACCGACGAGTAACAAGCGTGGCGCCGAGAGCCTGGTGATCACACCGCGCGCTCTTGCCCCTCACGCGTTGTGACGCCCCGGAGATGATCGATGACTGACCTTCGCACCGCCGCCCGCGAGGCCTGGCTCTACGTCCTGCCGCTGATCGAGATCGCGGCGATCCGCAGCGTCGGCCAGGCGGTCGGGACGCCGCTGAACAGCTTCGGCATGATGCGCCGGCTGGCCGATCATCGCGCCCGGGCGGTGACCACGCCCAACAACGACACGCTGTACGCCACCTGCCAGCTCGACCTCAGCAATGGTCCGGTGACCCTGACCATTCCGCCATCGGGGGACCGGTACGTCTCGCTGCAGCTGATGGATGCCTGGTCCAACAGTTTCGCGGTGCTCGGCACCCGGACCACGGGCAACGACGGCGGGGTCTACGCCCTGGTCGGGCCGACCGAGGCGGCGGACGGTCACAACGTGGTCCGCGCGCCGACCCGCCATGTCTGGGCCCTGGCGCGCATCCTCGTCGACGGCCCGCATGATCTGGACGCCGCCGGGGTCGTTCAGGGCGGCTTCTCGGCCCAGGGCCCCCAGGCGGCGCCGGCGCCGGAGTACGCCAAACGCCGCGACGGCTGGGCGGACTACTTCGCCAGCGCGGACGCCCTGATGGCGATCAATCCGCCGCCGGCGACGGACGGCGCCCTGCTGAAGCGGATTGCGCCGCTGGGCCTGGGGCAGGGGACCTTCGACGCGGCGCGCTTCAGTCCCGCCGAACAGGCGGAGATCGAGGCCGGTGTCGAGGAGGCTCGCCAGGGCGCGCGCGGTGGCGGCGGCCTGTCGGGCAACACCTTCATCGAGGGCTGGGCCTATCCGTCCAGCAAGCTTGGCGACTTCGGGCAGGACTATCACTTCCGGGCGGTCGTCGCGCTGGGCGGACTGGCGGCCCTGCCGCTCGCCGAAGCCACCTATCTGCGGGCCGGTGCGCCGGGTGGCGGCGGAGCCTTTGACGGGACGCGAAACTGGCGTCTGCACCTGCCGGCCGACCGCCAGATTCCGGTGAACAGCTTCTGGTCGCTCTCGATGTACGAGATCACGCCGGAGCGGCAGTTCTACTTCACCGACAACCCGCTGAACCGCTACGCGATCGGCGACCGGACGCCTGGCCTGGTCTGGAACGACGACGGGTCACTGGACCTCTGGATCGGCCACGAGCGCCCCGATCCGGCGCGCGAGGCCAACTGGTTGCCTGCGCCGGCGGGGCCGTTCGCGCTGTTCATGCGCGGCTACCTGCCGAGGCCGGAACTTCTCGACGGCCGCTATCGATTGCCGGCGGTGGTCGAGGCCTAGGGGACATGTACCGAAGGTACGTGTCCCCTAATCGAGCTGCCGGTTTTGGGGGACACGTACCTGCGGTACATGTCCCCTGGCGGCTGACATCGGCGGGCGCGCGGCTATAGTCGCCACGCCCAACCGGAGAGTCGCCCCATGAAGACCCGCGCAGCTGTCGCGTTCGAAGCCAAAAAGCCGCTGGAGATCGTCGAGGTCGATCTGGAATGGCCGCGCGCCGGCGAGGTGCTGGTGGAGATCAAGGCGACCGGCATCTGCCACACCGACGCCTATACGCTCGACGGTCTGGACAGCGAGGGCATCTTCCCCTCGATCCTCGGCCATGAGGGCGCGGGCGTCGTGCTGGAGGTGGGACCGGGCGTGACCAGCGTGGAACCCGGCGACCATGTGATCCCGCTCTACACGCCCGAATGCCGGCAGTGCAAAAGCTGCCTCAGCCGCAAGACCAACCTCTGCACGGCCATCCGGGGCACCCAGGGCAGGGGCGTGATGCCCGACGGCACCAGCCGCTTCTCCTACAAGGGTCAGCAGATCGCCCACTACATGGGCTGCTCGACCTTCGCCAATCACACCGTGCTGCCCGAGATCGCGCTGGCGAAAATCCGCAAGGACGCGCCGTTCGACAAGGCCTGCTACATCGGCTGCGGCGTGACCACGGGCGTGGGCGCAGTGACCAACACCGCCAAGGTCGAGCCCGGCGCCAACTGCATCGTCTTCGGCCTCGGCGGCATCGGCCTGAACGTGATCCAGGGCCTGAAGCTGGTCGGCGCCGACATGATCATCGGCGTCGACATCAACCCGGACCGCGAGGCATGGGGTCGCAAGTTCGGCATGACCCACTTCGTCAATCCCAAGGACATCGACGGCGACATCGTCCCGCACCTGGTGGCCCTGACCGACGGCGGCGCGGACTACACCTTCGACGCCACCGGCAATGTCACGGTCATGCGCCAGGCGCTGGAGGCCTGCCATCGCGGCTGGGGCGAGAGCATCATCATCGGCGTGGCCGAGGCCGGTCGCGAGATCGCCACCCGCCCGTTCCAGCTGGTCACCGGCCGCGTCTGGAAGGGCACGGCCTTCGGCGGCGCCCGCGGCCGTACCGACGTGCCGCAGATCGTTGACTGGTACATGGACGGCAAGATCCAGATCGACCCGATGATCACCCACACCATGCCGCTGGAAGACATCAACAAGGCCTTCGACCTGATGCACGCCGGGGAGAGCATCCGCAGCGTGGTGGTGTTCTAGGTATCCCCCAGCCCGCTCATCCCGGCGAAGGCCGGGACCCAGGCGTCTTCTGGAAAGCGCGGCGCGAGCCGAACCAAACACAAACAATCCCGGGTCCCGGCGTTGGCGCATGGCGCCGCCCTTCGGGTCGCAGGGATGAACGGACGTTGAAATGGTCGAAATCCTCTCCACGCAGCGCACGTTCGACGGCACGCTGCACTATTGCCGCCACCAGAGCGCGGCCACCGGTACTTCGATGCGGTTCAGCATCTTCCTGCCGCCGGGCGAGGGGCCGTTTCCGGTGCTGGTCTGGCTGTCGGGACTGACCTGCACGGAGGACAATTTCACGGTCAAGGCCGGTGCCTATGGCGCGGCGGCGGCGCTGGGGATGGCGATCGTCGCCCCGGACACCAGCCCGCGCGGCGAGGGCGTCGCCGACAGCCCCGACTACGACTTCGGCCAGGGCGCGGGCTTCTATGTCGATGCGACGCAGGCGCCGTGGGCCTCGCACTTCCGGATGGAGACCTACATCACCCGCGACCTGCTGGAGGCCGTGCATGGCGCCTTCCCGCTGGACCCGGCGCGACGCGCGATCAGCGGCCACTCGATGGGCGGCCACGGCGCCCTGACCCTTGCGCTCAAGCATCCGGACCTGTTCCGCTCGGTCGGCGCCTTCGCCCCGATCTGTTCGCCGACGCGTTGTCCGTGGGGCCAGAAGGCCTTCACGGGCTACCTCGGCGCCGACGAAACGGTCTGGGCCGGCCATGACGCCGCCCGACTGATCGAGGCCGGGGCCGCGAAGGGCCGCTATGCGGACATCCTGGTCGAGCAGGGGCTGGGCGACAATTTCCTCGCCGACCAGCTCAAGCCCGAACTGCTCGAAACCGCCTGTGAGGCCGCCGGCCAGCCGCTGACCGTCCTGCGGCACGAGGGCTACGACCACAGCTACTTCTTCATTTCGACGTTTATCGCTGATCACCTCGCCTGGCATCGGGAGCGGCTGGACTAACCTCTACTGTCATCCCGGCCGCAGCGAAGCGGAGAGCCGGGACCCAGATTCGGCTTCAGGCACGGCGGACGAGATTTAATCTGGGTCCCGGATCGGCCTTGCAGGCCTTCCGGGATGACAGTGGGGGTCAGATCCCCGCGCCCAGATCCACGAACGCTTCCTCGAGCGAAGGCCCCACCACCGCGTCCTCCGCCAGCCGGTGGGCGAGGCCGTCGACCTGGGCGGTGATCTCGGGGACGGCGGTGATTTCCCACCAGGCGGGGCGGGTGAGGGGGCCGAGCGCATGGAGCCAGGTCGAGACCTCGCCCCGCGGGCCCAGCACGGCGCAGTCGGCCGTTTCCAGCCCCAGACCCAGATCGTCGGGCGCGATCAGGCCCTTGCGCGCGAGGTCGGCGTAGAGCGGAACCTCCAGGCCCTGCAGATCGCTGCGCGGGCCGGTGCAGTTGATCACCCTGGCGACCGTCAGCGTTTCCGCCGGACCGCCACCGCGCGGATGCAGGGTCACCGCCACGCCGTCGCCCGCCGGGGTCCAGTCGCGGCTGCGGGCGGCACGGACGCTGAGCTGGCCGTCGGCCATCAGGGCTTCGATCCGCCCGGCGATGCGCGGCGCCATGCGATGGCGGTGAACATCCCAGCGAGGGCGCTGGTGTCGCAGAAACTGCCGCTTCTGCTTCGGGGTCCAGGTCGACCAGATTCGGGCGATGACCGGTCGCACCGCGTCGATCACCCGCTGCCAGGGCTGGCCGGCGGCCTCGGCGCGCCTCACCTCGGCGCGGATGGCCTTCGAGAGGGTCAGGGGACTGGCCGGCAGCATCGGCGCCAGGAACGGCTCCCAGTGGCCGCCGTACCGGTGCGCGCCGGGCAGCAGGCCGCGCCGCGACACCGCCAGCATTGGTCCGCGATGGCCTTCCTCGGCCAGCTTCAGGGCGATGTCGACCATGGTCAGCCCCGTGCCCAGCAGCAGCACCGGCGCGTCCGGGTCGATCACGGTCAGGGCGTCATGAGCCCAGGGATCGGCGGCGAAACAGGCGGCGTCCTGCAGCCAACTGTCGGCCGGCAACGGCGGCCGGGGCGGCAGGTTGCCGGTGGCCAGCACCACGGTGTCGGCCTCGACCTCGCGGCCGTCGGACAGCACCAGCCCGCGCCGGGGCGCATCCAGCAGCCTTACGGCCTCGCCGCGCAGGACGGTCAGGCCGGCGCCATTGTCGGTCACCCGGGCGGCGGCGACCTGCTGCTGCAGGTACTGGCCCCAGAGCTCGCGCGGCGAGAAGGCGGCGCTCATTTCCCCGCCGCTCTCAGCCAGCGCCTCGACCATCTCGGCGCGCCCGGCCAGCCAGTCGCCGTAGGCAGGGCTGAGGCCCGCCTCCATCCGGGCGACGGGAACATTGAGCAGATGGGAGGGCGCGCAGGCGCCGTAGGCGAGGCCGCGTCCGGGCCGGCTCGACGGATCGATCAGCACCACGCGCCAGTCTGGCCGCAATGCGACCAGCTTCAGCGCCAGCAATGACCCGCTGAACCCTCCACCGACGATGGCGAGGGTCCGGCGGGCAGTGGGAGTATCGAACGCCATCGGCCCATGGAGATTCGAGGAAGTGCCCTGATGACATCTAACGGCAGATCGCGAGTCGAGGGGAGGGGGATTGCCACAACTGTCATCCCGGAAGCCGCAAGGCGGCTATCCGGGACCCAGATTGAATCCAGACCGACTCTGGGTCCCGGCTCGGAGTTCATCCTCGGGCGCGCGCTCCGCGCGACCCGGGGGCTACGCTTCGGCCGGGATGACAGGATCGGGGGCAAAGTTGACTCACCCGCCCCGCTTCGTCATACACCCGCCTTCCCACGCCGCCGGTTCGCCGGACGGCGCAGGAATCCATGACGGGTGACACGAAGCCGCCGTTGAGATCGCGCCTCCACTTGCGGAGGGGCCGGCCCGGGTCGAACTGAAGAAGAGCTACACATGTCCAAGCGCCATAGCGCCAAGTACAAGATCGACCGCCGGATGGGCGAAAACATCTGGGGTCGTCCGAAGTCCCCGGTGAACAGCCGCTCCTACGGCCCCGGCCAGCACGGCCAGCGCCGCAAGTCCAAGGTCTCCGATTTCGGCCTCCAGTTGCGCGCCAAGCAGAAGCTGAAGGGCTACTACGGCAACCTGACCGAAAAGCAGTTCAGCCGCACCTACACCGAAGCCGCGCGCCGCAAGGGCAACACGGCCGAGAACCTGGTCGGTCTGCTGGAAGCCCGTCTCGACGCGGTCGTCTACCGCGCCAAGTTCGTGCCGACCGTCTTCGCCGCCCGTCAGTTCGTCAACCACGGCCACGTGCTGGTGAACGGCAAGCGCGTCAACATTGCCTCCTATCGCGTGAAGGCCGGCGACGTCGTCAGCGTCCGCGAAAAGTCGCGCAACATGGCCCTCGTGCTGGAAGCCCTGAGCTCGGGCGAGCGCGACACCCCCGACTACATCACCGTGGACGCCCGCCACATGGCGGCGACCTTCGTCCGCGCCCCGGAACTGGCCGAAGTGCCGTACCCGGTTAAGATGGAGCCGAACCTGGTCGTCGAATTCTACGCCTCGTAGGATCGTCGTCAGACAGAGTTGCGAAGGGCCCCGGAGCGATCCGGGGCCCTTTTGCTATGGGCTAGTGATGGCCGCCGCTTTGCCGGCGCTGCTCGGCGATGATCTTGTGCTTGTCCTGGGCCATCATCTCGGCCAGCCGGTCGTCGACGCGGAAACGGCTGAAGCGGTTCCAGTTGGCCACCCGGGTGTTCTCGCGCACGAAATCGAGCGAGGGGCGCCAGCGCCAGTAGGACCATCCGGACAAGACGAGGACGAAGGCGGCGAAGGCCGCCGTCATCCCTGGCCCCCAGTGCGTAAGGCGGTCCGCCCAGATCGCGAGGCCGACCGTAAGGGCCGCGACCGCGACCAATGCCACCATGCCGCCGATGTAACACCAGGCGAACCATGACCGGACGCGCCACATCGCGATCTGGAACGTCTTTTCGATGAACTCGACCCGCTTTGGATACCAGAGGATGAGGCGAGACCACCAGGCCGCGCGGTCCGGCCATTCGTCCTTGAGTTTCGCGCCGCGGTTCTCGTCTGTCTGGATCTTTTCGAGGGCGTCGCGGTAGGCCGACTCGATGTCCTTGAGGATGCTCTGCAACTCCGAGCCGATACGCGAGCAGCTCTGGCTCGACTTGTGTTCGAACGACATGAAGGTGAAGACGTTCGCCAGGACAAAGGCGACCGCGCCCACGGCCATGATCAGTCCAAAGACGACTGCATCGATGGTCGCCTGGGGGATGGCGATCCGGCTGAACAGCAGGGTATCGGCCACCTCTGCCTGGTTGAGCCGATAGAACTGTGTTGTCAGATACACGCCGAGGGCTGTCGCCGGCACGAACAGGCGTTTGGCGATGATCAGGCTGACGAAGTTCTTGTTCATCACATGTCGCAGCTCACCGCAGAGATCGCGGGCCTGCGTGTCGGTGTGAAACTTCTCCTCGATCTCGTCGCGGTAGATGCGGAAATAGTCACGGGGCAGGAAGCCGCCGTAGAAGTCGGGGAAGAGCTCGATGTCGGCCTCGAAGTACTTGTCGACCTCCTCGACATGACGGCGCGTTGCCTCGTAGCCCATCGGCTCAGGCGCGATGCTCAGCTGCGGATCGATCTCGTCGAACAGCAGGCCTCGTATGATGAACTCGGATCGCCGCGCGACCCGTCGACGGCGTGCGCGCTCGGAGTCGATCCGCCGCCGACGACCGAGCGCATTCTTGTCGCTCGCAGCCGGATCACCGTCCGGCGCCGCGTCCGCGGCCTTCTCGGGCATCGTCCATCCCCCCGCCGAGAGCCGACAGCTCGTCCGACCTGTTATTGAGACTAGCCGGAGTCAGTTCCACACACGAGTGGGAGTCGCCCGGGGCGCGAGTCGGTTCTCCGACGCTACCGGGCTGCTGTCGCTTCGCCATTGATGACGCGGGAGACTTCAGCATCGACGGCCGCCGGAGCAGGCAGGGGCGGCGCCGAGCGTGCGGGCGAGGCGAACAGCAACAGGCCGGCCCGTACAGACAGGACCCGCATCGCAACGCTCCGCAGGGACAGCGAGGCTAGACAAGCTTCGGCGGGCCGTCTTTGGTCATCGCCATGAACCGCCGTGCCGTGATCATCGCCGGAGCCCTGCTGCTGAGCGGCTGCGCGACCAGGCTGGTCTATTCGCCACCGGAGCCGGGGATGGTCGAGCTGGAGCCGTTGATCGCGGTGACGGTGGAGCGCCAGGGCCTGACCATCCGAATTCCCTCCCACGGCTGCACGGGCAAGGAGAGCATCGCCTGGTTCGTCGAGAAGTCCCGGGGCCGTTATACGGTGGCGTTTGGCCGGCGCCGGGTCGACAGCTGCGGCCGGCCGCCGACAGCTGTGGACCTGACTTTCAGCTATGAGGAACTGGGCCTGCCCAAGGGCGCCCGCGTGGCGGTAATCAATCCCCTGCTGGCTTCGGGGCGCCCATAGACGTCTTCAAGATCATGGCCGAACAGGTTGGGCCATGACGGACTGACGGACAGGGCCTGGCGCGCTCTAGCTGAACATCTCTTCCATCCACTCCGGCACGCGCGTCGGGCGTTTCGTCGCCGCATCGACCAGCACCCATTCGGAATGGGTCTGGGCGCACATCTCGCCGTCGGGACCGTCGATCCGCACGAAGCGGTCGAAGCGCGGGCCGCGCCGCTCACCGAGCCAGGTTCGGCCGGTGGCGTGCTCACCCGGCATCAGCGGGCGGCGATAGTCGATTTCGTGGCGCAGCACGACCCAGGCCCAGCGGGCGGCCTCCTCTGCCGGCGCACGCGAGCGCCAGTGGGCGATCGCCATGTCCTGCACCCAGCCGAGGTAGACCACGTTGTTGACGTGGCCGTTCTCGTCGATGTCGGTGGCTTTGGGGATGAAGGGCAGGGTGAACACCTGCCGGTCGGACGGAGGGGTGAGGAGTTTCATCGTGTCCGCCCGAACCAACCGGTCTAGGCGGTCAGCAGGCCCTGCGCGTCCAGCAGCGTCTTCAGTTCGCCGTCCTGGTACATCTCGCGGATGATGTCGCAGCCGCCGACGAACTCGCCCTTCACATAGACCTGCGGGATGGTCGGCCAGTCGCTGTAGATCTTGATGCCGTCGCGCAGCACGTCGCTCTGCAGCACGTCCACGCCGACGAAGTCCACGCCGAGATGGTCGAGAATCTGCACCACCTGGGCGGAGAAGCCGCAGCGGGGCTGTTCAGGTTCGCCCTTCATGAACACCACGACGGGGTGTTCAGCCACGGTTTTGGCGATGAAATCGTGGGCGGGATTGGCGACAGCGGCGTCGGTCACGGCATGAGCCTTTTCGGCATGAAACACGGCCTATCAGCTAGGCGCCCGACCGGTTCGGGTCAAGCCCGCGCGCCGATCCGCAGACCCTCGTCCGAAAAACGCGCCATCTCGATCTGGGCCGCGATCCCGGTAGGGAGATCACGGTCCGGCACCGAGGCCAACCGCTCGAGACGGTCGATCCGGTCGATCTCGAACCGCACCGTGGTCACCGCCGGCTCGGTCAGCACATAGGCCAGACAGATCTCCTCGGGGGTCCAGCCGGCCGTCGAGTCGAGGAAGCTGTAACCGCCGACCAGGCCGGCCAGCGGATTGCGCCGTCGGCCCAGCAGAGGCTTCTTGAACACCACAGTCTTCGGCTGCAGCGCCTCGGGCCAGATGTTGCGGGCGATTACCGCCATGCCCCGGTCTGCGGCCGATTTCAGCCGGTTGCGCTCGCGCCAGCCCGAGATCGGGCTGTAGCAGGTCGTCAGGGCGTCGAACGCGCCGTGCGCGATGAGCAGGTCGGTGTCCTCGTCATCGCTGGTCAGGCCGTAGGATCGCACCCAGCGGGTATCGCGCAATCGCTGCAGCACGTCGGCGGTCGGCGGCGTGGCGTCGAAGCAGAGCAGATCCAGGTAGCCCAGGCCCGTGCGCGCCAGAAATGCCTCGATCGTGTGGCCAGGCTCAGCCGGCAACGACCTTGGCCGCCAGATGATGAACAGCAGGTCGCGCTCGACGGCGGCCAGGGCCTCGGAAGCGCCTTCGATCAGCGCGGGACTCTCGCCGGCGATCTCGAAGCCGTTGATCCCCAGGTCCAGCGCCGCGCTGACCTGATTGCGCCATTCGCGGGCGGAATGCCGGACGCTGCCGTCGAGCAGCAATGACACCGCTGACACGACCTGACCTGCCTTGCCATAGGGTCGATAGCGCATCGGTCAGGCCGCCGGGGCTGCGGTTTCAAGCGCCAGCGCGTGCAGGGCGCCGCCCAGAACATCGGCCAGGGCCTTGTTGACCAGCTGGTGCTGCCGCACCCGGGGCAGGCCCTGGAACTGGCTGGAGACGATCCGCGCCTTGTAGTGGTCGCCATCGCCGGCGAGGTCGGTAATCGTGATCTCGGCGTCCGGAAATGCGGCGCGCAGGCGAGACTCGAGGTCAGCGGCAGGCATCGGCACGGGATCGTCTCCGGAAAACAGTCCTTTTAATGCGCCACAATGCTTAACAACGGCTGGATACCGGGCCGACCGGTCCTGCGAATTCACGTGCTACCTGGCCAAAAACGCGCCATGATCACGCGTCCGTGATCGGAGAGTCGCCATGAGAATTCTGCTGGGTCTGTGCCTGGTGCTTCTGCTGGGTGCCTGCAATCGGGTCATCACCGATGCGCCGCTGTTCACCGCCAGTGATGCGCCCGACGCGCCGCGACTGCGCGAGGGCCTCTGGGTGATGCTTACCGACGACGACTGCCGCGTTGACACCCGCAGGCCGGCGCACCGCTGGCCGGGGTGCGCGAGCCCGATGATTGTGCGCGGCGGCGAACTGCTCGGCTTCAAGCCCGAAGACGGAAAGCCCGGGGAATGGGAACGCATGCCCTTCGTTCTGGCGGCAGGCGAGCCGGTCGTGCTGCAGTTCGAAAGCGCGGAGGACGACGGCGTCACCTTCCAGTATTTCGGGCTCGAGGGCGAGCGGATGGAGGACGGTCGATACGCTGCCTTCCGGATGTGGCCTGTGCTGTGCGGGCCGCCTCCGCCCCCGACGCCAAAGGGGGAGGCGACCCGCTATGTCACGTTGCAGCCGCTGCCCGGGATGACGATCCGCGAAGACAACTGCACGACGACCAGCGCCGGATCAGTGTTCGCAGCAGCCGCAGCCAGCAGGGCCTGGGCCGAAGGCTTCGCCCGGGCCCGCTGGGTCCGGGCAACCTGGCCCTGACGCCTCAGTCCTCGATCGCCGAGTAGACCAGGCTCTTCAGCTGGCCGCGGAAGTTGAACGTCGCCGACGGCATCAGCTGGGTCATGAAGACCACCGACAGGTCCTCCTCCTGGTCGGCCCAGAAGATCGTCGAGGCCGCGCCGCCCCAGTAGAAGTCGCCACTGGAGAGGCCGCCGGTCAGGGTCTGGTCGATGGTCATGGCGAAGCCCAGGCCAAAGCCGATCCCGGCGTTGGAGGTCTCCGAGAAGCCACCGATGGCCATCTGGGTCAGGTCCTGGTTGTCCTTCAGATGGTTGTGGACCATCAGGTCCAGGGTGCGCGTGCCGATCACCCGGACGCCGTCCAGCGATCCGCCCGCCCGCAGCATCTCGGCGAACTTCACATAGTCGGCCATGGTTCCGGCCAGGCCGCCGCCGCCGGACTTGAAGACCTGCTCCTTGAGGTAGGGGCTGTTGGCCGGGTCATCCGACAGGCGCAGGCTCTTGTCCGGCATGCGCATGTAGTTGGCGGCGAAGCGGTGGGCCTTGTCGGCCGGCACGTGGAAGGCCGTATCGACCATGCCGAGCGGCTCAAAGATCGCCTGCTTCAGATAATCCTCCAGCGGCATGCCGCTGATCCGCTCGACGAGGCCCCCGCAGACGTCGGTCGCCAGGCTGTACTGCCAGCGCTCGCCGGGATGGTAGCGCAGCGGCACGCGGCCGAGCTTTTCGAAGAACTGGTCGAGCGTCTCGCTGCCGCGCCGCACGCCGACGGCGTCATAGGCCTTGTCGACCGGGTGCTCGATCGGCAGGCCGCTCACCTGCGCCAGCATCGAACCGTAGGTCAGGCCGGCGGTGTGGCTCAGCACATCGCGGAAGCTGATCGGCCGGCTGGGCGCCTCGGTGACCATGCTGTCGCCTTCGCCGGACACCCAGACCCGGTGGTTCTTCCATTCGGGGATGTAGCGGTGAACTGAGTCGTCCAGTTCGAACCGGCCCTGTTCCATCAGCGTCATCAGGGCCACCGAGACGATCGGCTTGGTCATCGAATAGATGCGTACGATCGTGTCGTCGCTCCAGGCGACGCCGCGCTCGCGGTCGCGCAGACCGAAGCTCTTTGCATAGGCCTGGTGCCCGTGCCGCCGCACCTCGATCTGACAACCGGCGATCTTGCCGGGCTGGATGTAGTTGCGCTCGATGTGGTCGGTGATGCGCTCCAGGCGATCAGCGTTCAGACCCGTCCATTGCGACTGGGCGTCCATGGTTTCGCTCCCTTTATCTCTTTGCCGGCATGATGGCCGGGCGACGCAGGGGAGGGGAAGCAGAAAACGCGCTGTGGGCTAGCGGGGTATCCCCGGATTGGACCGCCAGACGCTGCCATCGAGGGTGCGCACCTCGACCGGGCCGCGCTGACCGTTTCCGACCAGGCCCTTGATGTCGCGGAACGCGATATTGGCGCCCCTGCGGCCATTGAAGGTGGTCAGGCAGACGGTCCTCTCCCCCTCGCGACCCCAGGATGTGACCGAGGACGTGCGGATCAACCGTGGATGCCGGGCGACATAGCGCTGGACCCTGTCGAAGGCCCGGCCGTCGATGCCCGTGGCATAGCTGCCGAACTGGACGCTGACGTCACAGGCGGGCGAGGTCGCGCTCGCCGCCCCGGGGGCGAGGACGGTCAGGGCAAGGGCGGCGGCGAGCAGGGTTTTCATGGTCTTCCTCGGGTTGGTCGTCCTCACCCTGGCGGGGGCAAGCTGAACAGCGCATGACCGGCTTGCACGGCGGCGTCCGTCCCCGCATTGAAGGGACTGCAAAGTCCGGAGTTCCGATGCGCCGTTTCCTGTCCTTCGCCGTCGCGGCCTGTCTGCTGGCCGCGCCGGCCCTCGCCGCGCCCGGCGACGTCGCGCTGGAGGACGTCCGCGCCCTGTCGACTGACGCCATGCAGGGACGGGCGGTCGGGACGCCGGGCAGTATCGAAGCGCGGCTCTACATTCTGGGCCGGATGCGCGAGATCGGTCTGGAGCCGCTCGATCAGGCATTCACCTTCAAGACCAGGGACGGCGCCGAGGTCACCGGCGTGAACCTGATGGCGAAGATTTCCGGGACCGAGC
>CAIOHT010000135.1 GCA_903858185.1 uncultured Caulobacterales bacterium
CAGCATGCTGGCCCCGAACAGCATGGTGAACAGGGCCCGCATCTTGCCGTCCGTGACGACGAAGTTGACCGCCCAGACCCAGAAGTTCGCGCCGTCCAGATTGCCGTAGTAGGTCGGGTCGACGTAGGCGAACGTCGGCATACCCATGCCGACGATGTTCATCAGCAGGATGCCGAGCACCGCGAAGCCGCGCACGGCGTCGATGGATCCGAAACGTTCAGTCGTGGTGGTCATCGGCGCGCCTCCCCAGGCGATGATGCAGGGAGGGTGAACGGCGGCCGGCGGAAGTCAATCGCCGCGATACCGGGTTCGGGTCAGACCCCGAGAATCCAGCCTTCTTCGGCCTCGACGACCGCGACCACATCCGGCTCGGCGCCGGCGCCCGGACCGAAGGCGGCGCCGAGGTCGCCGGCCTCATCAAGCTTGAGGAAATGCTCGCATAGGGCGCGGACCTGGGCGCGGTCGGGCACCTCGCCGGGCTCGGCCTTGGTCTCGACCAGCGCCGGATAGACCTCGGCGAAGACCGCTTCCAGGCCCTCGAGGTCCGCCGGCGTCAGGGTCTTCCAGCCGGTCTGGAACGGCCAGACCTTCGCCTTGTCGCCCAGCGGGTCAGCCAGCGCCTTGACGCGCGGGATGCCGACGATGGCCTGACTGCCGACGGTGCCGTTGCCGAACACCTGCCAGACGGTCTTCGCGCCGGACTTGCCCTTGCCCTGGGTCAGTTTCTCGGCCCGGCGCAGCTGCGGCAGGCCGCTCAGATCGGCTTCCGGTTTGGTGGTGGTCAGCCAGCGCTGGGCGTCATTGGCCGGGCAGCCCCAGAACGGCCAGGGCTGGTCGGTCATCAGCCGGTTCATCTTGGCGGCGACGGCGAAACGGTTGTTCACGTTGGTCGGCTTGTCGACGACGTTCGACGCCAGGAACGCCCACAGGCCGCTCCAGTCCGGCGACTTCAGCGCCAGCTTCGCGGCCGTGCCTTCCGGGTAGCCGAGCGGGAAGTCGAACCCGACCAGCACACGCTCATTGCGGCGACGCAGGTCGGCGAGGATATCGCCGAGGACCTTCATCGCCTCGTCGCGGGTGGCGGGATTGATCGCCTCGAAGGTCGGGCGGAACCGGATGTCGCGCTTGGTGACACCGATCCAGATGGAATCCTTGCCGGTCCGCGGCGCGGCGGCGGCGCTCCAGTCGACCATCACATAGGCGCTGAAAAGGCGCGACACGGCTCTACTCCTCGAAGATTGGCGGGGCTTTTAGCCGTCGGGGGCCGCCGTAGGAAGCGCGGGTTTCACAACCCGCGCGTTCGTGATGAGAGAGCCGTCGGGGACATGTACCGCAGGTACGTGTCCCCCGTCGAGCGGCCTGGATTTGGGGGACACGTACCTGCGGTACATGTCCCCGTCCAATCTAGCTCAGCTTGACCAGCATCTTGCCGGTGTTTTCGCCCTTGAACAGCTTGAGGAAGGCGCCGGGGGCGTTCTCGATGCCCTCATCGATGGTCTCGGTCCACTTCAGCTTGCCGTCGTTGATCCAGCCGGACATGTCCTGCAGGAACTCCGGCATGTGCTGGAAGTGGTTGGAGACGATGAAGCCTTCCAGCCGCAGGCTCTTGCCGACTGCCTGGATCAGGTTCTTCGTGCCGTGCATCTCGCCGGTCGAGTTGTACTGGCTGATCATGCCGCACAGGGCGAAGCGGGCGAACGGGCGGGCGTTGGCGATGGCCGCGTCCATGTGCTCGCCGCCGACATTCTCGAAATAGACGTCGATGCCCTTGGGCGCGACGCGGGCGAGGGCGGCGGTCAGGTCCGTCTCGGCCTTGTAGTCGATGACCTCGTCGCAGCCGATTGACTTGAGGAACGCGACCTTCTCCGCGCCGCCGGCCGAACCGATGACCGTGTGGCCCTTGATCTTGGCGATCTGCACCACGACCGAGCCCACGGCGCCGGCCGCGCCGGATACGAAGACGATGTCGCCGTCCTTCAGCGCGGCAATCTTCAGCAGGCCGACCCAGGCGGTCATGCCGGGCATGCCGGCGATGCCGAGGAAGGTCTGCGGCGGCAGGCCGAAGGTGTTCAGTTTCTGCACGGCGGAGGCCGGGGCGTTGAACGCCTCGCGCCAGCCGAAGCCGCTCTGGACCAGGTCGCCGACGGCGAACGACGGGTCATTGGAGGCGATGACCTCGCCGACCGCGCCGCCGTCCATGGCCTTGCCCAGCTGGAACGGCGGGCTGTAGCTCTTCACGTCGTTCATGCGGCCGCGCATGTAGGGGTCGACAGTCATCCAGGTGTTGCGCACCTGGATCTCGCCGGCGCCGGGCGCGGGCAGTTCGACGGTCGCCAGTTCGAAGTTGTCGGCGGTCGGCACGCCGACGGGGCGGCTCTTCAGGCGGATTTCGCGTGAGGTCGTCATAGGCGTATCTCCCGGTCATTTCTGGAATTTCAAACGGGCGTTTAGCGCGTTTCCCAACCTCGCGGAAGGCGAAGAAGCGCGCTAGAACCGGCGCATGGAACAGGTTCTCAAGGCCGGAGTCGTCGGCTCCGGCGTCTTCGGCGGCTTTCACGCCAACAAGTATGCCCAGATGGACGGCGTGGAGCTGGTCGGCATCTTCGATGTCGATCCGGCGCGCTGCCAGGCCCTGGCCGACAAGCTGGGCGTAACGGCGTTCGGTGATCTCGACGCCCTGTTGGCGGCGGTCGACATCGTCACCGTCGCATCGCCGGGCACGACCCATGCGGCGACGGCGCTGGCCTGCCTCAAGGCCGGCAAGCCGGTCTATGTGGAAAAGCCTCTGGCGACGACGCTTGAGGACGCCGACAGTCTGATCGCCGAGGCGGCGAAGCGCGGCCTGGTGCTGGCCTGCGGCCATCAGGAGCGGGTGGTGTCCCAGGCCATGGGCCTGCTCGACATTCCGGAAAAGCCGCTGTTGCTGGAGGCCGTGCGCAAGGGGCCGCGCTCCGATCGCAGCCGCGATGTGTCGGTGGTGCTCGACCTGATGATCCACGACATCGATCTGGCCCTGTCGCTGACCGACGCCGAGCCGCTGGCCGTGGAATCCGAGGGCGACGAGGAGGCGATCCGGGCCGAGGCGACCTTCGGCGACGGCTTCACCGCCATCTTCACCGCCGCCCGCAACGCCGAGGCCCGCGAGCGGACCATGCGGATCGTCTATCCGTCCGGCGTGCTGGAGATCGACTTCGTCACCCGCGCCTTCAGCAACTCCACCCCGTTCCCGCTGAACGAGGCCTTCACCGAGACGCCGGCCGGCCAGGATCCGCTGGGGACGAGCGTGGCGGGCTTCGTCGCGGCGGTGCGCGGGCTCTCGCCGCGGCCGGTGGTGACCGGCGAGGAGGCGGCGAGGGCGCTGGACCTGGCGCTGGCGGTGGAACAGGCGGCGGGGTTCTGAGGGGGGGCGTTTGATATCCGCAGCCGACCCGTTGCGGACACATGCGTCAGGCTGTGTTGAGCTATGAGCGCGTTAAACCCATTCCAAGAACAGGTTGAGAGAAACCTTGGCAAGCTAGAAGCGCGAGCCGAGTTCGACGGCCAACAGCTGTGGCTTACATTCTACATTTCAGCCCCCCCTGGAAATCTAAAGCGGCTCTCCGAAGCCCTTGAATATCGCGGCTGGACGAACCTTGATGGCGGGCAAGGCGGCTTTCTCTATCCAAAGGTCCAAGTCGGAAGAACGGTCACGGCAATCGTGGACGCGGCAACAGCCACGCAGGGGCTGTGTATTCAGTTCGGGGCTGCAATCGACGGGATCGATGCCGATACCACAGCGGACATGCAATCACAGTTCGAGACCCTCTATCTCGCGCCCACTTAGGTCCTCTTCCCACTCTTTGCAGACCCTAGCCCCTCGCGTGAACTGCCGACGGGCTGGTGACCTCAATCCCCCTCTTTCCCCGCTCATCCTCGCGGAAGCGAGGACCCAGGTTTACGGCCGGTGCACGTACGGCGACCGCTGTTCGCCCGTCACCGCGATGAGCCGCTGCATCGAAGAGCCCGGGTCGTGCGCGTCAGGGTCCGGACTCACCTCGCGGACCCGGGATTTCAAGGGCCTGGCAGACTGACTCCCGATCCGTGTCCCCGGCGAAGGCCGGGGTCCAGATCGTAGAGCGCGGAGCTGGCGCGTTATGTAGCCGACACCGTCGCTGGATCTGGATCCCGGCCTTCGCCGGGAAGACGGATTTGGGTGCGGGCCAGACATCCCTTGAGGTGAGTGCACCGGCCGTAAACCTGGGTCCTCGCTTCCGCGAGGATGAGCGGGGTTTAGGGGAGGGGTATGGGTCTTCGTGATCGCGCGGGTCGCGGGTATAGTTGGCCGCAGCCCATGGAGCCCCTCGCATGACCACCGCCTACGACTACGACTTCACCGCCATCGACGGGTCGGCCCTGCCGATGACGACCTTCAGGGACAAGGTGGTGCTGGTGGTCAATGTGGCCAGCGCCTGCGGGCTGACGCCGCAGTACGACGGGCTGGAGCAGCTGTACAAAGACTACCGCGACCAGGGGCTGGTGGTGCTGGGCGTGCCCTGCAACCAGTTCGCCGGGCAG
The DNA here is from genome assembly GCA_903858185.1 of uncultured Caulobacterales bacterium. Lineage (GTDB taxonomy): Bacteria > Pseudomonadota > Alphaproteobacteria > Caulobacterales > Caulobacteraceae > Caulobacter > Caulobacter lacus. The sequence goes on from CAIOHT010000135.1 coordinate 4,555, forward strand.
GAGCCGGGCTCGGAGGCCGACATCCAGGCATTTTGCCGCACCAACTTCGGTGTCGACTTCCCGATGACCAGCAAGGTCGATGTGAAGGGCGAGGGCGCCCACCCGTTCTACAAGTGGGCGGTGTCGGCGGTCGGCGAGCCGGCGGAGCCGGTGTGGAACTTCCACAAGCTGCTGGTCGGCAAGGACGGGTCGCTGATCAACGTCTTCGGACCGCGCACCACGCCGGACGACGCCGAGCTGAAGGCCGCGATCGAGGGCGCGCTGTAGGCGGTGAAGATCTCCAGGCGCTCCCTTCTCGCGGTTCCGGCCGCCCTGACGCTCGCCGGCCCGGGCCTGGCGCGAGCGAAGACGGGTGCGGCTGACCGTGCGCGGACAGTCATCGCCGAGCTGATGGCGCGCGCGCCGTTCCCGGCGGCGTCGGTGTCGGTCTGGCATGACGGCGGACTGGTCTGGAGCGAGGCGTTCGGCATGGCCGACCTCGAGGCCCGGCTGCCGGCGACCTCGGACGACCGGTTCCGGCTGGCCAGTGTTTCCAAGGTAATGACCGGCGCGCTGGTCATGCGCCTGGCGGAGCAGGGGGTCATCGATCTGGACGCCCCGATCAGCCGCTATCGCCCGGGTCTGCCAGTGGCCCACCAGAACACCACGCTTCGGCAGCTCGCCAGCCATCAGGCGGGAATCCGTCACTACATTCCCCGGGATGTTGACCCTGCGGCGCCGGGAGGCGCGATCGACAGCCGCGCCTATCGGCGCACCGAAGACAGACTGGCGATCTTCATCAACGACCCGCTGATCGCGCCTCCCGGCGAGGTCATGCGCTATTCGAGCTTCGGCTATGTGCTGCTCGGCGCCGTGCTGGAGTCTGCGACGGGCAAGCGGTTCCCGCGCCTGCTGTCGGACGAGGTCACGCGCCCGCTGGCTCTGGCCAGCATTGCGCCGGAAGTGCGCGGCGTCCCTGTGGTGAGCCGGGTCAGCGACTATCAGCCGGTCTATCCGGCCCTGACCGACATCATCCGCTGTCCGCCGATCAACCCGTCCTACAAGTGGCCGGCCGGCGGATTGCTGGGCGCGGCGCCCGACGTGGTCCGCTTCTGCGGCGCCCTGACCCGGCCCGGCTATCTGGGCCCGGAGGCCCGCGGCGAGATGTTCACCGTCAATCGCGCCCGGACCCCCGGCGGCGGCAATTTCGGCATCGCCTGGGAAGTCGACACGGACGGGCAGGGGCGTCGTCGCGCCTGGCATGCCGGCAGCATCGTCGGCGGCCGCTCGATCGTCATGATGCTGCCGGACGAAGCGCTGGCGGTAACGGTCCTGACGAACCTAGGCCAGATCGATGTCGATCCCCTGCAGCCCGCCCAGCGGATCGCCGACGCCTTCCTCGCCTGAGCCTCTTCCGTCGCGCGGCCCGCTGCGCTAACCGATTGCCCGCAACGAGGAGCGCGGGACCATGGCCAGGAAGCCGGACGGAAGCTGGGACAAGTCGAAACTGCCCAGCCGGCATGTGACCGAGGGCCCCGCCCGCGCGCCGCATCGCTCCTACTACTACGCCATGGGCCTGGGCACGCGCGAGATCGCCCAGCCGTTCGTCGGCGTGGCCAGCTGCTGGAACGAGGCGGCGCCCTGCAACACCACCCTGATGCGCCAGGCGCACGCGGTGGCCGAAGGCGTCAAGGCGGCCGGCGGCACGCCGCGCGAGTTCTGCACCATCACCGTCACCGACGGCATCGCCATGGGCCACGAGGGCATGCGTAGCTCGCTGGTCAGCCGCGACGCCATCGCCGACACGGTCGAGCTGACCATGCGCGGCCACGGCTACGATGCGCTCGTGGGCGTCGCGGGCTGCGACAAGTCCCTGCCGGGGATGATGATGGCCATGCTGCGCCTGAACGTGCCCAGCGTGTTCCTCTATGGCGGCTCGATCCTGCCCGGCCGCCTCGATGGCAAGGACCTGACGGTCCAGGACGTGTTCGAGGCTGTCGGCCAGTTCTCGGCCGGGACCATCACGGCTGAGCGTCTGTGTCAGGTCGAGCAGCACGCCTGTCCCGGCGACGGGGCCTGCGGCGGGATGTTCACCGCCAACACCATGGCCTGCGTGTCGGAAGCTATCGGCCTGGCCCTGCCGCTGTCGGCCTCGCTGCCGGCGCCCTATCTCGACCGGGACGCCTACGCCGTCGCGTCAGGTGAGGCGGTCATGCGCCTGATCGAAAAGAACATTCGCCCGCGCGACATCTGCACCCGCAAGGCCTTCGAGAATGCTGCCGTGGTGGTCGCTGCGACCGGTGGTTCGACCAACGGCGGGCTGCACCTGCCGGCCATGGCCCATGAGTGCGGTGTCGACTTCACCCTGAAGGACTTCGCCGAGATCGCCGCCCGCACGCCCTACATCGCCGACCTCAAGCCCGGCGGCCGCTTCGTGGCCAAGGACATGGGCGAGGCCGGCGGCGTGCCGATGCTGCTCAAGACCCTGCTCGAGGGCGGCTACCTGCACGGCGACTGCATGACCGTCACCGGCAAGACCCTGGCCGAGAACCTCGCCGACGTGGTCTGGCGCGACGACCAGGAGGTGATCCGGCCGATCAGCGACCCGCTGTCGCCGACGGGCGGACTGGTGGGACTCTACGGCAACCTCGCGCCGGAAGGCTGCATCGTGAAGGTCGCCGGCCTGGCGCACCAGGTGCACCGTGGCCCGGCCCGGGTGTTCGACGGCGAGGACGCCTGTTTCGCCGCCGTCGAGGCGCGCGACTACAAGGAAGGCGACGTGCTGGTCATCCGCTACGAGGGCGCTCGCGGTGGCCCCGGCATGCGCGAGATGCTGTCGACCACGGCCGCCCTCTACGGTCAGGGCGTCAGCAATATCGCCCTGATCACCGACGGCCGGTTCAGCGGCGCCACGCGCGGTCTGTGTATCGGCCACGTGGGTCCCGAAGCGGCCCTGGGCGGTCCGATCGCCCTGGTCCGGGACGGCGACATCATCAACATCGACGCTACGAAAGGCACGATCGACGTCGAGGTCAGCGACGAGGAGCTGGCCGCCCGCAAGGCCGCCTGGACCCCGCGCGAGACCCACTACGGCAACGGCGCGATCTGGAAGTTCGCCCAGCTGGTCGGACCCGCGCATCTGGGGGCCGTGACCCATCCGGGCTTCTCCGGGGAGCGGCACGTCTACGCCGACCTCTGAGCATGAAGACCATCGGCCTGATCGGCGGGGTAAGCTGGGAAAGCACAGCCTACTACTACCAGCAGCTCAACCGCATGGTCCGCGACCGGCTGGGCGGACGGCACTCGGCGAAGATGGTCATCGCCTCCGTCGACTTTGCGCCTGTCGAAGCGGCCGCGGCGGACGGCCGCTGGGACGACGTGGCGACGCATCTGGTGGCGGCGGCGAAACAGGTCGAGGCCGGCAGGGCTGACTGCCTGCTGATCGGGGCCAACACGATGCACAACGTGGCGGCCCAGGTTCGGGCGGCGGTCTCCCTGCCGCTGATCCATATCGGCGACGCCACGGCAGATGCGCTCAAGGCGGCCGGCGCCGAGCGGCCGCTGCTGCTGGGCACTCGCTACACCATGGAGATGCCGTTCCTCCGCGACCACCTGTCCGGTCTGGGTGTCGGGACGGTGATTCCGGACAAGGCCGAGCGCAACGAACTGCACCGGATCATCTTCGACGAGCTGGTGGTCGGTCGGTTCCTGCAGCAGTCGAAGGCGACCATGCTGGCGATGATCGCTGCGGCAAAGCGGGATCAGGGCGCCGACGCGGTCATCTTCGGCTGCACGGAACTGGGCCTGCTGGCGACGCCGGAGGAGTCTTCGCTGCCGGTGTTCGATACGGCCGAAATTCATGCCCGCGCGGCTATCGATTTCGCGTTCGCCTAACCCAGCGGGTTGACGCCGAACAGGACGGAATGCCCCCCGAGGACGGCGACATAGATCACCACCGCCAGCAGCAGTCGCCACCAGCCGATCTCACCAAGGGACAGCTTTTGCTTGCCCGCCAGGATCGCCGCGAACGGAACATTGGAGGTCCGGGCGACAAAGGCGGCGTACTTCGCGCCCAGAGCCTTGCCGCGCTTGGCGTCGATGCTGGCTCCCCCGGACAGGGCCAGCGCCAGAAGGGCGCCGAACAGGATCACGCTCGGCGCGTCCCCGTTGGCCAGCAGGTGCGCCAGCGCCCAGATCGCGACGCCCCACAGGAACGGGTGACGCGTCACGCGCAGCATGCCGCGGGCGGGGTCGGGCTTGTCGAGCGCGCCCTCCTGTTTCACGCCGGTCGGGTTGGGCGTGAGAATGCCCGGAACGAGCAGCAGGAACCCCAGCAGGACAAGGGCGAGCGCGCCGTGTTTCGCGCCCGGTCCGAGGTCCCAGTAGAGGTCACCGGAGCCGCGCGCCTCGCCATAGGCCATGCCCAGCCAGACCAGACCGGCGACCGAGGCCAGCGAAAACAGCCCCATGAAGGCGCCTTCGCCGACGATCCTGACGATGACCCCGCGCAGGGCTGTGCCGGACACCAGAAGATGCAGGAGCACGAAGAAGGCGGCGGCGGCGATCAGACTGGTCATGTTGAACCTCCCCAAGGATCATTCCGGGAAGGGTGCGCTCATAAATTTACGCTGTCAATTATAGAAGCCGGGGCGGCGCGTCGTCATCGTCGTCATCCCAGGGCGGGTCGTCATCCCGGGGCTCGGAGCGGGGCGGCGGGGGCGGGGCCGCGACCACCGGAACCGGCCGGGGGGCTGGCGGACGTCGCAGGATCGCCTCGGCGCGGGCCAACCAGCTGTTGGCTTCCTGGATCGCGGCTTGCGGCGACCAGTCGTCCCGCCGGGCCTCGTCGCCCCGCAACCAGAGATCCAGATCGAAGTCGGGGTTGCGCGGATCATCGAAGATCAGTCGCAGGGTGACCTGGGCGGCTGAGGACACCCGCTGTTCCAGTGCCCGCCGCGGCTCGCCCCGGTAAACCCGCGCCGCGACCTGACCATCGATGACCAGTTCGGCCCCGATCAGTTCGTCGATGCGGTAGATCAGGCACCAGGCGCCCCGATCCCAGGCGACAGCGGCGAGGCCGGTCTCGAACGAGAAGCCGGCGCCGCGACCGCGCCCCTGCGCCAGCACCATCGCCTCGGGCTCGCTCTTCAGCACCCGCCTCAAGGCGCGCCGGATGCGGCGGGGTTCGTCGAGGAACCACAGCGCCAGGCTGCCCAGGAAGGTCACGGCGGCGCCGGCGATCCCCAGAAGCAGAAACAGGCGCGCCATGTCGGTCATGGCGCCACGCTAGCGGGAGTCCCGAACCGCGTCAGCCCTTGCGCGGCGTGCGGGGGGCAGGCTTGCGAACGAACGCGCGGCCGGAACGGGCCGGACGGTTCGTGCCGGTCAGGGCGGCGCAGAACTCGGGGTAGGTGAACGAACGCATCTCATCTCTCCAGAATGTGAGCAATCACTCACTATCCGGGCGCCGTCCCGCGCGCAAGTGAAAAAGTGAGCAGGCGCTCACATTATCGCGCGGCGATGATTTCGCGCTCTTCGCCCCACCAGAGCGGTGACTTCGACAGATCGATGAAGCGTTTCTCGTCCTCGAGCAGCATCCGCCCCGCTTCGCGCGCGGCGGGGTCGTCGGCGTTGGCCGCCAGGTCTTCGAAACTGTCCCACCAAAGCTCGGCCACGCCGTCGTAGCCCTCGGGTCCGCCGCGTGAGGCGCGGGTGTCGGCGCTCACTTCCAGCGGCAGGCTGTGCATCTGGACATAGCGCCGGATGCGCAGCGGGCCTTTCACGCTGGCGACCAGCGGGGCGTGGGTGTTGATCCAGTAGTCCTGGAAGGCTTCACGGGTGAAGCCGGGGAGGCGGGTGAGGCAGAAGGTCAGCTTGATCACAGGGCCAGCTCCACCACCACGGGCACATGGTCCGACGGCTTGTCCCGACCGCGCACGTCGCGATGGATCTCGAAGCCGGTCAGCCGGTCGGCGGCCTGGGGCGAGAGCAGGGCGTGGTCGATGCGGATGCCGTGATTTCGCGGCCAGGCGCCGGCCTGATAGTCCCAGAAGGTGTACTCGCCGGCGCTGCCGTCCATCTGCATGAAGGCGTCGGTCAGGCCGAGGTTCTGCAGGGCGCGCCAGGCGGCCTTGCTCTCGGGCTGGAACAGGGCGTCGCCCAGCCAGGCCTCCGGCTTGTCGGCGTCTTCGGGACGCGGGATGACATTGTAGTCGCCCGCGATCACCAGCGGCTCTTCGTAGCGCAGCAGTTCGGTGGCGTGCGCCTTCAGACGCGCCATCCAGGCCAGCTTGTAGTTGAATTTCTCCGTGCCGACCGGATTGCCATTGGGCAGGTAGATGCCGGCGACACGCACCGGCTTCGGGCCGGAGATCACCGCCTCGATGTAGCGGGCCTGTTCGTCGGCGTCGTCACCGGGCAGGCCGCGACGGATATCCTCCATGGGAGTCTTCGAGAGCATGGCCACGCCGTTGTAGGTCTTCTGGCCGTGAACAGCGACGTTGTAGCCCAGCCGCTCGAACGCCTCGGCCGGGAACTTTTCGTCGATGCACTTGATTTCCTGCAGGACAGCGACGTCCGGCGACGCCTCCTCGAACCAGCCAAGGACTGTTTCCAGGCGAGCGTTGATCGAATTCACGTTCCAGGTGGCGAGTCGCATTGACGGCTCCGGCTGCGGCGAGGGAGGCTAGGGCCCATGTCCAAGTGGCTCAAGACCAACCAGACGAATGATCGACGCGCGGGTCTGGCGCTGCTCGTCGCGGCGACGGGACTGTGCGCAGGTCTGATGCCGCTCGGCGCCATCGGAGCGCTGTTCTCTCCGCTGATCTTCGACGGTCGTGGAAACGTGCTCAACCCGCTGGCCTGGCTGGGCTTCCTGTTGATGGTCGGGTTCTGGATCGTCTGTATCGTCGCGCCGTACGTCGCCTGGATCTACTGGCGGCGTCAGAAGGAAACCCTGGCCTGGGCGCTGATGAGCGCGCCCCTGATCTGGGCGATGGCGACGATCGTCGTCCTTCAGTTCGTTCCGGGCTGAGCCTTCACGAAGTCGGCGATGGCGTCGATGACCCCCGCCGCCAGCGGCAGGGACGGATCGGCATAGTTGGCCACGGTCGCCGCGCGATCGCGCGACCCGGACTTCAGGATGTGGTTCACGCCCGGCAACACTACGAGCTTCGCCTTCGGGTTCGCGGCGGCCAGAAGACTGGCATCGGCGACCTGGACCTGAATGTCGGCGTCGCCTTGCAGGATCAGGACAGGGCCCTCGTAGGCGGCCGCCAGCTTCGCCGGGTCCTGGCGGAACATCACGATCAGGAAGCCCTGCACATTCGGGTGGAACAGGCCGAGCAGGGCGGGATGCATGCCGGTGGTGTCGTAGCGCTTGCCGGCCTCCAGCGCGTCGAGCGCCGCCAGCGCCTGGGGCAGGACCGGGGCATTGGCCGGGTTCGACACCAGCTGCTCGCGGATCACCGCGCCAAGCGGCCGGCCGGGCGCTGCCGCCAGCACCAGGCCGCAGATATCCTTCGGCCTCTGCGCCGCGATAAGGGCGACCAGCGAGCCTTCGCTGTGACCCAGCAGCCAGACGCACGGCGCGCCCGTCTCGGACCGGATCTTCGTGGCCCAGTCGTGGGCGTCGTTGGCCAGGTCCTCGACGGTGACGGCGTTCGGGTCCACCGCGGCGGGGCCGCTCGCGAACATCCCGCGCTTGTCGACGCGAACCGTGGTGACCCCCTTCGCCGCCAGGCCCTCGGCCAACAGGCGGTAGGTGGCGCCCTTGACGCCCAGAGGGTTGTTGCCGTCGCGGTCCGTCGGCCCCGATCCCGCCAGGATCAGCACCACCGGACCTTTCGGCCCCTCGGCCGGCGCGAGCATCGTGCCCTTCAGCGGGCCGGGTGCGCCGGGGACCTCGACGAAGGTCTGCACCGGGGCGGTCGCAACGGCTGCGGCCATGAACAGGGCTGCCAGCATGTCGATATCCCCCGACGGGTTGTTCAGATGGAGAAGCTGACGCCGCAGCCGCAGCTGGACCTGGCGTTCGGATTGCGAATCCTGAACTCGGCGCTGGCCAGTTCGTCCACGAAGTCGATCACCGAACCCTTGAGCAGGCCGAGTGACATCGGGTCTACGAGGGCCGTGGCGCCGTTCAGCTCGACCCGCAGATCCTCGTCGTCCCCGGTCTCGACCAGGTCGAAGCGGTACTGGAAGCCCGAGCAGCCGCCGCCGTCGACCGCGACGCGCAGCATCAGCGGACGGCCCTCGGCGTCGCCAATCGTGCGAATCCGCTGAGCGGCTTGTTCGGACAGGGTTACGGCGGTGTCGGTCATGGCTGTGGAAAACTTCCTCACGTCCTATATGTGCAACCCCGCGCCCCGGGGAAAGGGGCGATCGAATTTCAGGCTGCTCAATGCCGCAACCGTTTCAGCCACCGCCCCGCGCGGCCTATGCCGAAAACCCCGTCCATTCAAAGGGCAGGCGGCATCCCGAGGCCGAGAGCCGGACCCGGACACCATTCGCGCGCGATCGCGACCGGATCATCCATTCGACCGCCTTTCGTCGGCTGAAGGAAAAAACACAGGTCTTCGTCGCGCATGAAGGGGACCACTACCGCACCCGCCTGACCCATTCGCTGGAGGTGGCGCAGATCGCCCGGTCTATCTCCACGGCGCTGGGGCTGGACAACGATCTCGCCGAGACCGTGGCGCTGGCCCATGACCTGGGTCATCCGCCGTTCGGGCACGCCGGCGAGGACCAACTCGACGACAGTATGAAGCCGTGGGGCGGTTTCGATCACAACGTCCAGACCTTCAGGGTCGTGGCCAAGCTCGAGCATCGCTACCCGGACTTCGAGGGGCTGAACCTCACCTGGGAGACGCTCGAGGGGATCATCAAGCACAATGGGCCGGTGACGGGGAAACTGGACCGGCCGTCGTGGAACATGGTCAGCGAGTTTGACGCCGGCTGGCCGCTGCGGCTCGACAGCTGGGCGTCCGCGGAGGCCCAGGTCGCGGCCATCGCCGACGACATCGCCTACAACAACCACGATGTGGACGACGGCGTTCAGGCCGGCCTGTTCGGACTCAATGAACTGCTGGACGTGCCGCTGATCGGCCCGATCCTACATGGCGTGAAGGTCGAACGGCCCGATCTGGATGAGCGGCTGACACGGCTCGAGGCCGTGCGGCGGATGATCGGGGCGATGATCGACGACGTGATGGGCGAGACCCTGCGCCGGGCCAAGGCCACCGGTGTCGCCTCGCCGGACGACGTTCGAGGTCTCGACCATGCGCTGGTGGCCTTCTCGCCCGAGATGCTGGAGGACCTCGCGCGGCTGCGCGCCTTCCTGATGGAGCGGATGTACCGCCACTGGAAGGTCAACCGCACCCGCAGCCAGGCCAAGCGCATTCTCGCCGACATGTTCTCCCTGTTTCAGTCCGAGCCGGAGGTGCTGCCGAGCGAGTGGTTTGTGCTGTCCCAGAACGTCGACGACGCTGCCCGGGCGAGGGTGGTCTGCGACTATATCGCCGGCATGACCGACCGCTTTGCCATCGAGGAGCACCGGCGGCTGTTCCAGCTGGAAACCTGGAGCTGAGGCGGCTGGGGACATGTACCGCAGGTACGTGTCCCCCAATTTCGGCGCCTGGTTTATGGGACACGTACCTTCGGTACATGTCCCCACATGTCCCGGTGCTTGCGGCACGGGTTCGCCGCTTCACCGGCGGTGAAGGTCGGGAGGGCGCGGCGCGCTTGGGCCTCAGCGGGCGCTGAGATGGGGTAGAGGGTCTGAGAAGGCCGAGGCCGTCGCGCGCCGCGAAGTCCGTTATCCGGTGGCGGCCGGCGGGCAGCCCTCTTTGGGCTTTACCGGCAGAAGCCTCCGGCGGGCGGGGGGTGGCTAAACCTCCCCGGACCGTGAGCGTAACCCCCGCTCACCTGTCGCGCCTCCGGCCAGGGGCCGTCCCGGTCTGGTCTCCCGCCTGGCCCCTGGCCGGCGAAGGAGGGACCTGAACGACTGACGCCGTCGAAGCTTCCCGCTCGAACTCCACCCCGCCGCCGCATCGGATCGCCTGGCCTGGGCGCCCTCCCCTGCAGCGGGATGGGTGTGAGTATGGGGGCGGCGTGGAGGGAGATGCGCATTTGCGGTCCATCCTCGGCGTGAATTGAATAAATGTCATTAAATTCAGAGGGATGCGGAGTTTTCGAGGTGCTGGCCACTCCGAGCAGATTGCGCGAGCTCACCATTGATCGCTTGGCCGCGAGGTCTGTGAAAGCGACATCTCTCGCCCGGATTAACCCTTCGGAAACCTCAAATTAACCCTTCGGTAGCGATCTTGGGCGGCTGGCGGCCTCGGGCCGCGACTCGGTAGACTGGTCTCCGTTGGTGCGCGATTCGCCGCGACGACCGGTCCGCCGCTCCCTGGAGCCTGTTTGATGTCCGACCCTGACCGCGGCGCCTATACGCCCCCGACCGACTCGCCGCTGACGTTCGATGCGCGGCGGCCCGTGCGGGGCGGTGGTCCCAACTCCTCGACCCTGATGATCAGCGCCGTGATCCTGGTGCTGCTGCTCGCGGGCGCCGGTTTCTGGCTCTACAAGGACGGCGGTCGCGGGGCGAATGACGAGCCGCAGCCTGTCGGCGCCGTGGTCGCCGAAACGAAGGCGCCGCCGCCGGTCCAGGCCCAGCCTGAAGACGACAGCGCCGGGCTGCAGATCTACAAGCAGGATCCGTTCGCCGAGGGCGAGCCGACCTTCACGCCGGGGCCCGAGCCCGTCCAGCCGCGCCCCGCGCCGCAGCCGGTCGCGCCGGTCGACACTGCGGCGCTCAAGCCCGCCCTGCCGGCGGCCACCGCGCCTGTGACTCCCGCGCCGAAACCTGCCCAGGTGGCCGTGGTGACGCCCAAGCCGACGGCCCCCGCTGTCGCCCCCAAACCCGCCTCGGGCGGCGCAGCGATGGTCCAGATCGGCGCCTTCTCGTCCGCCGCGATGGCTGACCGCGGCTGGAACGACGCCGCTTCGGTCGCGCCCGGTCTCGCGGCCGGCAAGGGCAAGCGGGTCGAGGAAATCGACCGCGACGGCCAGATCCTCTACCGCACCTCGGTGACCGGCTTCGCCAGCCGCGCCGAAGCCCAGACCTTCTGCGAACGCCTCAAGGGCGCCGGCAAGAGCTGCTTTGTGAAGTGACGCGCCACGCCGTCATCCTCGGCTGCCTTGGACCGGTCCTGACCACCGAGGAGACGGCCTTCTTCCGGGATGTGCGGCCATGGGGCTTCGTGCTCTTCAAGCGCAACATCGAGACGCCGGATCAGGTCCGTGCGCTGACTGCCGCCCTGCGCGAGACGGTCGATGACCCGAACACGCCGATCCTGATCGACCAGGAAGGCGGGCGGGTGCAACGGCTCGGCCCGCCGCACTGGCGCCGGTATCCGCCGGGGCGGGCCTACGGCGCAATCGCCACCAACGATCCGCTGGTTCGCCGCGAGATCACCCGGCTCGGCGCCCGACTGCTAGCCCATGATCTGTCGGCCGTGGGGATCAATGTCGACTGCGTGCCGGTGCTCGATGTGCCGGTCCCGGGGGCTCACGACATCATCGGCGACCGGGCCTATGGCGAGACGGTCGCGGAGGTCGCCACGCTGGGCCGCGCCGCCGCCGAGGGGCTGATCGCCGGCGGCGTGCTGCCGATCATCAAGCACATCCCCGGACACGGCCGCTCGATGGCCGACAGCCACGAGAACCTGCCCGTCGTCGAGGCGTCGCTCGCCGAGCTGGAGGCCGTCGACTTCGAGCCCTTCCGGATCCTCTCGGACATGCCGATGGCGATGAGCGCCCATGTGGTCTACACCGCCGTCGACCCCCTCAACCCCGCCACCACGTCGCGCAAGGTGATCCGTCAGGTGATCCGCGGCTCGATCGGCTTCGATGGCCTGCTGATGACCGACGACCTCTCGATGAAGGCGCTCGATGGCGACTTCGAGACCCGCGCCCGCCAGGCGCTGGCGGCCGGCTGCGACATGATCCTGCACTGCAATGGCCGGATCGACGAGATGCAGGCCGTCGCGGCCGGCGCCAAGATCCTGGCCGGCAAGGCGAAGCGGCGCGCGGACGCCGCCCTGGCCCGGCTGGCCCGGTCGCCCGAGCCGTTCGATGTCGAGGCGGGCATCGCGCGGTTCGACGCGGCCTTCGACGGCCGGTTCGCCGCATGAGCGACGCCACTTTCCAGCCCGTTCTCGACTTTGACGCCGCGGCCAACGCAGCCGAGGACGGCGAGGCGCTGATCATCGACATCGATGGTTACGAAGGGCCGCTGCATGTGCTTCTGGCGCTGGCCCGCAGCCAGAAGGTCGACTTGCTGCAGATGTCGGTGACCAAGCTGGCCGACCAGTATCTGGCGTTCGTGAAACAGGCGCGGAGCCTGCGCTTCTCGCTGGCCGCCGACTACCTGGTGATGGCGGCCTGGCTGGCCTACCTGAAGTCCCGGCTGCTTCTGCCGCGCGCTGACCGGCCGAAAGCCGACGAGGCGCCGGCAGAGGAAATCGCCGCCCAGCTGGCCTTCCGGCTGGCCAAGCTCGACGCCATGCGCCGCGCGGTCGACGCCCTGAACGCCCGGCCACAGCTGCGCCGCGACGTGTTCACGCGCGGCGATCCAGAGGCGGTGGTGATCCTGTCGTCCGGCCGGATCGAGGGCGACCTCTACCAGCTGATGAGCGCCTATATCGGCCAGCGGAAGCGCGAGCATGATCGCAGCTACCGCCCGGCTGTCCCGACCGCCTATGCGCTGGATGACGCGCGTCATCGTCTCCGCGGGATGCTGCCCGAACTGGCGGCCTGGACGTCGCTCGCAGGCGTAGCGCCCGTGGCGCTGGAGTCCGACGGCCCCAGCCGCGCCTCCTACCTGGCCTCCACCCTGGCGGCGAGCCTGGAGCTGGTGAAGGAGGGCGAACTCGAGGCCCGCCAGCTGGAGGCCTTCGCCGACCTCTATCTGCGCAAGCGCAAGGAACGGCCGGAGGCAGTGGCGTGAGCGATACGATTTTCGAGGCCATCTACCTGGAGCGCTGCATCGAGGCGCTGCTGTTCGCGGCCGCAGAGCCGCTGAGCCTGGACGATCTGGCCCGCCGCCTGCCGGAGGGCGCGGACGTCGCCGCGGGGCTCGAGGGCCTGCGCGTGCGCTGCGAAAGCCGGGGCGTCGAGCTCGTCGCGGTTGGCGGACGCTGGCGGTTCCAGACGGCCGGCGACCTGGCCTTCCTGATGACCGAAGAGCGGGACACGCCGCGACGCCTGTCAAAGGCGGCGCAGGAGACCCTGGCCATCATCGCCTATCACCAGCCGGTCACCCGGGCGGAAATCGAGGCCGTGCGCGGGGTCCAGGCCAGCAGCGGGACGCTCGACATCCTGCTGGAACTCGGACTTGTGCGGATGCGCGGACGTCGCCGCACGCCGGGCCGGCCGGTGACCTACGGCACGACCGACGCCTTCCTCGAACACTACGGCCTCGTCAGTCTCGCTGACCTGCCGGGCATGGCAGAGATGAAGGCCGCCGGCCTGCTTGGCCTCGACCTGCCGCCGGGCTTCGCCGTGCCCGATCCCTCGCGCCCCGGCGAGGACGAGGACGCGCTGGACTTCGAAGGCGGTGAGACGGAAACGCCGGAATTCGTGCAGGACTATGTCGGCGAGACGGAGCCGGGGTAGGTCCTTCGAGACGCGGACCTGAGGGTCCGCTCCTCGGGATGACGGGCAGGGGTGGGTTGCAACGCTGTTCGTCTTGGTGGGGAGCGAGCCTCCGGCGACCCCGGACTTGATCCGGGGCTCGAACCCCGCACAACAGTGTCCACCCTTTAAATTGGCGACAGGCCCCGCAACCGCCTATATTGGCTGCAACAATCAATAGCTGCGGGCGACCGCCCGTCCCGCCTCAAGGAGAAGCGCCGCCATGATGGGTGGATTTAGTATCTGGCACTGGCTGATCGTGATCGCGGTCGTGGCCGTGGTCTTCGGCGGACGCGGCAAGCTGTCCGGCCTGATGGGCGACGCCGCCAAGGGCATTCGCGCCTTCCAGGACGGCCTGAAGGGTGACGGCGCCAAGGTCGACGAAGACCCCGCCAAGCCGCTGCCCCGCTCCGAAACCGAGAAGGACAAGATCGTCAACTGACGGTCCTGGAACTTCGCCCTTGATCGCGCCCCGCGCGCGGGCTTAAGGCCGCCTCCATGCTGCCCGGTATCGGTTCGTCCGAAATCTTTGTCATCGCCCTGGTCGCGCTGATCGTGGTGGGTCCCAAGGACCTGCCCGGGATGCTGCGCAAGCTTGGCCAGTTCGTGTCGAAGATGCGCAGCATGGCCAACGAGTTCCGCGCCAGCTTCGACGAGATGGCGCGGCAGTCGGAGCTGGACGACCTGCGCAAGGAGGTCGAGGCGCTGCGCTCGGGCAACTATATGAACCCGCTGCGCGACGCGGCGAGCGAACAGGTCTTCGCCGACATCGACGCCAGCCTGCAGGGTGGCGCGGTGCAGTTTCCGCCCGTCAGCTATCAGCCCGAGCCGGAAGCGGTGGTGGAGACCATCGCCCCGCCTGAAAAGCCGAAGCGCAAGCGCGCGCCGAAAGCCGCCGCGATCGTCGAGGAAGCGGCCCCCGTCCGCAAGCCGCGCGCGCCGCGCAAGAAGGCGGAGACGCCGTCGTGAGCGACGAGCTGAACCCTGACGACGCCGAGATCGAGGCGTCCCGCGCGCCGCTGCTGGATCATCTGGTCGAGCTGCGCAAGCGACTGATCATCTGTGTCGGCGCGGTGATCATCGCCTTCGGGATCTGCTTCGCCTTTTCCAACGAGATCTACACCTTCCTGCTGCAGCCCTTCGTGAAGGCCAACGCCCTGATCGAGGCGCAGAAGGCCATGCCGAACCACAATCCGTTCGATCTCAAACATGCCTTCGACCTGATCAAGGTGATGATCGGGCTCAAGGAGCTGCCGGCCGCCGACACCCAGAAGCTGGAGCTGATCTTCACCGCCCCGCTGGAGTTCTTCTTCACCAAGATGAAGATGGCCGGCTTCGGGGCCCTGGTGCTGACCTTCCCGGTGCTGGCCTGGCAGGTCTACGCCTTCGTCGCGCCGGGGCTCTACAAGAAGGAGCGGATGGCCTTCCTGCCGTTCCTGTCAGCGTCCCCGATCCTGTTCACGATCGGCGGGGCGATGGTCTACTACTTCATGCTGCCGTTCGTGATGTGGTTCTCCCTGAGCCAGGAGCTCTCCACGACGGCGGTCGACGTGGCCCTGACGCCCAAGGTTTCCGACTACCTGACCCTGGTGACGACCCTGCTGCTGGCGTTCGGCCTGTGCTTCCAGCTGCCGGTGGTGGTCTCGCTGCTGGGCCTGGCCGGCCTGGTCAACAGCAACATGCTGCGCGAGGGGCGTCGCTACGCCATCGTCGCCGTGTTCGTGGTAGCGGCCCTGTTCACCCCGCCCGACCCGATCAGCCAGCTGATGCTCGCGATCCCGATCTGCCTGCTCTACGAGGCCTCGATCTGGTGCGTCTGGCTGATCGAGCGTCGGCGGAAGAAGCAGGATGAGGCGGCCGGGACCGATATCGTGCCGGTCTGACGTCAAAGGGTCGCGATTCAACAGTTTGCGTCCTTCGAGACGCGATCCTGAGGGATCGCTCCTCAGGATGACGGGCGGGGGGCGTTGCGCCGGTATTCGTCATGGTGAGGAGCGAGCGTCAAGCGAGCGTCTCGAACCACGCAGGGCCGCTTTGCAACGCCCCCGACGCCCGTTAGAGAAAGCGCCTCACTCCAGCCGGCGTTCTCCCCATGCACGACATCAAGGCCATTCGCGACAATCCGACCGCCTTCGACGCCGGCTGGAAGTCCCGTGGCCTGTCCGCGCAGACGCCGGCCCTGCTGGATCTCGATCAGAAGCTGCGCGCGGCGCAGACCGCCGTGCAGACGGCCCAGTCGCGCCGCAATGAGGCCAGCAAGCTGATCGGCCAGGCCAAGGCGCAGAAGGACGAGGCGAAGGCCGCCGCCCTGATGGCCAAGGTCGAGGCGCTGAAGGCCGAGATGGCTGCGGCGGCCGAGACGGAAGCGGCGGTCGGCAAGGCGCTGCGCGACCTGCTGGCCGGCCTGCCCAACATTCCGGACGCGATCGTCCCGGCCGGCGGCGACGAGGCCGGAAACGTCGAGCAGTCGCGCTCGGGCGAGCCGCGCCGGATGAACAACGCCCGCGACCACGTCGACATCGGCGCGGGCCTGGGTGGCATGGACTTCGAGGCCGCAGCCCGGATGAGCGGCTCGCGCTTCGTCGTGCTGAGGAAGGGCGTGGCCCGGCTGGAACGGGCCATCGGCCAGTTCATGCTCGATCTGCAGACCACGCAGAACGGCTACACCGAGGTCAGCCCGCCTGTGCTGGTCAAGGAGCAGGCCCTGTTCGGCACCGGCCAGTTGCCGAAGTTCGAGGAAGACCTCTTCAGGACCACGGGGGAGCACTACCTCATCCCTACCGCCGAGGTCTCCCTGACCAACCTCGTCCGCGAACAGATCACCGACGAGGAGGAACTTCCCCTCCGCCTGACCGCCCTGACCCAGTGTTTCCGTTCTGAGGCCGGTTCGGCCGGACGGGACACGCGCGGGATGATCCGCCAGCACCAGTTCCAGAAGGTCGAGTTGGTGGCGATCACCACGCCCGAGCAGTCGGCGGCCGAGCACGACCACATGGTGGCCAGTGCCCAGATGGTGCTGGATAAGCTCGGCCTCGCCTACCGCACCATGCTGCTGTGCACCGGCGACATGGGCTTTACCGCGAAGAAGACCTTCGACCTGGAGGTCTGGCTGCCGTCGCAGAATACGTTCCGCGAGATCAGTTCGATCTCCAACTGCGGCGACTTCCAGGCCCGGCGCATGGACGCCCGCAGCCAGAAGCGCGGCGAAAAGGGTACGCGGTTCGTCCACACCCTGAACGGCTCCGGCCTTGCGGTCGGCCGGACGCTGGTGGCCGTGCTGGAGAACTACCAGGACGAGGGCGGGCGGGTGGCCGTTCCGGACGTCCTGCAGCCCTACATGGGCGGCCTTACACATCTGGAGCCGGGCGCGTAAGCGTCCCGGATCGGGCATGAGAATTCTCCTCACCAACGACGACGGCATCCACGCCGAGGGCCTGCGGACGCTTGAAAAGATCGCGCGGGCGCTGACCGATGACGTCTGGATCGTCGCGCCCGAGTACGAGCAGTCCGGCGCCAGCCGCGCCCTGACGCTCGCGGACCCGATCCGGGTGCGAAAGGAGGGCGAACGCAAATGGGCCGTCGCCGGCACGCCGACTGACTGCGTCATGCTGGGTGTGCGGGAGCTGATCGAAGGCGTCGGGCCGGACCTGGTCCTCTCCGGCGTCAATCGCGGCCAGAACATCGCCGAGGACGTGACCCTGTCGGGCACCGTCGCCGGCGCGATCGAGGGCATGGCCCTGGGCATCCCGTCCATCGCCCTCAGCCAGTCGATGCTCGCCTTTCACGACGAGGTCGTGCCCTACTGGGAGACAGCCGAGCACTTCGGCCCCGGCATCGTTCGGCGCCTGCTGGAAGTGGGCTGGCCGGTCGACGTGGTGATGAACGTCAACTTCCCCTCGCGCCCCCCGGCCGAGGTGACCGAGGTCGAGGTGACCCGCCAGGGCTTCCGCGACACCCATATCCGCACCTTCGACAAGCGCACCGATCTGCGCGGCCGCGACTACTACTGGATGGGTTTCTCCGGGAAACTGTCCAGGCCGGAGGACGGCACTGACCTGAAGGCGATATATGAGGGCAAGATTTCGATCACGCCGCTGCATATCGACCTCACGCACAGGGAATCGGTGAACAAGCTCAAGGGCCTCATCGGAGGCGTCCCGCCGAAGAGCTGATGACCGACGAGCCCGAAACCTCGCAGACGCGCATGGCGCGGTTGATCCTCGCCCTCCGCTCGCAGGGGGTGACCGATCCGCGCGTGCTCGACGCCATCGAACGCACGCCGCGGGAGATCTTCACGCCGGACCTGTTCAAGGAGCGGGCGTTCGAGGATTCGGCCCTGCCCATCGCCTGTGGCCAGACGATCAGCCAGCCCTTCATCGTCGGATTGATGACCCAGGCCCTTACGCTGGAACCCCGCGCCAGGGTGCTCGAGATCGGCACCGGCTCCGGCTACCAGACGGCGATCCTCTCGCGGCTGTCGCGGCTGGTCTACACCGTCGAGCGCTACCGGACGCTGATGCGCGAGGCCGAGGAGCGGTTCAAGACGCTGGGGCTTGTCAATGTCATCACCCGGTTTGGCGACGGCGGGGAAGGCTGGGCGGAACAGGCGCCGTTCGACCGGATCATGGTCACCGCCGCCGCGCCGGAAGAGCCAAGGACGCTGCTGGCCCAGCTGAAGCCCAACGGCGTGCTGGTCGCGCCGATCGGCAAGGGGCCGGTGCAGAGCCTGCGGCGCTACGCCGGTGACGGGCAGGGCGGCTTCAAGGTGGAGCTGCTCGGCGATGTCCGATTTGTGCCGCTGCTCGACGGCGTCGCCCGCGAACTCTGATCTAACGATTTCGTCACTGGTCGCAGGCCGCGTTTCGCCTCATTTGAGGCTCAAAGGTCCCTGAATCTCGGGACTTGAGTACGACGGGCGCTGAATTCCGCAACCCCTTCAACCGGCGGATCAATCTCGCGGTTAACGCGGGCTTAAGGCCGCCGGGACGACACCATCCGGATACAGAAACGGACCGGCGATGACGCATTTCCTTTCCCGCACCGCCCTGATGGCCCTCGTTGCAGCCGCCACGACTGCCTGCGCCTCCACACCGGCCTATCCGACCGTCGAGGGCGCGGCCCCCGGCACGGGCCCGCAGATGGCCAGGCCGTCCTTCCCCGTCCAGGCCCAGACGGCGCCCCAGCGGCTGCCGCCGGCCGAGGCCGACGAAATGGGCGACCCGTTGCCGCCGGGACTATCC
The DNA here is from genome assembly GCA_903858185.1 of uncultured Caulobacterales bacterium. Classification (GTDB taxonomy): domain Bacteria; phylum Pseudomonadota; class Alphaproteobacteria; order Caulobacterales; family Caulobacteraceae; genus Caulobacter; species Caulobacter lacus. Next base: position 23,469 of record CAIOHT010000135.1, read on the forward strand.
GTCCCCCCGTCCGATCCACTGCCGCCGGCCCGGCCGACTCCGGCGCCGACCCCCGTGCAGGCGGCTGACCTGCCGCCGCCCGCGCCGCGCCCGGTCACGCCCGAAGCTGCGCCGCCGCCCGTGATCCGCACCGAGCGCGCCACACCGACCCCGCCACCGGTCCCGACGACCGTCACCAAGATCGTCACGCTCGCTCCCGGCAAGGTCGTCGATATCGATGGCCGGCCCAAGACCTACACCGTCAAGGAGGGGCAGGGGCTCGACGCGGTCGCCCGCGCCATGGGCTCGACCCGCGCCGAACTGGCCAAGATCAACAACCTGAGCGAACCCTA